>NZ_JALHLX010000012.1 GCF_022844385.1 Hydrogenophaga sp. | reverse complement strand
GTTGCACCGGTGCGCTCTGCTCCGCGAATGTCCCCCGGCGGCTGGTGCCGCCTCCTCCTTTATTTCGCTGCGCAGAGCGCACCGGCGCAACGAGCTGACAAGGTGTCATCGCGCCCACGTTTCGAACACCAATCCTGTGGCGTGAACGGGGTGGCCGACGCAGCGAAATAAAGGAGGAGGGGCCGTAGGCCCCGGGGGACATTCGCGGAGTCGGCCACCCCGTTTGCGCCACAGGAGCAGCCGGAGACTACCGAGCGTTCCGAGTGCCCATAATGATTTCATTCGAACGAAACCTGAAGACCATGACACACCGACGAGGAAACCCCACGTGAAGGCCGGCGCCAACGCCGCAGCGCTGAAGCGGCGCACCACGCAAGAACTGCCCGAGGTCACGATCTCCGAAGACAGCGAAGTGCGCTTCCTGCACCTGGGCACCGAATGGATCCAGGGCTCCATGCTGCTGGACGCACCGTTCGACATCGAGCTTGACTACGTCCAGCGCATGATGGCCTGGCTGTTGTTTGTGGAGCCCGACTCGGTCAGCAAACGCCGCGCCCTGCAGCTCGGCCTGGGGTCCGCCGCGCTCACCAAGTTCTGCTTCAAGAAACTGAGGATGGACACCACCGCCATCGAGATCAATCCGCAGGTGGTGACCGTGTGCCGCAGCTGGTTCAAGCTGCCCGCCGATGGCGCCAAGCTGCGCGTGGTGCTTGCCGATGCGGGCGAAGAGATCCGCCGGGCCGACCACCTGGGTGCCTACGACGCGTTGCAGGTGGACCTGTACGACCATGAAGCCGCGGCGCCCGTGCTCGACAGCCCCGACTTCTATGCCGACTGCCGCAATGCGCTGACCGACGACGGCTGCCTCACCGTCAACCTGTTCGGGCGCGATGCGAGCTACGAACAATCGCTGCAAAGCCTGTGCGCCGCCTTTGGCGACGATGCTGTCTGGGCCTTCAAGCCCACGCGCGAAGGCAACACCGTGGTGCTGGCCCAGCGCACGCCCAGCCGGCCCACGCGTTTGCAACTGCTGGCCCGGGCCGAGGTGGTGCAGGAGCGCTGGGGCTTGCCCGCCGTCAAGTGGATGAAGCTGTTCAAACCCGTTGCTTGAAACGACCATGAAACAATCTGCCAAGTCCTCCGAAGTCACCACCCACAACGGTCCGCTGGACTGGCGCACGCTGGTGCAGTGGTTGCTGGACGATGGCGTGATCTCTGGTGCCGAGGCCGAGCGCACGGTGGCGCGCTGCGCTTCGGCGCACAGCGCGCAGCACCCGCTGCAGCGCCTGTCGGTGGTGGCCATGGCGCGCAAGGTCGACAGCCATGTGCTCGATGTGGAGATGCTCACCCAGTGGCTGGCCAAGCGCAGTGGCCTGGACTACATGCGCATCGACCCGCTGAAGGTCGATGTGGGCAAGGTGGCCGATGTGATGAGCGCGGCTTACGCCGAGCGCCACAAGGTGCTGCCGGTGCAGGTGAGCCCGACCGAGGTGGTGGTGGCCACGGCCGAGCCGTACATCCGCGACTGGGTGCCCGAGGTGGAGCGCCAGACGCGGCGCAACGTGCGCCTGGTGCTCGCCAGTCCGCAGGCCATCAGCAGTTTCACCGCCGAGTTTTTTGCGCTGGCCAAGTCGGTGCGCGCGGCCAGCAAGAGCGGTGGCGGCAGCGGCGGTTTCGGCAGCTTCGAACAACTGGTGGAGCTGGGCAAGGCCAACAAACAGCTCGACGCCAACGACCAGGGCGTGGTGCAGGTGGTCGACTGGCTGTGGCAGTACGCCTTTGACCAGCGCGCCAGCGACATCCACCTGGAGCCGCGGCGCGAGCAGGGCGTGATCCGTTTCCGCATCGACGGCGTGCTGCACCCGGTCTACCAGATGCCCATCGGCGTGCTCACCGCCATGACGGCGCGCATCAAGCTGCTCGGGCGCATGGACGTGGTGGAGCGCCGCCGCCCGCAAGACGGCCGCATCAAGACGTTGCGCCCGGGTGTGGCGGGCGCACGCGGTGAAGAGGTGGAAATGCGTCTGTCCACCCTGCCCACTGCGTTTGGCGAAAAGCTCGTCATGCGCATCTTCGACCCCGAGTCGACGGTGAAAGACCTGAGCGCGCTGGGTTTCGCCGCGCACGACGCGCAGCGCTGGGAAGAACTCACCAAGCGCCCGCACGGCATCGTGCTGGTGACCGGGCCCACCGGCTCGGGCAAGACCACCACGCTGTATGCCACGCTCAAGCGCCTGGCCACGGAAGAGGTGAACGTGAGCACGGTGGAAGACCCGATCGAGATGATCGAGCCGGCTTTCAACCAGACCCAGGTGCAGGCCCACCTGGACCTGGACTTTGCGCAGGGCCTGCGCGCCCTCATGCGGCAGGACCCGGACATCATCATGGTGGGTGAGGTGCGCGATCTCGCCACCGCCGAAATGGCGGTGCAGGCCGCGCTCACCGGGCATCTGGTGTTCACCACGCTGCACACCAACGACGCGCCGTCGGCCGTGATGCGGTTGATGGAGCTGGGCATTCCGCCCTACCTCATCAACGCGACCGTGCTGGGCGTGCTCGCGCAACGCCTGGTGCGCACGCTCTGCCCCGCCTGCAAGACGCAGCAGGACAAGGCCCAGGCAGCCACCTCGCGCGAGTCGCTGGCCGAGCTGGTCAAGCCCTGGCAGATCAGCGGTGGTTACCGGCCCTACGAGCCGGTGGGTTGTGTCGATTGCCGCATGACCGGCTTTCGCGGGCGCATGGGCCTGTACGAACTGCTCACGGTGACCGAATCGTTCAAGGACAAGGTCAGCCGCGAGCCGCGCCTGGACGTGATGTGCAAGCAGGCCGTGGCCGACGGCATGCGCCCGCTGCGCCTGGCCGGCGCCATGCGCGTGGCCGAGGGCCTGACCACCATGGACGAGGTGCTGGCCTGCACGCCACCGGTGCAGTGAGACCGGCCAGGGCCCTCAGTCGTGGCCCAGCCCCTGTCTGAACTGTTCGGCAGCGTCGATCAGGTCCCACAGTTCGTGCCCCAGTGCCTCGGCATCGATCTCGATGTCGACCACGCGCTGGTACACCGCCACGTTCCCGGCGGGCTCGATGCCCAGGCGGTCGCTGTCGGCCAGGCGCGTGTTGGCCAGCAGCAGGGCTTCGCACAGCGCCGCGCGCGGGCCGCTGTGGCGTGGCAGCGCACAGATGTGCGCCTGCATCACCAGTGTGGGTTCACCGTCGCGCGGGCGCAGCACCACCTGCGTGTCGTTGACGCGCAGAACGGTCTGTCCGGTGGGTGATTCGGTGAAGGTCTTGAGCAGGGTGTTGACGTGTTCGGTGAGCCGGACGCGGTGTTCTGAAGGCATGGGCGTTTCCTGTGAAGCATGGGCAGGTCGACCGGGCACTGGGCCTCGGGCTGGCGGTTTCAAAGGTTAGGGAGTTGTCGGCACCATGGACCGGCAGACAGGACTTCGTCAGCGTGAAGTCATGCGCGCGACAGGAGCGCCTGCGTGATCGGCGCGAGGCTGGCCCTGTCACCCGGCCGGTTGTTGCCCCATGCCGATAATCGAGCGATGCGCGCCGCCCCCACACCTCACCTCGCCACCGGATTGATGCTCGCGGCCGCCGGCTCCATTGCGTTCAGTGGCAAGGCCATCATCGTGAAACTGGCCTATCGGCATGGGGTCGATGCGGTCACGCTGATCATGTACCGCATGCTGTTTGCGCTGCCCTTGTTCCTGGCCCTGGCCTGGTGGGCCACCTACCGGCAGGGTGGGGGTGCGAAGGCGCCGCTCACACGCGACGACTGGCTGGGCATTCTGGGCTTGGGCTTCACCGGTTACTACCTCGCCAGCTTTCTGGATTTCTGGGGCCTGCAGTACATCACCGCCAGCCTGGAGCGGCTCATCCTCTACCTCAACCCCACGCTGGTGCTGGTGCTCGGCTGGGTGATCTACAAGCGTCGCATCACAGGCCTGCAGGCGTTCGCCATGGCTGTGAGCTATGGCGGCGTGCTGGTGGTGTTTGGCCACGAGGCCGGCCTGCAAGGGCCCGACGCTTTGCTGGGCGCTGCGCTGGTGTTCGGCAGCGCCATCAGCTACGCCATCTACCTTGTGTACAGCGGCGAGCTGGTGCAACGGCTGGGCTCCATGCGGCTGGTGGGGTTGGCCACCAGCGTGGCCTGTGTGCTGTGTCTGGTTCAGTTCGTGTTGTTGCGTCCCATGAGCGCGGCGATCGTCGCGCCCGAGGTGATCTGGCTCTCGGTGCTCAACGCCACGCTGTGCACCTTTGCGCCGGTGCTCATGGTGATGATGGCGATCGAGCGCATCGGCTCGGGGCTGGCGGCGCAGACCGGCATGGTGGGTCCGATGTCGACCATCATCATGGGCGTGGTGATTCTGGGTGAGCCGTTCAACGGCTGGATCGTGGTGGGCACGGTGCTCGTGCTCTCCGGAGTGTTTCTGGTGACGCGCTTCGGCCGTGCCAGTTGATTGTTTTTTTCAGGAGACTTTTCATGGATCTGGGACTCAAGGGCAAATGGGCGCTGGTGTGTGGCGCGAGCAAAGGTCTGGGGCTGGGCTGTGCCCAGGCGCTGGCCGCCGAGGGCGTGCATGTGGTGATGGTGGCGCGCGGCGCGCGCGACCTCGAAGCCGCCGGGCAAGCGCTGCAGGCCGCCGCACCGGGCGTGACCGTGCTCACCGTCGCGGCCGACATCACCACGCCCGAGGGCCGTTCGGCGGCCCTGTCGGTGGCGGATGGCCCCGGCACAGCCTTTGACATCGTGGTCAACAACGCAGGCGGTCCACCCCCGGGCGACTTCCGCGCCTGGGATCGCGACATCTGGATCAAGGCGATCGACGCCAACATGCTCACGCCCATCGAGCTCATCAAGGCCACGGTGGACGGCATGGCGCAGCGCGGCTTTGGGCGCATCATCAACATCACCTCGGGCGCCGTGAAGGCGCCGATCGACATCCTGGGGCTGTCCAATGGTGCGCGCAGTGGCCTGACGGGTTTTGTGGCCGGTGTGGCGCGCAGCCCGCTGGCCGCGCAGGGCGTCACCGTCAACAACCTGCTGCCCGGTGCCTTCGACACCGACCGACTCAAGACCACGCTGGCCGGCGCCGCCGAGAAGACTGGTCAGTCGGTGGACGCGATCGCCGATGCCCGCCGCAAGGGCATCCCGGCCAAACGCTTCGGCACCTCGGAAGAATTCGGTGCGATCTGCGCGTTCCTCTGCAGCGTGCACGCGGGTTACATCACGGGCCAGAACGTGCTGGCCGATGGTGGAGCCTACCCCGGCACTTTCTGAAGAACCAAGGGCCCCCACGCCCCCACGCTCCCCCGCTGCGCGAGGTCCGCTGCCCCCCGAGGGGGCTGGGCCTGCCTTGGGGGCGGCCCGGCGGCTGGCCCGGTGTCTGAGGCCCCCACGCTCCGCCGCTGTGCGGGTCGCTGCCCCCCGAGGGGGCTGATCCGGCTTGGGGCGGCCCGGCGCCGGATCGTCTCTATCTTCGTGACGACACCAGAATCCCGCCCACGATCAGCACGAAGCCGGCCAGGTGGTACAGCTGGGGCGGCTCGCGCAGCAGGGTGGCGGACATGAGCGCGGCGAACAGCGGCGTGAGGTTGGAGAACACGCTGGCCGTGGCCGGGCCAACACGCGCCACGGCCGCACCCCAGCTGCGGTAGGCCAGCAGCGACGGACCGACCGCCACGAACACCAGACCCGCCACCAGTGGCCAGCCCCACTGGATGGCGCTTTCGCCCGCCGGCAACGCAGGCAGTGTGAGCCACTCTGCGGCAGTGAACGCACCCGACCAGACCAGGCCGAACACCACCTGCGCCAGCAGGAAGGCTGCCCAGTCGGCCTTGATCGCTGCGGGCTCGTTGGCTGGTGGGCGCGCCAGCAGCCAGCTGTACCAGGCCCAGGCCAGCGCGGCCAGCAGCACCAGCAGGTCGCCCGGCACCAGCTGCACCGAGGTCAGACCCGCCAGGTCACCGCGCACGATCACCACCACCACACCGCACAGCGCCATGAAGGCGCCCAGCGCCGCGCGCCGCGAAATCGGTACGCCGTAAAACACGCGCCCCATGATCAGCATCCACACCGGAATGCTGGATGCCACCAGTGTCACGTTGAGCGGCGTGGACGTCTTGAGCGCCATGTACTGCAGCGAGTTGTACATGCCCACCCCGAGCAGGCCGAGCAGGGCAAAACGCCGCCAATGCGTCCACAGGTCGCTGCCCGGGCGCAGCACCCAGCCCGCCAGCGGCAACAACATCACCATGGCCAGTGCCCAGCGCAAAAAGTTGAGCGTGACCGGTGGCACCACGCCTTGCATCATGCGGCCCACCACCGCGTTGCCCGCCCACATGAGCGGCGGGATCAGCAGCAGGGCGATGGTGGCGGGCGTGAGGCGGTGCGAAGACATGGGAGACATCGGCTGGACTGTAGCAACCCGGGCTTGTCCGCCTCTTGTCTGGGGACGAAGCGCAGTCGCTCAGGCGATCCCACGCATTCGTGGCAGCATTCGCAGGGTTTGATTCAACAACGAGGAGACCTTCCATGAGCACACAAGAATCCCGCGCCGTGCGCATCCACGCCGCTGGCGGCCCGGAGCAACTGGTCATCGACACCGTGAACGTGGGTGATCC
This sequence comes from Hydrogenophaga sp., assembly GCF_022844385.1. Taxonomy (GTDB): domain Bacteria; phylum Pseudomonadota; class Gammaproteobacteria; order Burkholderiales; family Burkholderiaceae_C; genus Hydrogenophaga. The sequence goes on along the minus strand of NZ_JALHLX010000012.1, from coordinate 50,297 downwards.
CGGCCCGGGCCAGGTGCGCATCCGCCACCACGCCATCGGCCTGAACTACATCGACGTCTACCAACGCAGCGGCCTCTACCCGTTTCCCATGCCGCTGGCACTCGGCATGGAAGGCGCCGGCGTGATCGAGGCGGTGGGCGAGGGCGTGACGCACCTCAAGGCCGGCGACCGCGCGGCCTACGCGGCCAACCCGCCCGGCAGCTACTGCGACGTGCGCGTGATGCCGGCCATGAACGTGTGCCAGTTGCCGGATGCGATCGACTTCGAAACCGGCGCGGCGATGATGCTCAAGGGGCTGACCGCGCAGTACCTGCTCAAGCGCTGCCGCCCAGTGGAAGGGTTGGAGCCGGGCGACTTCGTTCTGTTTCACGCCGCGGCCGGTGGCGTGGGCCTGATTGCCTGCCAGTGGGCCAAGGCGCTGGGCCTGCAACTCATCGGCACGGCGGGTTCGGATGAGAAATGCAAGCTGGCGCTGGAGCACGGTGCCAGCCACGCCATCAACTACCGCACCGAAGACTTTGCCGCACGGGTGAAGGAGATCACCAACGGGCAGGGCGTGAAGGTGGTCTACGACTCGGTGGGCAAGGACACCTTCGACAAGTCGCTCGATTGCCTGCGCCCCTTCGGTCTCATGGCCAGCTTCGGCAATGCGTCAGGCCCGGTGGCGCCGTTTGCGCCCGGCATCCTGGGCTCCAAGGGTTCGCTCTATGTGACGCGCCAGACCTTGTTCTCGCACATCACCAGCCGCGAACGCACGCAGGCCATGGCCGACGATCTGTTCGCGGTGGTGGAAGGCAATCAGGTGAAGATCCGCATCGACCAGCGTTTTGCACTGACCGATGTGCGCAAGGCGCATGAGAGTCTGGAGGCTCGTTCCACGACGGGTTGCACGGTTTTGCTGCCCTGAGTTTTTTCGTGCCTGCGGGGTTGGTTGCCTTGGAGCGTTGGGCAACCGACTCCGCGAATGTCCCCCGGCGGCTGCGCCGCCTCCTCCTTTATTTCGCTGCGTCGGTTACCCAACGCTCCAAGGCCGCGAGCACCCGGGCGATCCAACGTTCGAACGCCCACACGTCTCTGGTCGGGGCGTGATGGCGCTCTGCGCAGCGAAATAATGGAGGAGGGGCCGCAGGCCCCGGGGGACATTCGCGGAGCAGAGCGCCGTCATGCCCCGATCCCGCGAGGTAGACGAACGCAACGCTCAGCGAGCAACAACCTCAACTCAAGCAGGCTGTCCCTGCCGAGGTGCCACTTCAGCCAGCGCCCGCTCCAGATGCTGCAAGGTCGAAGGCACGTCGTGCCACTTGTCCAGCCCGAAGAGGCCGATGCGGAAGGTCTTGAACTCGGGACCTTCGTCGCACTGCAACGGCACACCTGCAGCGGTTTGCAAACCCACCGCCAGAAACTTCTTGCTCGACTGGATCTCCGGGTCGGTGGTGTAACTCACCACCACACCCGGCGCCTGAAAGCCCGAAGCCGCCACGCTGGGGAAACCGTTGCGCTCCAACAGCGCGCGCACCTGCGTGCCCAGTGCAATCTGCTCCTGCCGCACCCGCTCATAGCCATAGGCCTCGGTCTCCACCATCGTCTCGCGCAAGCGCGTGAGCGCGTCGGTGGGCAAGGTCGTGTGGTACGCGTGGCCGCCGCCTTCGTAGGTCTCCATGATCTGCAGCCACTTCTTGAGATCCATCGCGAAGGTGGTGCTCTGCGTGGCGTCGATGGCGGCGCGTGCGCGCTCGCTCAGCATCACCATGGCGCAACAAGGCGAACTGCTCCAGCCCTTTTGGGGCGCCGAAATCAGGATGTCCACACCCGTGGCTTTCATGTCGACCCACATCGCGCCCGACGCAATGCAGTCGAGCACGAACAAGCCGCCCACCGCGTGCACCGCGTCGCTCACGGCCTTGAGGTAGGCGTCGGGCAGGATCATGCCGGCCGCGGTTTCCACGTGAGGCGCGAACACCAGCGCGGGTTTCTCGCGTGCGATGGTGGCCACCACCTCTTCAATGGGTGCGGGCGCCCACGCGGCCTGTGCACCCGCGCCGGTGCGCCGGGCCTTCATCACCGTGTGGCTGGCCGGGATGCTGCCCATGTCGAAGATCTGCGTCCAGCGGTAGCTGAACCAGCCGTTGCGGATCACGAGCACATGTTTGCCGTGGGCAAACTGCCGTGCCACCGACTCCATGCCGAAGGTGCCGCTGCCGGGCACCACCACCGCCGAGTGCGCGCCGTACACCCGCTTGAGCATGGCCGAGATGTCGGTCATCACGCCCTGGAAACGTCTGGACATGTGGTTGAGCGCCCGGTCGGTGTAGACCACCGAGAACTCGAGCAGGCCGTCGGGGTCGATGTGGGGCAGCAGTCCGGGCATGTGGTTGTCTCCTGAGCGGGTCGCAAATCGGGTGGTCAGCGTAGCACAGCACCCCCTTTTTCGCAGCCGCGCTGCGCAAGACACGGGCGCTGTCAGAGGCGGCTGACGTCCGCCGACGGCGGCTCGCGAAGCCGGCTGGGCGCGAGCACGCCCGCACTGTCGAGGATGGGGTAGGCGATCGAGCAGATGTGCGAGTTGATGCGCTTCAAGTCGCTGATCAGATCCAGGTGCAGCGCGCTGGTGTCCATGCTCTGCTGGCTCATGTCGGACAAGCGGTCGAGGTGGGTGGCAGCGTAGGCGCGCTCCTTGTCGCGAAAGCGCACCTTTTCTTCCAGCAGGCGCTGGGCATCGCGCACATTGCCATTGAGGAACACGCTCATGCCCAGGCGCAGGTTGTCCAGCAGGCGCGCGTGCAGTTCGGTGATTTCGGCCATGCCGGCCTCGGAGAAGTCGCGGCCCTTGCGGATCTTCTTGTCTTCGATGTCGAGCAGCACGCGCTCCACTGTGTCGCCGATCTGCTCCATGTTGATGGTGAAGCTGATGATGTCGGTCCAGCGGCGGCCTTCGGCTTCGCTGAGTTGCTGGCGCGAGATCTTGGTGAGGTAGTACTTGATGGCCGAGTACAGGCTGTCCACCGTGTCGTCGAGCTTGCGCAGGTCTTTGGCGAGCTGGAGGTCGTTGGTCTTGATCACCGTGACCACGCCACGCAGCATGGTTTCCACCACATCGGCCTGGTGCATGGCTTCGCGCGCCGCGCACGAAATGGCCAGCGAGGGTGTGGCCAGAGCCGACGGGTCGAGGTGGTTGGGGCGGTCCAGCGGGCCCTTGTCGGCTTGCAGCGGCAGCAGCCGGTTGACCAGCGCGGCAATGGGCCGCGTGAGGCCGATGAACAGCGCGCCCACCATGAGGTTGAAGCTCAGGTGGAACAGCACGGTGAGCGTGGCCGGGTCCTGCACCAGCGGCTGCATGAAACGCACCCAGGTGGGGATCAACCAGATGGCAATCGCCACGCCGAACACCTTGAAGAGAAGGTTGCCCAGCGGCACCTGGCGCGTGCTCACACCCGACTTGGCGGTGGTGATCACAGCCAGCAGGCCGCTGCCCAGGTTGGCGCCCAGCACGATGCCCAGCGCCACATCGAGCCCGACCACCTGCAGTGCCAGCGTGGAGGCCAGCAGCACAACCGCCAGGCTCGAATACGCCACCACCGCGAGCGTGGCGCCGAGCAAAATTTCAAGCAACAGGTCGCTGGTGAGAGACTCCAGCATCAGCTGCACCGCCGGGTTCTGGGTGAGCACGTTGGTGGAACTCGAAATCAGCCGCAGGGCCAGCAGCATCAGGCCCAGACCGATCAGCACGCGCCCGAAGTCGCCTGCCGAGGTGCCTTGTCGGGAGATGAACAGCGTGACGCCGAGAAAGATGAAGAGCGGCGACAGCCACGACAGGTCGAAGGAGAACACCACCGCCATCAGGCTGGTGCCGATGTCGGCGCCCAGCATCACGGCCAGCGCCGCAGGCAGGGCAATCAGACCACGGCCGACGAAGGAAGCGGTGATGAGCGCGGTGGCGGTGCTGGATTGCACCAGGGCCGTGACGCCCAGGCCAGAGAGCGCTGCCGTGAAGCGGTTGCCCATGCTGGCAGCCAGGATCTGTCGCAGGTTGCTGCCAAAAACACGCAGCACGCCGTTGCGCACCAGGTGCGTGCCCCACACGAGCAGGGCGATGGCCGCCAGAAGATCCAACAGGTGTTTCATGAACGGAAGTTATACGCCCGGCCAGCGCGTTGCACGGCCGGTGTGGCCGCCCGGGCCTCGCTGCCGCGTCACCGGCTGCGGCGCCAGCGCAGGATCTCGTCCAGGATCAGCGATACCGCGCCCACCGTGATGGCCGCGTCGGCGATGTTGAAGGCCGGGAAATGTCCGCCCGGGAACAGGCCGCTGAGAAACCCCCAGTGGAAGTCCAGCCAGTCCACCACGTAGCCGTAGAGAACGCGGTCGATCACGTTGCCGATGGCGCCGCCCAGGATGCAGGCCAGCGCGAACGCAAACAGCTTCTCGCCCGGGTGCGTTCGCAGCATCCACACGATGAACACCGACGCCGCCACCCCGACCCCGGTGAAGAACCAGCGCTGCCAGCCGCCGGCATCGGCGAGGAAGGAAAACGCCGCGCCCGGGTTGTGCACGCGCACGATGTTGAAGAAGCTGGTGATGAAGGTGCTTTCACCGAGCTGGTAGTTCGCCAGGATCAGCAGCTTGGTGACCTGGTCGGCCGCCACGAGCAGGGCGGCCAGACCGAGCCAGGGCCAGATGCCGCGCGTTGATGTGTTGTCCATCAGGCCACCGCGCGGGCTTCACCGGCGCCGAACAGGTTGCTGGTGCAGCGCCCGCACAGCGTGGGGTGTGCAATGTCCACACCCACGTCGTCGCGGTAGTGCCAGCAGCGCTCGCACTTGGCGGCGTTGGCCGGGATCACCTCCACCCTCGCATCGCCTTCGAGCAAGGTCACCTGAGAGACGATGAAGACGAACTTGAGGTCGTCGCCGAGCGAGGCGAGGACCGCATGGTCGTCGGCCGGCACGGTGAGCTTCACCGTGGCCTGCAGGGACGAACCCACGCTGCCGGCGGTGCGCACCGTCTCGATTTCCTTGTTCACCGTTTCGCGCACGTGGCGGACGCGCGACCACTTGGCGAGCAGCGCTTCGTCCACCTCGGGCAGCTTGGCAAAGGTCTCGAAAAAGATCGAACCCTGGTTCTGCGCACCGGCCAGCACGGGCCAGGCTTCTTCAGCCGTGAAGCTGAGGAAAGGCGCCATCCAGCGCAGCATGGCGTGGGTGATCTGGTGCAGCGCGGTTTGCGCGCTGCGCCGCGCCAGGCTGCCCGGCGAGGTGGTGTAGAGCCGGTCTTTCAGCACGTCGAGGTAGAACGCGCCCAGGTCTTCCGAGCAGTAGACCTGCAACTTGGCCACCACCGGGTGGAACTCGTACACGGCGTAGTGCGCCAACACCTCGGCCTGGAACTGCGCCGCGCGCGCCAGGGCGTAGCGGTCGATCTCCAGCATCTGGTCCAGCGGCACGGCGTCTTTCGCCGGGTCGAAATCGCTCACATTGGCGAGCAGAAAACGCAGCGTGTTGCGGATGCGGCGGTAGGCGTCGACCACGCGGGCGAGGATCTTGTCGTCGATGTTGAGGTCGCCCGAGTAGTCGGTGCTGGCCACCCACAGGCGCACGATCTCCGCGCCCAGTTTGCTCGTCACGGTCTGCGGGTCGACCGTGTTGCCCAGGCTCTTGCTCATCTTGCGGCCCTGGCCGTCGGTGGCGAATCCGTGGGTCAGCAGGCCTTTGTAGGGTGCACGGTCGTAGAGCGCGCAACCCAGCAGCAGCGAGCTGTGGAACCAGCCGCGGTGCTGGTCGTGGCCTTCGAGGTAGAGGTCGGCCTCGGGGCCTTCGGTGTGGAACGCGCCGTTGGGGTAGGCGTTGGCGTGGCTGCCGCGCAGCACGTGCGAGAAGGTCGAGCCGGAGTCGAACCACACCTCGAGGATGTCGGTGCTCTTGGTGTAGTGCGGCGCGTCGGTGGCACCCAGAATTTCCTCTGCGGTGACGCGGCTCCAGGCCTCGATGCCGCCTTGCTCGACGATGTCGGCCGCCTGGTCGAGGATCTCCATGGTGCGCGGGTGCAATTCGCCACTGTCCTTGTGCAGGAAAAACGGCACCGGCACGCCCCAGCTGCGCTGGCGGCTGATGCACCAGTCGGGCCGGTTGGCGATCATGTCGCGCAGGCGGGTGCGGCCGTTCTCGGGATAGAACCGGGTGGCGTCGATGGCCTCCAGCGCGAGCTGGCGCAGCGTCTTGGGCGCCTTGTCTTTGGTGAACACGCCCTCGCCTTCGTCCATGCGCACGAACCACTGCGCTGCGGCGCGGTAGATCACCGGCGTCTTGTGGCGCCAGCAGTGCGGGTAGCTGTGGGTGATGGTCTGGGTGGCCATGAGGCGCCCAGAGGCCTTGAGCGCCTCCAGGATCACCGGCACGGCTTTCCAGATGTGCAGGCCACCAAAAAGAGGCCAGTCGGCGGCGTAAGCGCCGTTGCCTTGCACCGGGTTGAGGATGTCGTCGACCGACATGCCGTGTGCCACGCAGGAGTTGAAGTCGTCCACGCCGTAGGCGGGTGACGAGTGCACGATGCCGGTGCCGTCGGCGTCGCTCACGTACTCGGCCAGGTACATGGGCGACAGGCGTTGGTAGCCAACGTCCACGTCAAACAGCGGGTGGCGGAAGTTCAGGCCGCCCAGGGCCTTGCCCGGCGCGGTGGCGATCACGGTGCCGGTGAGGCCGAAGCGCTCCAGGCACTTCTCAACCAGTGTTTCGGCCAGCACCAGGCAGCCCATGGGCGTGTCGACCAGGGCGTAGGTGAACTCGGGGTGGGCGTTGAGCGCCTGGTTGGCGGGGATGGTCCAGGCGGTGGTGGTCCAGATGACGGCGAAGGCGGACTTGCCCGCGGGCAGGGCGCCCACGCCGAAGGCTGCAGCGAGCTTCGCGGCGTCGTCGGTCTCGAAGGCCACATCCAGCGTCTCGCTCTTCTTGTCGGCGTATTCGATCTCGAACTCGGCCAGCGACGAACCGCAGTCGAAGCACCAGTACACGGGCTTCAGGCCGCGGTAGACAAAGCCGCGTTCGATCACGCGTTTGAAAGCGCGGATTTCGCCCGCTTCGTTGGCCGGGTCCATGGTGCGGTAGGGGCGTTCCCAGTCGCCCAGCACGCCCAGGCGCTTGAAGTCTTCGCGCTGCTGGCCGATCTGCTCGGTGGCGAACGCGCGGCTTTTGGCCTGCATGTCGTCGCGGCTCAAGTTGCGGCCGTGAAGTTTTTCGATCGCGTTTTCGATCGGCAGGCCATGGCAGTCCCAGCCGGGGATGTACTGCGCGTCAAAGCCCGAGAGCTGGCGGCTCTTGACGATCATGTCCTTGAGCACCTTGTTGAGCGCATGGCCGATGTGCAGCTTGCCGTTGGCGTACGGCGGGCCGTCGTGCAGCACGAACAGCGGCGCGCCGGCGCGTGCGTCGCGCAGGCGTTTGTAGAGGCCGCCTTCGTTCCAGCTGTCGACCCAGCCCGGTTCGCGCTTGGGCAAATCCCCGCGCATGGGGAACGGGGTGTCGGGCAGGTTCAGGGTGCTGCGGTAGTCGGCGGCAGCGGGGGTGGTTTCAGACATGGCGGAGGTTCCGTGGTGGCTTCGACAAGCTCAGCCCGAACGGGGGAGTGAGGGGAGACAGAAGGAGACACCGTTCGCCCTGAGCCTGTCGAAGGGCAGCGACCGGATAGACGCGAGGTCTAAATTCGGTCGCGCGTGGTCTGGCGGTGGGTTTGGGTGTGCAGCGAGGCGAAGAAGGCGCGTGCGTCGTCGCAGTCGCGCGCGATGCCCTGGGTCAGGGCGTCCAGACTGTCGTATTTCAGCTCGTCATGCAGTTTGTGCAGCAGTTCCACGCGGACGATTTTACCGTAGGCCTCCCCGCCGGGCAGGCTCTCGGCCATAGCCCGGGGCCAGTCGAGGCAATGGGTTTCGAGCAGCACGCGTCCGCCGTTCACGTCATCGGGGTCGAGCGAGGGTCGCACACCGAGGTTGGCCACGCCGGGCAGGGGCGCCGAATCGGCGTGTGGACCGAGGCCGTGCACCCGCACAGCAAAGATGCCGCTGGCCGCGGGCTTCCAATGGGAAAAGCGCAGGTTGAGGGTGCGAAAACCATCGCCACGACCGGGAGCGCTCTCGGCCAGCTGGCGGCCCAGCTTGCGCCCGTGCACCACGTGGCCGCTGATGCTGTAAGGCCGGCCGAGAAGTGCGGCCACCTCGTCCATCCGTCCGGCGCCCAGCGCCTGGCGCACGGCAGAGCTGGAGACGCGCAGGCCGTGCACCTCGTAGCTCTGCATGCGCGCCACGTCGAAGCCCAGGCGGTTCCCGGCGGCGTCCAGCATGGCGTAGTCGCCGGCGCGTTTGGCGCCGAAGCGGAAGTCGTCGCCCACCAGCACGTACTTCACGCCCAGACAGCCGACCAGGATGTCTTCAATGAAGGCCTGCGGCGTCTGCGCGGCGAGCTGTGCGTTGAAGGGCAGCACCACACACTCGTCCACGCCGCAGCGTTCGAGTTCCTGCAGCTTGTCGCGCAGGGTGGCAATGCGCGCGGGCGCCAGGTCGGGCTGGTGGTGCAGGGCGGCAAAGTAGTCGCGCGGGTGCGGCTCGAACGTCATCACGCAGCTGGGCACGCCCCGGTGCCTGGCTTCGTTGTTGAGCAGCGCCAGCATGGCCTGGTGGCCGCGGTGAACGCCGTCAAAGTTGCCGATGGTGAGCGCGCAACCGCCGCGGGCCGCCAGTGGGTTGCTGGGGAGACGGCCACGCAGGCCGCGAAAGATTTTCATGCCGGGTCGGTGGGTGAAGGTGCTCTTGCGGGCCCGTTGGCGGTGTGGAATGTGCCGGTGTGACGGGCTGCGTCATCAAAGCGCGCTATATTGACACACGACGATACATGCCCGCAGGCCTTGCCTGCCGGTGATGTGGGGCCTGTCCAGGCCTGTTTTCCGGTGATGCCCATGCACAAAGGAGTCCGTCTTGAAGGTTTTGAAGCTCTCAGCCCAGGGGCTGCCACAGTCGTGGATCAGCCTGGAAGAAGCCGTCCTGCACTACGCGGCGGACGAGGTGCGCTGGGAGATGGGGGCCGAGATCGCGGTGTTCCATGGCGGGCACAACGCGGTGACCGGGCGCCAGTCCGTCATCAACGTCAACTCCATCATCGGCACCCAGGGTGTGCCTCGCATCAACCCGTTTGACCTGCGGCCCACGCTGACCAACAGCAAGCTGTTTGCGCGCGACCGCAATGTGTGCGCCTACTGCGGCGAGCATTTTCACGAAGAAGAACTGACCCGCGAGCACATCGTGCCGCTGGGCCAGAACGGGCGCGATCTGTGGATGAACGTGGTCACCGCCTGCCGTTCGTGCAACCACCGCAAGGGCAACCGCACGCCCGAGCAGGCGCACATGGGGCTGCTGTATGCGCCCTATGTGCCCAGCCTGTGGGAAGACTTCATTCTGCGCAACCGCCGCATCCTGGCGGACCAGATGGAGTTTTTGATGTCCCACCTGCCCAAGACCTCGCGCTTGCACGCCTGAGGTCCGTAGCGGCCTCAATAGGTGAGTTCGAGGATCACCAAGCGGTTGTCTGCCACTGGCCAGGTCCGTCCGGTGATCTTCTCGCCGTTGAATTCAGCAGCAACTGCCCGCACGCCGTCCTGCATCAGCTTGATCTTCGAGCTCGACACACCGGCACCGGTCGGCGGCACGCCGGGCAGGGCCTTGCCGTCGAACGCCATCTTGTCGCGCTCGGCGTCGAAGTAGCCGCGCGGGCGGGTGAACGTCACGGTGGACCTGGCGTCCTTGTCGGCTGCCGGGATGCGCTCGGCGCGCAAGTGGATCAGGTCGCTGCTGCGCGGGAAGGGGCTGCGGTAGATGTGCGTGGTGGCGTAACCCGGCGCGGTGATCACGAACTCGTGGGGCACACCGGCCTGCGCGGTGAACGGGCCCCAGAGGCCGTCGGTGCCCACGGTCTTGCTGTGCACCGCAGCGCCTTTGCGCTCGCCAGTGGCGGGGTCGGTGGCGTACACCGCCAGCTGTGCGCCTGGCAGGGGCAGGTTGTTGGCGTAGTTGCCGCTGGCCGGGTCGGTGGGCACAAGGCCCAGGCTGGTGATCTTGCCGTTGAGCACCACGGGCGCCTGCTGAGTCGGGACCAGCGTTGTTGGCGCCTTGCCGGTGATGAAGCGGTACGTGGTGTCGAAGGCGGCGGGGGAGAACGAGGTCTCGCGGTGGTCCACGCGCGCCAGCACAGCGTTGGTCGCGCCCTTGAGCGCCGGGCCTTCAAACGTGACGTTGGTGGGTGTGCCCTTGGCTCCGATCCACAGGCCGTCGGGTTGAGCGAACTTGTCGTTGTTGTCGGATCGGATGGTCATCCACTTCACCGGACCGGTCACTTCGTCACCCGCGGCGTTCTTGGGCGCGTTCAGGCCGGTGAGGAACGGCCCGGTGCCGGAGAACTCGTTGGCTTCGCGAAAACCTTTGGTGGCCCACACGCCGTGGTTGGGCGTGCCGCCCAGCACCGCGTGGCTCACGGTCTTGTCGCCGCCGCCGTTCTGGATGTAGTTGCGCACGGCATTGCCACCGCGCGAGTTGGCCACCAGCACCACCTGCTTCGCGCCTGTGGCCTTCAGCACCTTGTCCACCTCGGCCTTGAGGTAGGCCATGTGCTCGGTGGTGGACGTGCGGCCAGGCTGGGCCTTGCCGTCCTCGTCGCGCGCCAGCGGGTAAGGCAGGTCGATGGCGTGCAGGCGTTCGCGTGGCCAGCCGTTGGACTCGAAGCGCCACACCGTGCTCTGCCAGATGGAGGCCGAGTCGCCGTTGCCGTGCACGAACACGATGGGGGGCTGGCTGGCGCCTTGCGGCCCGGTGGCGCAGGCACCGAGCAGCAGGCTGCCGGCGACCAGGGCGAAAAGAGTGCGGCGTGTGGTCATGGGTGTCTCCGTATCGATTTTTGGGTGGCGAAAACAAAGCGGCCCGCTTGTAGCGGGCCGTGGGGGCTGAAGCCGGATCAGGCGAACACGCCGGCCGTGTCCTGCATGCGGCTGGACACCTCGCCCAAGTGGTGCAAGGTGTCACCAAAGGACATTTCCATCTGCGTGAGCTTCTTGAAATAGTGGCTCACGATGTACTCGTCGGTCACGCCGATGCCGCCGTGCAGCTGCACCGCCTGCTGACCCACGAAGCGCATGGACGTGCCCAGCTGCACCTTGGCGCGTGCCATGGCCGCGCGGCGCTCGGGCGCCGGTGCGTTGAGCTTGAGGCTGGCGTAATAGCTCATGGAGCGTGCCAGTTCCAGCTGCATCTTCATGTCGGCGACACGGTGGCGCAGGGCCTGGAAGCTGGCAATGGCCACACCGAACTGCTTGCGCGTGTTCATGTACTCGACCGTGATGGCCAGGGTCTTGTCCATCACGCCCACCGCTTCGGCGCAGGTGGCGGCAATGCCGATGTCCACGCAGTGTTCGAGAGCGGTCAGTCCGTCGGTGGTGATCAGTTGGGCTGGTGCGTCTTTCAGCGTCAGGTCACCGGCGCGGCCGCCGTCCTGCGTGTGGTGGCCGCGGGTGCTCACGCCCGAAGCGGTGCGCTCCACGAGGAACAGGGCGAGCTTGCCGCTGGCCATGGCGGGCACCACAAAGGCGTCGGCCTGGTCGGCGGCGGGCACCACGTTTTTGGTGCCGGACAACGTCCAGCCGCTGCCGGCCTGCGTGGCGGTGGTGTTGCACACGTCGAGCTTGTAGCGGGCCTTGCGCTCCTGGTGCGCGAGCACCACCAGCGCTTCGCCCGAGGCCATGCGCGGCAACCACGCGGCCTTCAGATCGGCCGGCGCGTAACCGCCGAGCACGCCCGACGTGACGAGGGTCTGGGCGAGCGGCTCGAGCACGATGCCGCGCCCCAGCTCTTCCATCACAACCATACCTTCGATGGGGCCCATGCCCATGCCGCCGTCATCTTCGCTCACGTAGAGGCCGGCCAGGCCGAGTTCGGCGAGTTCGTTGTAGGCCGCGCGGTCAAAGCCACCGGCAGCCACGATGGCGGTGTGCCGGTCGAAGGTGTAGGCCTTCTCCACCCACTTTTGAACGGCTTCGCGCAATGCGCTTTGATCATCGGAAAAATCGAAGTCCATGTGTTCTCTCCAGTAGTTAGAGCCCCCAGGCTCGCCCTTGGCTCGCCGCCCCCCCGAGGGGGTGCGATTCGCCTTGGGGCGGCCCGGCGGCGAATCATCCCAACACCGTTTGCGCGACGATGTTGCGTTGCACTTCGTTGCTGCCACCGTAGATGGTGGTCTTGCGCATGTTGAAGTAGGTCGATGCGAGCGGCGCGTTGGCGTTGACGCCGCCGGGGAAGTCGCCCTGCCAGCCGGCTTCCATGGCTTCTTCGATGAAGGGCAGGCTGTAAGGGCCAGCCGCAAGCATCATGAGCTCGCTGTAGCGCTGCTGGATCTCGCTGCCCTTGATCTTGAGCAGGCCGGCGATGTCGAGCGAGTTCTTGCCCGACTTCTCGGCCGAGAGCACGCGCAGCACCATCATTTCGAGTGCCACCACGTCGACTTCGAGCAGGGCGATCTGGTCGCGGAAACGCAGGTCGTCCCAGACGCCTTCGGCCTTGGCGATGCGCTTCAAGCGCTCCAGCTCGCGCTTGGCGCGGTTCACGTCGGCGATGTTGGTGCGCTCGTGGCTCAGCAGGTGCTTGGCGTAGGTCCAGCCCTTGTTCTCTTCGCCAATCAGGTTCTCGGCCGGCACTTCCACGTTGTCGAACCAGACCTCGTTGACCTCGCACTCCCCGTCGAGCAATTTGATGGGTCGCACCGAGACGCCGGGAGACTTCATGTCGATCAGCAGGAAGGAGATGCCGGTCTGTGGCTTGCCTTCGTTGCTGGTGCGCACCAGGCAGAAGATCCACTCGCCATACTGGCCCAGCGTGGTCCAGGTCTTCTGGCCGTTGACGATGTACTTGTCGCCCTGACGCTCGGCCCGGCATTTCACCGAAGCCAAGTCCGAGCCCGAGCCCGGTTCGCTGTAGCCCTGGCTCCACCAGACGTCACCGCTGGCGATGCCGGGCAAAAAGCGCTCCTGTTGTGCCTTGTTGCCAAACGCCATGATCACGGGCGCCACCATCACGGGGCCGAAGGGCACCACGCGGGGCGCGCCGGCCAGCGCGCATTCTTCTTCGAACAGGTGCTTCTGCACCGCGTTCCAGCCCGGGCCGCCGAATTCCTTGGGCCAGCCCCAACCGAGCCAGCCTTTTTTGCCGAGAATCCTGGCCCAGCGCTGCATGTCGTCGCGCGACAGGCGCAGGGCGTTGTGAACCTTGTGGGCGATGTCGGCGGGCAGGTTGGCCTTGACCCAGCCGCGGATCTCCTCGCGAAACGCCTGCTCTTCGGGCGTGAATGCCAAATCCATGGGGTGTCTCCTGGTGGCCGCCACGGAAATGTGCCGGCAAATTGAACAACGCCGGGCAGTTTGGCACGACCGTTCGTTTTACGGCTGTCCGGGCTGCGACAAGCCGAGTTGTTCGTTCAGATTTTGAAGCTGATCCTGCAGAGCGGCCACGGTGTTTTCCAGCGTGGCCACACGGCGTGTGAGGTTGATCAGCTCGTCTTCGGTGGCGGCGCTGCTGGCGGGATGCGGGGCCTGGGTCAGCAGGGATGCGTCCACAGGTCCGCACAGCAGATGCGCCCAGCGTTGTTCGCGCGCGCCTGGTGCACGCGGCAGCTTCACCACCAGCGCACCGCCTTTGTCTTCGCTGCGGTCCTGCAGTTCCTCCAGAAAAGCGTCGACCGAGGCGATGTCGAGGAACTTGTACCAGCGCTCGGTGTTCAGGCGCAGCTCACCGGCGGTCTGCGGACCACGCAGCACCAGCATGCCCAGCAGCACGGCCGATTGTTCGGGCACGGCCACAGCGCGCATGAAGTTGTGTTCGTAGCGGGTGACCCGGCTGCCGCTGCTCTCCAGCACCAGGTGCAGGGCGCGCAAGGCGTCCAGCGCTTCGAGCACGGCGGCGTCGGCGAGGTTCATCACCGGCTCGCGGCTGGACTTCTGGTTGCAGCCAGTTACCAGCGTGTTGAGTGTGAGCGGGTAGCTGTCGGGCACGGTGCGCGCCTTCTCCATGAGCGTGCCGAGCACTCGGGCCTCGGTGAGCGAGAGCGGGCGCTGGATGAAATCGTGGCCGCGCGGGCGGCTGCTTGAAGGGGTTTGCAGGTCTGAGGTCATTACACTTCCCGGCCATGTCTGGCGTGAACAAAAACATCGTGATTCTGATCTCCGGCAGCGGCTCCAACATGGCCGCCATCGTGGAGACATCCCTCAAGCGGCGCTGGCAAGCGCGCTTCGGCGCGCGTGTGGTGGCCGTGATCAGCAACAAGGCCGGTGCACAGGGACTGGCATGGGCTCAAGAGCATGACATTGCCAATGCTGCGTTGGACCACGGTGCATACAGCAGTCGTGAGGCTTTTGACGCAGCGCTGATGGCCGAGATCGATCGCCATGAGCCCACCCTGGTGGTGCTGGCAGGGTTCATGCGCATCCTCACGCCCGGATTTGTGCAGCACTACGAGGGGCAGCTGGTCAACATCCACCCCAGCCTGCTGCCGGCGTTCACGGGGCTCAAGACGCACCAGCGCGCCATCGAAATGGGCTGCCGCTTCGCTGGTGCCACGGTTCACCGCGTGACCAGCGAACTCGACCACGGCGAGATCCTGGACCAGGCGGTGGTGCCGGTGCTGCCGGATGACACGGCCGAGACGTTGTCGGCACGGGTGCTGACGCAGGAGCACGTCATCTACCCGCGGGCGATCGAGCAACTGCTCTCTGCCTGAAGTGTGTTGCCCCCTCTCCCCTGGGAGAGGGTTGGGGTGAGAGTCCGCGCTCAAACCCCTTTGGCAAATACCAGTCCTGCGTGCTCCCGCATTGCGTGGAACTTGATCTTCGGCCAGTTCGCCTCCACCGCGCGCAGCGTGGCTGCGTGGTCGACCAGCAGCGTGGGCGCATCCACCGCGTCCAGCGCCACGCGGTGACTGTTGGCATCGATGAACTTCTTGAGCTCGATCTCGCCGCCGTCCTCGGGTGCGCAGGTCACCCAGCGCGCCACCTGGTAGGGGCTGTTCATGATGCGGGCCTTCACGCCGTACTCGTGCTCCAGCCGGTGAGCCACCACTTCAAACTGCAACTGGCCCACGGCGCCGAGCAACAGCACCGAGCCCGCCACCGGGCGGAACACCTGGATCGCACCCTCTTCACCGAGCTGGGTCAGTCCGGCGCGCAGCTGCTTGCTGCGCAGCGGGTCGGCCACTTCCACGCTGCGGATGATTTCCGGCGCGAAGAAGGGCAGGCCGGTGAACTGCAGGTTCTCGCCTTCGGTGAGCGTGTCGCCGAGTTGCAGCACGCCGTGGTTGGGGATGCCGATGATGTCGCCGGCAAAGGCCTCGTCGAGCAGCTCGCGCCGCTGGGACAAAAAGCTCACCACGGTGTTCGGCCGCAGGTCCTTGCCGGAGCGCACCACCCTGAGCTTCATGCCGCGCTCGAAGTGACCACTGGCCACACGCACAAACGCGATGCGGTCGCGGTGCGCCGGGTCCATGTTCGCCTGGATCTTGAACACCACGCCGCTGAACTTGGGCTCGTCGGGGTGCACGGTGCGCTGGATCGCGGGGCGGTCGCCGGGTGGCGGTGCGAGGTCCACGAGGGCGTCGAGCACCTCGCGCACGCCGAAGTTGTTCACCGCCGAGCCGAACAGCATGGGTGTTTGTTTGCCAGCGAGGAACAGCGCCTCGTCGAAGGCCGGCGATGCGCCAGCCACCAGTTCCAGCTCGTCGCGTGCCTGCTCGAATTCCGAGCCGAAGCGCTTCACGCTCTCTGGGTTGTTCAGGCCCACCAGCACGTCTTCGTCGCCGCCACGGCGATCTTCACCAGCGGCGAACACGCGCATCTGGTCGGTGCGGCGGTCGAACACGCCGCGGAAGGTTTTGCCCATACCCACCGGCCAGGTGAAGGGCACCACCGTCATGCCCAGCTCCCGCTCGATTTCATCCATCAGGTCCAGCGGGGCCTGCACCTCGCGGTCCATCTTGTTCACGAAGGTCAGGATGGGCGTGTTGCGCGCGCGGCAGACCTGCAGCAGGCGCCGCGTCTGCGGCTCCACACCGTTGCCGGCGTCGATCACCATCAGGGCGGCGTCCACGGCGGTGAGCACGCGGTAGGTGTCCTCGCTGAAGTCCTGGTGGCCCGGGGTGTCCAGCAGGTTGATCACGCAGTCGCGGTATTCCATCTGCATCACCGAGGAGGCGACAGAAATGCCGCGCTGCTTCTCGATCTCCATCCAGTCGCTGGTGGCGTGGCGCGCGGCCTTGCGCGCCTTCACGCTGCCGGCGATGTTGATCGCGCCCGAGAACAGCAGCAGCTTCTCGGTCAGGGTGGTCTTGCCCGCGTCGGGGTGGGAAATGATGGCGAAGGTGCGGCGGCGGCGCACCTGTTGGGAAAGTTCGGACATAGCCCGCGATTATCGGGCCCCCACGCTCCCCCGCTTCGCGAGGTCCGCTGCCCCCGAGGGGGCTGGGCCTGCCTTGGGGGCGGCCCGGCGGCTGGCCCAGGGCGGGGGACAATACAGCCTATGCACCCAAAAGCCCTCCTGGACGAAAGCGCCATCCTGATCGAACAGGTCTTCAAGTTCGAACACCCAACTGACGCCGTCGTCGCCCGCCATTTCCGTGAGAACCGCTCGCTCGGATCCCGCGAGCGCGCCACGCTGTCCGACACCGTTTATTCCATCCTGCGCCAACGCCTCAAGCTCGAATGGTTGGCCCGCTCTGGCAGCGGCTCCAAGTGGCGCCGGCTGGCGATCCTGGCCTTCCCGGGCGACCGCGACTTCATCAAGAGCGCGCTGACCGAACCCGAAAAAACCTGGCTCGACCACTGTGACGCGGTCAAGGACGCCGATCTGATGGCGCAGCACCGCCACAACCTGCCCGAGTGGCTCGCCACAGCCTTGCGCGAGCAGGTGGGCAACGAGTTTGATGCCTTGGTGGCCAGCCTGAACCAGCCCGCGCCGCTGGACTTGCGGGTGAACCTGCTCAAGGCCAAGCGCGACGCCGTGCTGGCCTCGCTGCAAAAGGCCGGTCTGGTGGGCGAGGCCACACCCTATTCGCCGCTGGGCATCCGCCTGCAAGGCAAACCCTCACTGGCCAAGCTGCCCGCCTTCACAGAGGGCGAGGTCGAGGTGCAAGACGAAGGCTCGCAGTTGCTCGCGCTGCTGCTGGACGCCAAACGCGGTGAGATGGTGGTGGATTTTTGTGCCGGAGCCGGCGGCAAGACGCTGGCCATTGGCGCCGCCATGCGCAACAGCGGCCGGCTTTACGCGTTTGACACCTCTGGTCATCGGCTGGATGCGCTGAAGCCACGTCTGGCGCGCAGCGGCCTCTCGAACGTGCATCCGGTGGCGATTGCCCACGAGCGCGACGACCGTATCAAGCGGCTGGCCGGCAAGATCGACCGGGTGCTGGTCGACGCGCCCTGTTCGGGCCTGGGCACGCTGCGGCGCAGCCCCGACCTGAAATGGCGCCAGAACCCCCAGACGGTGGCGGCACAGGCCGAACTGCAACTGGCCATTTTGAACAGCGCGGTTCGCTTGCTCAAGCCGGGCGGGCGACTGGTTTATGCGACCTGCAGCCTGTTGAAAGAGGAAAACGAAGACGTCTGTGCGGCGTTCGAGGCGACCCATGCCGAATTCGAAGCGGTACCCGTGGCGGGTTTGCTGGACACCGCCGACGTCCAGAATCCTGCTTCGCTGTGCAACGGCGACGAAGGGCGCTGGCTGCGGCTCTGGCCGCATCGGCATGCTACAGATGGCTTCTTTGCCGCCGTCTGGCGGAAAAAGCCTTGAAAAGCTGCCAATTCGCTTGATCTGGGGCAGTAGTTTCCACATCGGGGGCTGGATACCGGTTGGTGTTTGGCACCCCCGCCCTTAAAATCGGGGGCGCTACTGCTCCGGGTGTTCTGGAGCTCACTCGGTATCCATCCGCCGCCTTGGGCGGTCTATTGGGAAATCAATGTCTTCTTCCGACTTCGGTATCTTTTCGTCCCTCTGGGACGGCCTCATCCAGTTCCTCGCGCACGGGTTGACCGGCGCGACCTGGTGGCAAACCATGATCGTCGCCTTGGTGTTCACCCACATCACCATCGCCAGCGTCACCATCTACCTGCACCGCCACCAAGCCCATCGCTCGCTGGACCTGCACCCCATCGCGTCCCACTTTTTCCGTTTCTGGCTCTGGATGACCACCGGCATGGTCACCAAGGAATGGACCGCCATCCACCGCAAGCACCATGCCAAATGTGAACACGAAGGCGACCCGCACAGCCCGGTGGTGTTCGGCATCAAGAAGGTGTTCTTTGAAGGCAGCGAGCTCTACCGGGCCGAGGCCAAGAACCAGGAAACCCTGGACCGCTACGGCCACAACACCCCCAACGACTGGATCGAACGCGTCGTCTACACCGGACGCTCGCGCCTGGGTGTAAGCCTGATGCTCATCCTGAACGTGGCGCTGTTCGGCGTGTTGGGTGTGACCGTCTGGGCGATCCAGATGGCATGGATCCCGATCACGGCCGCCGGCATCATCAACGGCATCGGCCACTGGTGGGGTTACCGCAACTTCGAAGCCACCGACGCCAGCACCAACGTGTCGCCTTGGGGCATCCTGATTGGCGGCGAAGAGCTGCACAACAACCACCACACGTATCCCACGTCGGCCAAGCTGTCGGTCAAGCCCTACGAGTTCGACATCGGCTGGATGTACATCACCATGTTGAGCTCGGTGGGTCTGGCTTCGGTCAAGAAGGTGCCGCCCAAGATGGCTTATGGCGCTGTGAAACCGGTGGCGGACGAAAAAACGCTGGAGGCGATCATCGCCAACCGCTACGAAGTGATGGCTGGGTATGCCCGTGAAATGCGTGCCGCCTGCAAGCGCGAGCTTGAGACGCTGCAGCAACGCCGGGGCGATGCCACCGTGTTGCAGTCGGCCCGCCAGTGGCTGCACCGCGACGACGACAAGGTTCCTGCGAACATCAAACCCCAGCTGGAACAAGTGCGCGCCGAGCATCCTGTGCTCGACAAGATGGTGACCATGCGCGAAGAACTGCGTGCCCTGTGGTCCAGCACCACCGCCACCCGTGAGCAACTGGCTTCCGACCTGCAGGCCTGGTGCCGCCGGGCTGAAGAGAGCGGTATCGCTGCCTTGCGCGACTTCTCCATCCGCTTGCGTTCGGCCCACGCCTGAACCCGAGCGTTCCAGAAGAAACCACCCCGCGGGGTGGTTTTTTCATGCATGCACGGCATTCAACCGCGCACAAAAAAGCCGCTGGGTGTCAGCGGCTTTTTGTTGGAAGAGATCCCGCTTATTTCAGCTTGATTTCTTTGTAGTCCACGTGCTTGCGAGCTTTTGGATCAAACTTTTTGATCAGCATCTTCTCGGGCGTGGTCTTCTTGTTTTTGGTGGTGGTGTAGAAGTGGCCGGTTCCAGCAGTGGATTCCAGCTTGATCTTCTCGCGTGCGCCTTTGGTTGCCATGTTCGGTTCTCCTTAAGCTTGACCGCGTGCGCGCAGGTCGGCGAGCACGGCGTCAATGCCGTTTTTGTCGATCAGGCGCAAGGCAGCACCGGAGACGCGCAGACGCACCCAACGGTTTTCGCTCTCGACCCAGAAACGGCGGTATTGCAGGTTCGGCAGGAACCGGCGCTTGGTTTTGTTGTTGGCGTGGGAAACATTGTTCCCGACCATGGGCTTCTTGCCCGTGACGTCGCAGACGCGTGCCATGAGGACACTCCGATCTATTCAAACAGCTGCCGACCGCGACCGGAAGATCTTCCGTGCCTGGTCCAAACAGCCTCACCTCGCCAGGAAAGGGTGGCGGTAACCCGAATTTGCTGACTCGCCGGACGGGCCGGTCAAACTCAGCAAAGCCCGCGATTATAGCCAATCAGCTGTCTCGCGGATCTTTGTGCCTTCAGGAAGCGCTCTGCTCCAGGAAACGCTGGGCGTCCAGCGCGGCCATGCAGCCGGTGCCGGCGCTGGTGATGGCCTGACGGTACACGTGGTCCTGCACGTCGCCGGCAGCGAACACGCCCGGCACGCTGGTCATGGTGGCCATGCCCTGCAGGCCCGAACGGGTGGTGATGTAGCCGTCCTTCATGTCGAGCTGATCTTTGAAGATGTCGGTGTTGGGCTGGTGACCGATGGCGATGAAACAGCCCTTGAGCGTGAGGTCTTCGGTGTCGCCGGTCTTCACGCTTTTGAGGCGCACGCCGGTCACACCGGTTTGGTCGCCCAGCACCTCGTCCAGCGTGCTGTGCAATTTCAGTTCGATCTTGCCGGCGGCGACCTTCTCCATCAGCTTGTCGATCAGGATGGCTTCGGCCTTGAAGGTGTCACGGCGGTGCACCAGCGTGACCTTGCTCGCGATGTTGGAGAGGTACAGCGCTTCTTCCACGGCCGTGTTGCCGCCGCCGACCACGCTGACTTCCTGGCCGCGGTAGAAGAAACCGTCGCAGGTGGCGCAGCCCGACACGCCCTTGCCCATGAAGGCTTCTTCCGATGGCAGGCCGAGGTACTTGGCCGATGCGCCGGTGGCGATGATGAGCGCGTCGCAGCTGTACTCGTCGCTGTCGCCCTTGAGCACGAACGGACGCTTGCTGAAGTCAACCGCGTTGATGTGGTCGAAGATGATTTCGGTCTTGAAGCGTTCGGCGTGTGCCTGAAAGCGCTGCATCAGGTCGGGTCCCTGCACGCCGTCGGCGTCGGCCGGCCAGTTGTCCACGTCGGTGGTGGTCATGAGCTGGCCACCTTGTGCAATGCCGGTGATCAGCACCGGGTTGAGGTTGGCGCGAGCGGCGTAGACCGCGGCGGTGTAGCCGGCGGGGCCGGAGCCCAGGATCAGTACTTTGGCGTGTTTCATGGTGCAAGTCCCCATCGAATTCAGGGGCAAGTGGTTTAGAGTCGGTGGTTACATTGGTGCGTCAGGTCAGAAGCCTGCGGAGCAGGGGGCCATGACTTCGGGTCATTGTATGAAACGGCGCTGCAGGCGCTTCCCAGAACAAGGAATACACGCATGTCGATACTTTCCAATCTCGATCTGATCCGCCGGGTGCCGCTTTTTTCAACATTGACGCAGGCCCAGGCTGAAGGTGTTGCAGATGCGGTCATCAAACGCCGTTTCAAGCGCGGCGAATGCATCGTCGAGCAGGGCAAGAAGTCGAACTGTCTGGCGATTGTGCTCACCGGCCGTGCGCGCGTGGTGACCACCGACTCGCGCGGGCGCGAGGTGATTCTGGCCACGATGAACCCCGGTGACTATGTGGGCGAGATGAGCCTGATCGACAACCAGCCGCATTCGGCCACCGTGAAGGCCGAGGTACAAACCGATGTGCTGATCCTGGGCCGTGCCGAATTTGCCCGTTGCCTTCCTGAAAACAGCTCCATGGCCTATGCGGTCATGAAGGGCCTGGTGCAGCGCCTGCGCCATGCCGACCGCAAGATCGAATCGCTCGCATTGATGGACGTGTATGGCCGCGTGGCGCGCGCGCTGCTCGAATTTGCCCAGCCCGACAAGGACGGTCAGCTCACCATCAAGGACCGGGTCTCGCGCCAGGACGTGGCGAAGATGATCGGTGCCTCGCGCGAGATGGTCAGCCGCGTCATGAAGGACCTGGAAGACCGGGGCTTCATCGAGATGGCGGAAGATGGCAGCACCATCATCAAGGAACGGCTCAATTCCCTCGGTTGAACCGTTGGGCCACCGACGTGTGGCCTCCTCTGCAGAGGCTGAATCAGGGTGGGCTTGGGGTAAGCTTGCTGCTGGACATTTGAACAGCCCATGACCTACTCACTGAACACCCTCAACGCCGACCGTGCGGGTCAACCGCAGGTCGGCGTTTCCCGTTTTGCCCAGGAGATCGGCCTGGTGCTGGGTGCGGCCGCATTGGCGTTCTGGCTGCTGGCTCTGTTGAGCCATTCGCTGGCCGACCCGGCATGGAGCACCACCGGCACCGCCCCGGAGGTGGGCAACTGGGGTGGCCGCCTCGGCGCGATTCTGGCCGACTGGAGTTACTACTTGTTCGGTTTTTCGGTCTGGTGGTGTTTCCTGGTCGGGGTGAGGGCCTGGTTGTCCACCCTGGCCGGCTGGCTTCGCGGCACGCGGACCGATGCGGCCAGCGATCAGGATCTGCGCATCTGGCAGCGCCCCTGGGTGCGCCGCAGCCTCTTCTGGCTGGCGCTGATCACTTTGATGGCTGCCAGCGCGGTGCTGGAGTGGAGTCGTCTCTACCGGCTCGAAGCGTTGTTGCCGGGCCATGCGGGAGGCGTGCTGGGCCATGGCCTGGGCGCATTTGCCACGCGATGGCTCGGGTTCACTGGCTCGGCCCTGACCATGCTGGCGCTGCTGTTGGTGTGTCTGCCGCGTGTGTTCCGCTTTTCCTGGGGACACTGGGCCGAGGAGGTGGGGCACACGCTGGACGGCTGGTTCGAGGCGCGCCGCGAAAAACGCGAGGCGGTGGAAGACCAGCGCATCGGCGAGAAGGCCGCGCGCGAGCGAGAAGAGGTGGTCAAGGTCGAGCGGGTGGAAATTGAAGAGCACCACCCCACGCCGGTGGTGATCGAGCCCACGCTGGTCGATGTGCCCAAGAGCGAGCGTGTGGCGAAAGAGCGCCAGAAGCCGCTGTTCACCGAACTGCCCGACAGCAAGCTGCCGCAGGTGGATCTGCTCGACAGCGCGCCGGTGCACCAGGCCGGCGTGGACAGCCAGACGCTGGAGATGACCAGTCGCCTGATCGAGAAAAAGCTCAAGGACTTCGGCGTGGACGTGCGGGTGGTGGCCGCAGCGCCGGGCCCGGTGATCACGCGCTACGAAATCGAGCCCGCCACCGGCGTGAAGGGCTCACAAATTGTGAACCTGGGCCGCGATCTGGCACGCTCGCTCTCGCTGGTCTCCATCCGGGTGATCGAGACCATCCCGGGCAAGAACCTGATGGCGCTGGAGCTGCCCAACGCCAAGCGACAGACCATCAAACTCAGCGAGATCCTGGGGTCGCAGGTATACAACGACGCCAAGTCCATGCTGACCATGGGCTTGGGCAAGGACATCGGTGGCCAGCCCATCGTGGCTGATCTGGCCAAGATGCCGCACTGCCTGGTGGCCGGCACCACCGGTTCGGGCAAGTCGGTGGGTATCAACGCGATGATCCTGTCGCTCTTGTACAAGGCCGACGCGCGAGATGTGCGCCTGCTGCTGATCGATCCCAAGATGCTGGAGATGAGTGTTTACGAAGGCATTCCGCACTTGCTGGCGCCTGTGGTCACCGACATGAAACACGCTGCCAACGGCCTGAACTGGTGCGTGGCCGAGATGGAGAAGCGCTACAAGCTCATGAGCAAGATGGGTGTGCGCAACCTCGCGGGTTACAACGTGAAGATCGATGAGGCCAAAGCGCGCGGGGAGATCATCGGCAACCCGTTCAGCCTCACGCCCGAGCAGCCCGAGCCTTTGGAGCGCCTGCCCTATATCGTGGTGGTGATCGACGAATTGGCCGACCTGATGATGGTGGTGGGCAAGAAGATCGAGGAGCTCATCGCCCGTCTGGCGCAGAAGGCCCGCGCCGCCGGTATCCATTTGATTCTGGCCACGCAGCGTCCCAGCGTGGACGTGATCACCGGCCTGATCAAGGCCAACATCCCCACGCGTCTGTCGTTCCAGGTCAGCAGCAAGATCGACAGCCGCACCATCCTCGACCAGATGGGCGCCGAGAGTTTGCTCGGCATGGGTGACATGCTTTACATGCCGTCAGGTACAGGATTCCCGATCCGGGTGCATGGTGCGTTTGTGAGTGATGACGAAGTGCACCGCGTGGTGGCCTATCTCAAGGAACAGGGTGGCGAGCCCAACTACATCGACGGCGTGCTGGAAGGCGGCGTGGCCGATGGAGAGGGCAGCGACCTGTTCGGCGAAGGTGGCGGAGAGAGCAACGGTGAAAAAGACGCGCTCTACGACCAGGCGGTGGAAATCGTCATCAAGGACCGCAAGGCCAGCATTTCCTATGTGCAACGCAAGCTCAAGATCGGCTACAACCGCGCCGCCCGCTTGCTCGAAGACATGGAAAACGCGGGCCTCGTGAGCGCCCTCACATCGAGCGGGCAGCGGGACATCCTGGTGCCGGCGCGCGGCGAATGACGCCGGCTTGAACCGAGCCGGCCCAACCGGATCAGACCCTCATGATGAAAAAATTGTTGATTGCCAGTGCCTTGAGCTTCGGCACCGTGGGCGCCTGGGCCGATGGCCTCCAGGACCTGGAGAAGTTTTTGCGTGACGTGAGCAGCGGCAAGGCCGGCTTCACACAGGTGGTGACCTCACCCAAACGCTCCACCGAAGCCGTGGCGCGCAGCAAGACGTCCACCGGCACCTTCGAATTCCTGCGGCCCAACCGCTTCCGCTTCGAGTACACCAAACCTTTCGAGCAGACCATCGTGGCCGATGGTCAAACGCTGTGGCTGTACGACGTGGACCTGAACCAGGTCACGGCCCGCGGCCAGAAGGAAGTGCTGGGCAGCACGCCTGCGGCCCTGATTGCCGCTGGAACCGACATCAAAGGCCTGTCGGATGCATTCGACCTCAAGCCTGGCGCGGCCAAGGACGGCTTGGAGTGGCTGGAGGCGAAGCCGAAGGACCGCAACGGCCAGTTGCAACTGGTACGCGTGGGCTTCAAGCAAGGCCAGCTGTCGGTGCTCGACATCGAAGACAGCCTGGGCCAGCGCTCGGTACTCACCTTCAACGGCTGGCAGTCCAATGCGCCGCTGAAGGCTGCCGACTTCAAGTTCGAGCCGCCCGCAGGCGCCTCGGTCATGCGGCCCTGACCTTCGTGCCGGCCCCCAGTCCCCACGCGCCTCTGGCCGAACGCCTGCGCCCGCGAACGCTGGCCGAGGTGACTGGTCAGCAGCACATGCTGGGCGAGGGCATGGCACTGCGTCTGGCGTTTGAGTCAGGCCAACCGCACAGCTGCATCCTCTGGGGACCACCTGGCGTGGGCAAGACCACGATCGCCCGCCTCATGGCCGACGCGTTTGATGCGCAGTTCCTCACCATCAGCGCGGTGCTCGGTGGTGTGAAGGACATCCGCGAGGCGGTCGAGCTTGCGCAAGCGGCGCGGGACGGCCTCACAGCCCAGCGCACCATCCTGTTCGTGGACGAGGTGCACCGCTTCAACAAGAGCCAGCAGGACGCGTTTTTGCCGCACGTGGAGAGCGGCCTGTTCACCTTCATCGGCGCCACGACCGAAAACCCCTCGTTCGAGGTCAACTCGGCCCTGCTCTCGCGCGCTGCGGTGTATGTGCTGCAGCCGCTTTCCGAAGACGACCTGAAGCTGATCGTGACCAAGGCGCAAGCCATCGACGCGGTGCCCGCCATTGAATCCGCTGCCATCGACCGCCTGATCGCCTATGCCGACGGTGATGCCCGTCGCTTGCTCAACACGCTGGAGACGTTGGCCGTTGCCGCGGGCCGTGAAAAGCTCATCGAGATCACCGACGCGTGGCTGCTCAAGGTGCTGGGTGAGCGCATGCGCCGTTACGACAAGGGCGGCGACCAGTTCTACGACACCATCAGCGCCCTGCACAAAAGTGTGCGCGGCTCCGACCCGGATGCAGCGCTCTACTGGTTCGTGCGCATGCTCGACGGCGGCGCCGACCCGCGCTACATGGCTCGGCGCTTCATCCGCATGGCCAGCGAAGACATTGGTCTGGCCGACCCACGCGCCCTGCGCCTGGCGCTGGACGCGGCCGATGTGTACGAACGCCTGGGCAGCCCCGAAGGCGAACTGGCGTTGGCCGAGTGTGTGATCTACCTCGCCGTGGCGCCCAAGTCCAACGCGGTCTACAAGGCCTTCAACGAGGCCAAGGCCTGGGTCAAGAAGGACGGCACGCGCCCGGTGCCCATGCACCTGCGCAATGCGCCCACCAAGCTCATGAAAGAGCTCGACCACGGCAAGGGATACCGGTACGCGCACGACGAAGAAGGGGGGTTCGCGGCCGGCGAGCGCTACCTGCCCGAAGGCATGGCCGAGCCCGGTTTCTACCGGCCGGTGGACCGTGGACTGGAGTTGCGCATCGCCGATAAGCTGCGCGAACTCAAGAATCGCAACAATCAAGATAACTAATGAATCGCCAATCGCGCTGATGCAAGCGCAGGTGCCCCACGGCGATTTCGGGTAAACCCTTGTTCGCTAAGGGCTTACACGCATGCAGCCCCCAAAAGCGCCTCATTACAATCCGTCCACCAACCCGCAGTCTGTCCTGTTCAAAGGTCAGGTCTGGCGGGTTTTTTGCTAGGTTGAAACCGGCCAGCGCCACAAGCGCCTCTCGGCCTGTCACACACACGGAGAACCCTCATGGAAGTTTTGCTTCAGCAGATCATCAACGGTCTGGTGCTGGGCAGCATGTATGCGCTCGTGGCCCTGGGTTACACCATGGTCTACGGCATCATCGGGCTGATCAATTTCGCCCACGGCGACGTCCTCATGGTGGGTGCGCTCACCAGTTGGACCATCATCGGCGTGATGCAGGACGCCACGCCCGGCATGCCGGGCTGGCTTGTTCTGTTGCTGGCGGTGATCATTGCCATGGTGGTCTGTGCCACCCTCAACTTCACGATCGAGAAACTGGCCTATCGACCGCTGCGCAACTCCTCCCGATTGGCGCCGCTGATCACGGCCATCGGCATGTCGCTGCTGTTGCAGACCTTCGCCATGATCATCTGGAAACCCAATCCCAAGTCGTACCCGAACATGCTCCCTACCGAGCCGGTCGAGTTTGCGGGTGCGGTGATCTCCATCACGCAGATCACCATCCTGGCCACCACCGCCATCACGCTGGCCTTCCTGATGTGGCTGGTCAACCGCACCAATCTGGGTCGCGCCATGCGTGCCACCGCCGAGAACCCGCGGGTCGCCGCGCTCATGGGCATCAAGCCCGACGTGGTGATTTCCGCCACCTTCATCATCGGCGCCATGCTCGCCGCCATCGCCGGTGTGATGTGGGCTTCGAACTACGGCACGGTGCAACACGCCATGGGATTCATGCCCGGCCTCAAGGCCTTTGTGGCGGCGGTCATGGGCGGCATCGGCAACCTTGCCGGAGCGGTGGTCGGTGGCATTGCCCTCGGCCTGATCGAATCGCTGGGGGCTGGTTACCTCGGCAAGCTCACCGGTGGCGTGCTGGGCAGCCAGTACACCGACATCTTCGCTTTCATCGTGCTGGCCGTCGTGCTCACGCTGCGCCCCTCGGGCCTGCTGGGTGAACGTGTGGCTGACCGCGCCTGAGCGCCAGGAGACATCACATGATGAACACCAAAACCGGCAAGCTGATCCTGTTTCTGCTCGCGGGCGCGGCCTTGCTGCTGCTGCCCATCCTGCTGCAGTCCACCGGCAGCAACTCCTGGGTGCGCATTCTCGACATCGCGCTGCTCTACGTGCTGCTGGCCCTGGGCCTGAACATCGTGGTGGGCTACGCCGGCCTGCTCGACCTGGGTTACATCGCGTTCTTTGCGGTGGGTGCCTATGTGTTTGCGCTGCTGGGTTCGCCCCACCTCACCGACACCTTCCCCGCCATCAAGGCCATGTTTCCTGAGGGCATCCACTACAGCATCTGGATCGTGATGATCGTGGCCGCGGTGATTGCCGGCATTGTCGGCATGATCCTGGGTGCGCCCACGCTCAAGCTGCGCGGCGACTACCTGGCCATCATCACGCTGGGCTTTGGCGAGATCATCCGCATCTTCCTGCTCAACATGGACCGTCCGGTGAACATCACCAACGGGCCCAAAGGCATCAGCCAGATCGACACCATTTCGGTCTTCGGGGTGGATCTCGGCAAGCGCTTCACGGTGGAGTTGGGTGATTTCACCTACACCTTCCAGCCGGTCACGCTCTACTACTACCTGTTCCTGTTCTTCG
Organism: Hydrogenophaga sp.; assembly: GCF_022844385.1. Lineage (GTDB taxonomy): Bacteria > Pseudomonadota > Gammaproteobacteria > Burkholderiales > Burkholderiaceae_C > Hydrogenophaga. The sequence goes on along the minus strand of NZ_JALHLX010000012.1, from coordinate 22,344 downwards.
TGATCCTGGCGATCATCATTTCGTACCGCCTGCAAGACTCGCGCATCGGCCGCGCCTGGATGGCGATTCGCGAAGACGAGATCGCTGCCAAGGCCATGGGCCTGAACACGCGCAACCTTAAGCTGCTGGCCTTCGGCATGGGCGCTTCGTTCGGTGGTGTGTCCGGTGTGCTGTTCGCCTCGTTCCAGCGTTTTGTCTCGCCCGAGTCCTTCTCGCTCATGGAGTCGATCATGGTCGTGGCCATGGTGGTGCTGGGCGGCATTGGGCACATTCCCGGTGTGGTGCTGGGTGCCTTGCTGCTGGCGGGTCTGCCCGAGCTGCTGCGGCACGTGGCGCACCCGCTCACGGCCATGACCGATGGCCGCCTGGCCCCTGAAATCCTGCGCCAGCTGCTGATTGCGCTGGCCATGGTGGTGGTGATGCTGATCCGTCCCAAAGGCTTGTGGCCCGCCCCCGAGCACGGCAAGTCCTTGTCCAAGTGAGCGGAGCAACTTCAATGACCGAAACCATCCTCAAAGTTGCCAATGTCTCCAAACGCTTCGGCGGGCTGCAAGCCCTCAGCGATGTGGGCATGGAGATCAAACGCGGCCAGGTGTATGGCCTGATCGGCCCCAACGGAGCCGGCAAAACCACTTTCTTCAACGTTTTGACCGGTCTGTACACGCCGGACAGCGGCACCTTCGAACTCGCCGGCAAGCCCTACACACCGAGTGCGGTGCACGAAGTGGCCAAGGCAGGCATTGCACGCACCTTCCAGAACATCCGCCTGTTCGCAGAAATGACGGCGCTGGAAAACGTGATGGTCGGGCGCCACGTGCGCACCCATTCGGGCCTGATCGGCGCGGTGCTGCGCACGCCCGGGTTCAAACGCGAAGAAGCCGAGATCACGGCGCGTGCCCGCGAGCTGCTGGCGTACGTCGGCATTGAGCGGTTCGCGGACTACAAGTCGCGCACGCTGAGCTACGGCGACCAGCGCCGCCTGGAGATTGCGCGCGCCCTGGCCACCGACCCTCAGCTGATCGCACTGGACGAGCCCGCCGCCGGCATGAACGCCACCGAGAAGGTGCAGCTGCGCGAACTGATCGACCAGATCCGCAACGACAACCGCACCATCCTGCTGATCGAACACGACGTGAAGCTGGTCATGGGCCTGTGCGACCGTGTGACCGTGCTCGACTACGGCAAACAGCTCTCGTCCGGCACGCCCGCCGATGTGCAGCGAGACCCCAAGGTGATCGAGGCCTATCTCGGCACCGGTGGCCACTGAACCAGGACCGACACATGGCAAACACACTCCTCAAAATCAGCGGCCTGAAGGTCGCCTACGGCGGCATCAAGGCCGTCAAGGGCATCGACCTGGAAGTGAACGAAGGCGAGCTGATTTCGCTGATCGGCTCCAACGGCGCAGGCAAGACCACCACCATGAAGGCCGTGACCGGTTCGCTCGCGTTTGAAGCCGGCGACATCGAATACATGGGCCGGAGCATCAAGGGCAAGGGCGCCTGGGACCTGGTCAAACAGGGCCTGGCCATGGTGCCGGAGGGCCGTGGCGTGTTCACGCGCATGAGCATCACCGAAAACCTGCAGATGGGCGCTTACATCCGCAACGACAAGGACGGCATCGCGCAGGACATCGAGAAGATGTTCAACATCTTCCCGCGCCTGCGCGAACGCAAGGACCAGCTCGCCGGCACCATGAGCGGCGGCGAACAGCAGATGCTGGCCATGGCGCGCGCCCTCATGAGCCAGCCCAAGGTGCTGCTGCTCGACGAGCCGTCCATGGGCCTTTCGCCCATCATGGTCGACAAGATCTTCGAGGTGGTGCGCGATGTGTCCAAGCAGGGCGTGACCATTCTGCTGGTCGAGCAGAACGCCCGCCGCGCGTTGCAGATCGCCGACCGTGGCTACGTGATGGACTCGGGCGAGATCATCATGACCGGCAAGGGCCGCGACATGCTGGACGACCCGAAGGTGCGCGCCGCCTACCTCGGCGAATAGAGAGCAGTCCCCACGCTCCGCCGCTGCGCGGAGCGAGGCCTTACTGAAGGAACCCGATGCGGCTCTTGCCTGCTCCCGCCTTGGGCAGGTCGTCGGGTTCCACGCGGTAGCGGTTGTCCAGCCGCGCATTGCCGAACGCGGTGACCAGTGCCCTGCGCATCTCGCGCGGTGCCAGCACCGCCAGTTGGTCCAGCACGTCGTCGGCCGGCTCCGGGTCGAAGCGTTGTCCCCAGTCGTGTTCGCCCAGGATGCCGCGGTGCAGGTGCGCGGCGATCTTGCGCGCGGCTTCCAGCGAGGGCGGCGCGATCTCGTACACGTTCATGCGGTTCATGATCGGCTCGGGAATGTGGCGTTCGTTGTTGGCGGTGGTGACCCAGATCACCTGACTCGCGTCGATCGGCACCTCGGCGAACTCGTCCACAAAGCTTTGCGCCGTGTCGTGTTCCAGCAGGCTGTAGAGCGCGCCCAGCGGGTCGTACTGCGCGTCGGCATTGGCCTTGTCGATCTCGTCGACCACGATCACCGGGTTGGCGTACTGGCCGTCCACCAGCGCTTCAAACACTTTGCCCGGTTTGGCGCCTTTCCATTGCGACGAGGAACCCGACAGCAGCCAGCCCGCCGTCATGGAGCTCATGGGCACGAGACTCATGCTGGTGCCCAGCAGGTCCGCGAGCTGTTTGGCGAAGTGGGTCTTGCCCACACCGGGCGGGCCGAGCAAGAGGATGGGCGTCACCTCCAGGCTGTCGCGGCTGTCCTGGCTCAGGGCCACATGGCGCTTCACGTCGTCGAGCACGTCAACGAAATTGGGCAGCAGGTCGTAGAGTGGGGCCATGTCGGGCACGCCCGAGGGTTTGACGGCAAAGCGCTGTGGACCGCGCTCCAGCATGCGTTGCCAGGTGTTGCGCAGGCACTCGTATTCGCGTTCATTGCCGCTGGCCTGCAATTTGGCCAGCTTGCGCTCGACGTCGTCGGCGCTGAACACGCTGCGCATCTGGGCGATGGGCAGACCAAGCGGGGGTGAAGCGACCAGGCTGCGTGAGCTCATGCGGTTCTCCTTGAAGGTTCAGTGGCAGTTTCATTCAAGCACAAGATGTGCCGGCCATGAACACCGAAAAGCCCCACAAAGGTCCCGCTGAACTAAGGATTGACCGCTGGCGTGCAAAACCGCGCGAAAGGCGCCGCTTCAGATCCAGAAACAACAAAGCCACCCGAGGGTGGCTTGTGCGGCAGCGCAGGGGCTGTCAGCTTTGGCCGGTGATGACCTGCTGCAGTTCGCCCGACTGGTACATCTCCATCATGATGTCCGAGCCGCCGACAAATTCGCCCTTGACGTAGAGCTGCGGGATGGTCGGCCAGTTGCTGTATTCCTTGATGCCCTGGCGCACTTCTTCGTCTTCGAGCACGTTCACGGTCTTGAGCGTCTTGGTCTCGACGCCGCAGGCCTTGAGGATCTGGATGGCTCGGCCGGAGAAGCCGCACATGGGGAAACTCGCGTTGCCCTTCATGAACAGCACGATCTCGTTGGATTTGACCAGTTGGTCGATTCGGGTTTGGGCGTCGCTCATGGCTGAAAGGTCCTTCTGCGAATGGGTCTGGAGTGACCCGGGAACGGCCTGCATTATCGCCGTTGTGGCCACTGGCCGCCGCTGCAGCGTTCGATGGCCGCAAGGTCGGTGCGGCTGCTCACCTGTTCGAATCCGGCGGCTTGCAGCAGGCCGCGCACCACCTCGGCCTGGTCGAAGCCGTGTTCGATCAACAGCCAGCCGCCAGACACCAGCGCATGCGGTGCGTCGGCGACGATGGTGCGGATGTCGCTGAGGCCGTCGGCGCCGGCCGTGAGGGCACTCAAGGGTTCATGGGTCAGGGCGGCCAGGTGCGGGTCGTGCTCGGCAATGTAGGGCGGGTTGGTGACGATCACTTCAAAGCGTTGACCGGGCACCGCGTCCAGCCAGGACCCTGCGTGAAACCGCACGGGCAGGCCCAGACGCTGTGCATTGCTGCGGGCCACTGCGAGCGCGTCGTCGCTGGCGTCGGTCGCGCTCACCGATGCCGTCGGTCGTTGTGATGCGATGGCCAGCGCAATGGCGCCGCTGCCCGTGCCCAGGTCCAGCACGCGCATTGCGTCGTTCGCGTCATCCACCTTCTCCAGCGCCCAGTTCACGAGCGTTTCGGTGTCGGGGCGCGGAACCAGCACGCGCCGGTCCACCTGCAATTGCAGGCCAAAGAACTCCTGGTCGCCGCGCAGGTAGGCCATGGGTTCATCGCGCTGGCGTCGCCCAACGAGGACTGCCAGCCGTGCTGCTGCATCGGCCGGCAGCGCATCACCGTCGTGCGCCACGAGCCACGCGCGGTCGTGCGGACTGCGCTGCAGGGCGAGCAAGAGCAGCATCTGCGCATCGAGGCGGTCCAGGCCACCCTGTTGCAGCACCGCCAGTGTCTGGCGAACGGTGTTCATCCGCCGTTGCGCTGTTCAAGCTCGGCCAGCAGCTCGGTGCCGCGCGCCACCTGCAGGGCATGGACCATCTCGTCCAGATCACCCTCCATCACCTGCAGCACCTTGTACAGCGTGAGATTGATACGGTGGTCGGTGATGCGACCCTGGGGAAAGTTGTAGGTGCGGATGCGGTCGCTGCGGTCGCCGCTGCCGATCAGGCCCTTGCGCGTGGCGGCTTCCTTGGCGGCGCGTTCGCTGCGGTCTTTTTCCTGCAGGCGGGCGGTGAGCACCTGCAGGGCCTTGGCCTTGTTGCTGTGCTGGCTGCGGCCATCCTGGCATTCGGCGGTGATGCCGGTGGGCAGGTGGGTCACGCGCACGGCCGAGTCGGTTTTGTTGATGTGCTGGCCGCCGGCGCCGCTGGCGCGGTAGGTGTCGATGCGCAGCTCGCTCGGGTTGAGCTTCACCGCCTCGGTCTCGTCTGGCTCGGGCATCACCGCCACGGTGGCCGCGCTGGTGTGGATGCGCCCTTGCGTTTCGGTGGCGGGCACACGCTGCACGCGGTGACCGCCCGACTCGAAGCGCAGCCGGCCGTAGGCGCCGGGGCCGGACACGCGCAGCACCACCTCCTTGTAGCCACCGAGTTCGCTGGGCGATTCGCTCACCGCTTCGACCTGCCAGCCCTGGCGCTCGGCGTAGCGGGTGTACAGCCGAGCAAGGTCGCCGGCGAACAGCGCCGACTCGTCGCCACCGGTACCGGCCCGAATTTCCACGAAGGCGTTGCGCTCGTCGTCCGGGTCCTTGGGCAACAGCAGTTGTTGCAGGTCGGTGTCGAGCTGGGCCATGTCGGCCTGGGCAGTGTCGATTTCTTCGCGCGCCATGTCGGCCATCTCGGCCTCCCCGAGCATCTCGGTGGCCGACGCCAAGTCGGCTTCGCGCTGCAGGTAGCGGTTGAACACCTCAACCACTGTGGAGGCGTCGGCATGCTCACGGCTGAGTGTCTTGAAGCGCTCCATGTTGTCCACCACGTCGGGCGCAGAGAGCAGGGCGTCGAGCTCGTGCAGGCGGGCGCGTTGGCGCAGCAAGGTGTCGCGGACGAAAGGTTTCATGGGTGGGGAATGTCGATGTCAGCCGGAAGGGCGCTTTGCGGGTGAGGACCCGCAAACGGCACCCGCCCGGTCAGACCGCTAGGCCTGCGGAGCGCGCGGCGATTTGGCGCTTGACTCGCGCAGGAACAGGCGCGAGACGGTTTGCGCCGTCGCTGCGCGCGCGGCGTTGTCGCCGGTGTGCAGTTCGGCCAGCGTGCCGTGCAGCATCTTCTGGGTCAGGCCCTTGGACAAGGCTTCGAGCACAGCCTCCACCGGTTCGCCCTTGGCCAGCATGCGGCGCGCGCGGGCAAGTTCGGTGGCTCGCCACTCATCGGCCTGTGCGTTGATCTGCTGGATCAGGGGCACCACGCCGCTGGCGGGGTTGCGCTGGTCCATCCAGTTCATGAAGCTGGCCACACCGGCGTCGATGATCACCTCAGCCTGGGCCACGGCGGCCTGGCGGTTTTCCTTGCCGGTTTGCACCACGGTGGCCAGGTCGTCCACTGTGTAGAGGTAAACGTCGGTCAGCGCCTTTACTTCAAATTCGATGTCGCGCGGCACCGCCAGGTCGACCATGAACATGGGGCGGTAGCGGCGTTTTTTCAGCGCGCGCTCTACGGCGCCCAGCCCGATGATGGGCAGCGTGCTGGCGGTGCAACTGATGACGGCGTCGAATTCGTGCAGTCGATCGGGCACGTCGGCCAGGCGGATCACCTGGGCGCCGAAGCGGTTGGCCAGCTTCTCGCCGCGCTCCAGCGTGCGGTTGGCGATCGCCATGCTCTTGGGCGTTTTGGCCGCGAAGTGGGTGGCGGCGAGTTCGATCATCTCGCCCGCGCCGACGAACAGCACCCGGATTTCCTTCAGATCTTCAAACAGCTGCGAGGCCAGGCGCACGGCCGCAGCCGTCATGCTGATGGAGTGGGCACCAATCTCGGTGGAGCTGCGAACTTCCTTGGCCACGGCAAAGGAGCGCTGGAACAGCTGGTGCAGCGTGCTGCCGAGCGCCCCGGCATCGTTGGCGGCGCGCACCGCGTCTTTCATCTGGCCCAGGATCTGCGCCTCACCCAGCACCATGCTGTCCAGGCCGCTGGCCACGCGGAACGCGTGGCGGGCGGCCTGGTCGTCGCGCAGCACGTAAGCGTGGTCGCGCAAGACGTTCGTGCTCACGCCGCCGGTCTGGGCCAGCCAGTCCAGCGTGGGGTCCACGGCAGAAGCATCGCCAGCGCCGTAGAGCTCGGTGCGGTTGCAGGTGGAGAGCAGGGTGGCCTCGGGTTGGCGCGCAAGACTCTGGCGGTAACCGTCGAGCGTGGGCTGGATCTGATCCAGTGCGAACGCAAAACGGCCCCGCAAATCGAGCGGAGCCGTGTGATGGTTGATACCGAGGGTCCAGACAGACATGCGCGGATTATAAAATTGATCGCTTATGCATGTCACTGTCAACTATCGATGACACCTCTATCTGTATTGGCCCACCTGGCGGGTTTTGTGGCGCCCGCGCTTGGCGTGGGTTTGCTGTTGTGGGCCGGCCTGCGCATCCGCCGCAAAGGCCGACCGGGTCTGGGCAGCGCCATGCAGATCTCCCTGCTGTGGGTCTTGGGCATCGGCGTGCTGCTGGCGGGGCTGATCTACTTCGGCCGTGACGGCAAGATCGCCACTTATGCGGCGCTGGTGCTGGTCCAGGGAACGGTGGCCTGGTGGCTGAGGGGGCGTTGATTCAGGGGCCCGGCGCAAACAGGTCCACCCGGTCGGTGATGATGCCGTCCAGCCCCAGATCGAGCAGGCGCTGGGCCGCCCAGTCGTCGTTGACCGTGTAGGCCAGCATGCGAAGGCCGTTGGCCCGCGCGGTGGCCACCAGCGCAGCGTCCCACAGCGCGTGGTTGCACACGATCGCCACGCATTCCAGCGAGCGCGCCATGTCCAGCCAACCGTCCCACAAGGTGTCCAGCAGCAGGCCACGAGGCAACTCGGGCGCGGTGAGCATCGCGCCTTGCAAGGCTTCGGGCCGGAACGAGGTGAGCAGCGGGGGGCGGTTCGGCTGATTTCGCCAGAGCCGCTGCGCGGCCGCCGCCACGGCCCGGCCAGTCTGGGCTTCCAGACCCGGGGTGGGTTTGATTTCAATGTTGAGCCAGCAGACGTTGGCCTGGCAGTAACGGGCCACGCTCTCCAGCGTGGCCAGGGGCTCACCCGCGAAGCTGCTTGAATGCCAGCTGCCGGCATCCAGTTGACTCAAGGCGCTCCAGGACTGGTCGCCGCCGATACCGTGGCCGTTGCTGGTGCGGTTGAGCGTGTCGTCGTGCAGCAGGAACACCACGCCGTCGGCACTGAGTTTGGCGTCGCACTCGGCCATGCGGTAGCCGTGCGAGGCGCCCAGGCGAAAGGCAGCCAGGGTGTTTTCAGGTGCGAGCTTGCCGGCGCCGCGGTGCGCAATCCAGCGTGGGTAGGGCCAGTCGGTCACGGTCCTACCCGTTTGCCGGTGCTGGCGTCATACCAGTGCTGTCGGTCTTCGCGCGGCTTGGCCCGGATGGTGCTGCCGATGGCTGGCGCGCCCTGGTCTTCGTGGGTGCGGATGATCACCAGTTCGTCGCCCACGCGGGCATGCACCAGGCGCTCGGCCCCCAGCAATTCCACCGTGTCGACCACCAGCGACCAACCCTCGGTGCCGATGTCGAGGTGCTCCGGACGAATGCCCAGCAACTGGCCGGGTTTGCCGCCGGGCGCGTTCTTCAGCAAGTTCATGGGTGGAGAACCGATGAAGCTGGCGACGAAGGTGGTGGCCGGGCGGGAGTAAACCTCTTCGGGCGTGCCGAACTGTTCCATGTTGCCTGCGTTCATCACGATCATGCGCTGTGCCAGCGTCATGGCTTCAACCTGATCGTGCGTGACGAACAGACTGGTGATGCCAAGTTCGCGGTGCAGCTTCTGGATCTCCAGGCGCGTCTGGGCGCGCAGCTTGGCGTCCAGGTTGGACAGTGGCTCATCGAACAGGAAAACCTGCGGCTGGCGCACGATGGCACGACCCATGGCCACGCGCTGGCGTTGACCGCCCGAGAGCTGTCGCGGCTTGCGGTCGAGCAACTGGCCGAGCTCCAGGATGCCGGCGGCCTTGTCCACCCGGGCCTTGATCTCGTCTTTGGGCACCTTGGCGATTTTCAAGCCATAGGCCATGTTGTCGAACACGCTCATGTGCGGGTAGAGCGCGTAGTTCTGGAACACCATGGCAATGTCGCGTTCGGCCGGCTCCAGCTTGTTGACCACGCGACTGCCGATGCTGATCTCGCCGCCGCTGATCTCCTCGAGCCCGGCCACCATGCGCAGCAGGGTGCTCTTGCCGCAACCCGACGGACCCACGATGACGATGAACTCGCCGTCGGCGATCTCGGCGTTGACGCCGTGAATCACTTGCAGCGATTGTTTGCCCTGGATGTACTTCTTTACGACGTTCTTGAACTGGATGGAGGCCATGTTGTGTCTGCTTATTTTTCGGTATCGACCAGGCCCTTGACGAACCACTTCTGCATGAGGATGACCACAAAGGCCGGCGGCAGCATGGCCAGGAAGGCGGTGGCCATCAGCACGTTCCACTCGGTGTACGACTCGCCCGAAACCAGGCGCTTGATGCCCAGAACGATGGGGTACATGTCTTCGTTGGTGGTGATCAGCAAGGGCCACAGGTACTGGTTCCAGCCGTAGATGAACTGGATCACGAACAGCGCCGCAATGCTGGTGCGCGACATCGGCAGCAGCACGTCCCAGAAAAAGCGCATGGGACCCGCGCCGTCCACGCGCGCGGCTTCGACCAGTTCGTCGGGCACGGTCAGGAAGAACTGGCGGAACAGGAAGGTGGCGGTGGCCGAGGCGATGAGCGGAATGGTCAGGCCGGCGTAGGTGTTGAGCATGCCCAGGTCGCTCACCACCTTGTAGGTCGGGCCGATGCGCACTTCCACCGGCAGCATCAGGGTGACGAAGATCATCCAGAACACCAGGTTGCGAAACGGGAACCGGAAGTAAACGATGGCAAAGGCCGACAGCAGCGAGATAGCGATCTTTCCGATGGCAATCGCCAGGGCCATGATCAGGCTCGTGCCCATCATGGGCAGTGCTGCAGGCAGTGTGCTGCCGGCTTCGGTCACGCCGCCGAAGAGCGCCACCTTGTAGGTGGTGAGCATGTTCGAGCCGGGCAGCAGCGACATGGGCACCGACGAGGCGATGTCCTGCGCCGACTGGGTGGACGCAACGATGGTGAGGTAGACCGGAAAGGCCACGATGGCCACCCCGACGATGAGGATGAAGTGGGCCAGGAAGTCCAGGCCCGGGCGGCGTTCGATCATGGGCAGTTCGCTTTCAGTATTGGACTTTTTTCTCGACGAAGCGGAACTGGATCACCGTCAGCGCTATGACGATGGTCATCAGCACCACCGACTGCGCAGCCGAGCCGCCCAGGTCCAGTGCCTTGAAGCCGTCGTAGTACACCTTGTAGACCAGGATCGAGGTCGATTGGCCCGGCCCGCCTTGCGTGGCCGCGTCGATGATGGCGAAGGTGTCGAAGAACGCGTAGACGATGTTGATGACCAGCAGGAAGAAGGTGGTGGGCGACAGCAACGGAAACACGATGCTCCAGAAGCGGCGCCAGAAGCCGGCGCCGTCGATCGCAGCCGCTTCAATCAGCGACTTGGGTATCGACTGCAGCCCGGCCAGGAAGAACAGGAAGTTGTAGGAAATCTGCTTCCACACCGACGCCATCACGATCAAGGCCATCGCGTCGTCTGGCTCGAGCAGGTGGTTCCAGTCGTATCCCAGCAGGCGCAGCAGGTACGACACCGTGCCGAAAGGCGAGGCGAACATGAACAGCCACAAGACGCCCGCCACCACGGGCGCCACCGCATAAGGCCAGATCAACAGGGTTTTGTAGGTGCTGGAGCCCTTGATCACTCGATCGGCCATCAGGGCCAGCAACAAGGCCACCACCAGGCCGATGACGGCCACCAGCACCGAGAACACCGCGGTGGTGTTGAAGGAATCGATGTAGGTTTCATCCTCCCACAGGCGTTCGAAATTGAGCATACCCACGAACTCGGTCGTGGTGCCAAAGGCGTCTTGCTGCAGCACGCTCTGGTAGAGCGCTTGCGCGGCCGGCCAGAAGAAGAAGATCAGCACCACCGCCATTTGCGGAGCGACCAGCAGCCAAGGCAGCCAGGCGGATTTGAAGCGAACGCGTTTTTCCATGGGATTTCAGTCGGAAGGTCGCGGAGTATGCAACGAAAAACCGCCCCGGCCAGAGATTCCGGCGCGGGGCGGGTGGGGCAGCGGTGTGCCCGTCAGCTCATCACTTGCCCCGGTTGGCGGCAGCAAAGCGGCTGAGCTGCTCGTTGCCGCGGCGCACAGCGTCGTCCAGCGCCTGCTTGGCCGACTTGCGACCGGCCCAGACCTGCTCAAGCTCTTCGTCGTTGATGGTGCGGATCTGCACGAAGTTGCCCAGACGAATGCCGCGCGACTTCTCGGTGGTCTTGCGGATCATCTGCTCCACCGACACGTCGGTGCCCGGGTTTTGCTTGTAGAAGCCGGACTTGTCGGTCATCTCATAGGACGCGGTGGTCAGTGGCAAATAGCCTGTGCGCTGGTGGCTTTTGGCAGCCTCTTCGGCCTTGGAGAGGTGGGCGAAGAACTGGGCCACGCCCTTGTACTCATCGTCCTTCTTGCCCGACATCACCCACAAGCTGGCACCGCCGATCACGGTGTTCTGCGGAGCGCCTGGCACATCGGGGTAGTACGGCAGGGCGCCGATCCCGCTGGCGAATTTGGCATTGCGCTTGATGTTGCCGTACAGCGCCGACGAACCGGTGGTCATGGCGCATTCGCCAGAGACGAAGGTGGCATCAGCCGCGTTGCCACGGCCCTTGTAGACGAACAGACCGGTCTTGGCCATGTTGGCCAGGTTTTCGATGTGGCGCACGTGCAGCGGGCTGTTGAAGGTGAGCTTGGCATTGATGCCCCGCATGCCGTTGCCCAGGGTGGCGAACTCGGTGTTGTGCCAGGCCGAGAAGCTCTCCAGCTGCGTCCAGCTCACCCAGCTGGTGGTGAAGGGACACTTGTGACCCGAGGCCTTGAGCGCACCGGCGGCCAGGGCCACCTCCGGCCAGGTGGTCGGGGGCTTGTCGGGATTCAGGCCGGCGGCCTTGAAGGCGTCTTTGTTGTAGTGAAAGACGGTCGTCGAGCTGTTGAACGGAAAGCTCAGCATCTGGCCGTTGGGAGCGGTGTAGTAGCCGGCCACCGCGGGCACATAGGCGTTGGGATTGAACGTCACGCCAGCCTTCTTCATCACCTCGCCCACCGGCACGATGGCACCGCGACTGGCCATCATGGTGGCGGTTCCGACCTCGAACACCTGCAGGATGTGGGGTGCATTGCCGGCGCGGAACGCAGCAATGGCGCCGGTCATGGACTCATCGTAGCTGCCCTTGAAGGTCGGCACGATCTTGTACTGGGTCTGGCTGCTGTTGTAGTCCTTGGCCAGGTCGTTGACCCACTCACCCAAGGCCCCACCCATGGAATGCCACCACTGGATTTCGGTCTGGGCGTGGACCGGACCACTGATCAGGGCGGCCAGCGCCAGGGCGCCGGTCAGGGGAAGGAATCTCTTTTGCATGGTTGCTCCTAAATTACTTGCTACGGGAACGCCGTAGGGTATGCGGCTTTTGTGACAAAACCATTGCAACGGCGTTTCCCGGCCGTGACAACAGGGGTTTCCATAGGAGGGGTGGGTGTATGGGACCCTGCGGTACCATCTTGGGCTACTTATTGTCACGTTGGCGTCTGCCACATCCATGAACGCTCCCACCCCGCTCTCGCTCTTCGCCGTGGCCACCGACGAAGCACCGCGCCTGCGCGAGATTCCCTACAACTACACCTCCTTTTCCGACCGCGAAATCGTCCAGCGTTTGCTGGGTGAGAGAGCCTGGAAGCTGCTGAACGAACTGCGTGGCGAACGCCGCACCGGCCGCTCGGCCCGCATGTTGTACGAGGTGCTGGGCGACATCTGGGTGGTGCAGCGCAACCCCTACCTGCAGGACGACCTGCTCGATACCCCGAAACGCCGCAAACAGCTGGTCGATGCCTTGCACCACCGCCTGGGTGAAGTGCAGAAGCGCCGCACGCCGCAAGACGACGCCGGGCGCGATGCGCTGGTGGCTGAATTGCTCCAGGCCGCGAATGGGGCTGTGGACGCCTTCTCACGTTCCTTCGACGATATGGCCGCGCTGCGCCAACGCGCCACGAAGGCGCTGCGCAAGCTCACCGCGCACGACAACATCAAGTTCGACGGCCTCTCGCGGGTCTCACACGTGACCGACGCGACCGACTGGCGCGTGGAATACCCCTTCGTGGTGCTCACGCCCGACACCGAAGCCGAAATGGCCTTGCTGGTCAAAGGTTGCTACGAGCTGGGTCTGACCATCATCCCGCGCGGGGGCGGCACCGGCTACACCGGCGGCGCGATCCCGCTGACCTGGAAGAGCGCGGTGATCAACACCGAAAAGCTCGAAGCCATGACCGAGGTGGAATGGGTGAAGGCCCCTGGCCACGACAAACCCCTGCCCACCATCTGGACCGAAGCCGGCGTGGTCACGCAACGTGTGGCCGATGCGGCCGAGCGCGCGGGCCATGTGTTTGCGGTCGATCCGACCTCGGCCGAAGCTTCTTGCATCGGCGGCAACATTGCCATGAACGCCGGCGGCAAGAAGGCCGTGCTCTGGGGCACCGCGCTGGACAACCTGCTGAGCTGGCGCATGGTCACGCCCCAGGCCCAGTGGCTCGAAGTCACTCGCCTGGACCACAACCTGGGCAAAATTCACGACGCCGATGTGGCCAGCTTCGAGCTCAAGTACTTCGAGGCCGACGGCAAGACGCCGGTGCGCACCGAGCAGCTCGTGATTCCCGGCAAGACCTTCCGCAAGGAAGGCCTGGGCAAGGACGTGACCGACAAGTTTCTGAGCGGCCTGCCCGGCATCCAGAAAGAAGGCTGCGACGGCCTGATCACCAGCGCGCGTTGGGTGGTGCACCGCATGCCCGAGCATGTGCGCACCGTGTGCCTGGAGTTTTTCGGCAACCCGCGCGACTGCGTGCCCTCGATCGTCGAGATCAAGGACTTCATGTTTGCCGAGATGAAGCGCCCCGGCGGCGCCATCCTGGCCGGCCTGGAGCACCTGGACGACCGGTATCTGAAGGCCGTGGGCTACGCCACCAAGAGCAAGCGCGGCACCTTGCCCAAGATGGTGCTGGTGGGCGACATCGTGGGCGACGACGCCGATGCGGTGGCCCGCGCCACCAGCGAAGTCATACGCCTGGCCAACTCGCGCAGCGGCGAAGGTTTCGTGGCCATCAGCGCCGAGGCGCGCAAGAAATTCTGGCTCGACCGCAAGCGCACCGCAGCCATCAGCAAACACACCAACGCCTTCAAGATCAACGAAGACGTGGTGATTCCGCTGCCGCGCATGGGTGAGTACACCGAGGGCATCGAGCGCATCAACATCGAGCTCTCGCTGCGCAACAAGATCAAACTGGCCGACGCGCTGGATGCCTTCTTCGCCAAGGGCCAGCTGCCGCTGGGCAAGACCGACGACGCCAACGACATTCCCAGTGCCGAGCTGCTCGAAGACCGCGTGCAACAAGCCCTGGTGCTGGTGCGCGAGGTGCGCGCGCTGTGGGCCGGCTGGCTGCGGGACGTGGACAGCCTGTTCCCGCAACTGCAAGACCACCGCCTGCGCGCGAGCTGGAAAACCCAGTTGCGTGCACCGCTGCAGCAGATCTTCACCGGGGCCGCTTTTGGCGCCGTGCTGGAAGAGTGCACAGCCATTCACAAGCGCGTGCTCAAGGGCCGCGTCTGGGCGGCGCTGCACATGCACGCCGGCGACGGCAATGTGCACACCAACCTGCCGGTCAACAGCGATGACTACGAGATGCTGCAGACGGCGCATGAAGCCGTGGCCCGCATCATGGTGCTGGCGCGCAGCCTGGACGGCGTGATCTCGGGCGAGCACGGCATTGGCATCACCAAGCTGGAATACCTGACCGACGCTGAGTTGCAACCGTTTGCCGACTACAAGGCCAAGGTCGACCCGGAGGGCCGTTTCAACAAGGGCAAGCTGCTGCGCGCGTCTGCCGACGGGGCTCGCAGTGCCGACCTGTCTCACGCCTACACGCCGAGCTTCGGTCTCATGGGCCACGAGTCGCTGATCATGCAGCAGAGCGACATCGGCGCCATCGCTGATTCGGTCAAGGACTGCCTGCGCTGTGGCAAGTGCAAACCGGTCTGCGCCACCCACGTGCCGCGCGCCAACCTGCTCTACAGCCCACGCAACAAGATCCTGGCGACCTCGCTGCTGGTGGAGGCCTTCCTGTACGAAGAGCAGACGCGCCGGGGCATCAGCATCAAGCACTGGGAAGAGTTCGAAGACGTGGCCGATCACTGCACCGTGTGCCATAAATGCCTCTCGCCGTGCCCGGTCAAGATCGACTTTGGTGACGTGACCATGAACATGCGCAACCTGTTGCGCAAGATGGGCAAAAAGAGCTTCCGTCCGGGCAATGCCGTGGCCATGTTGTTCTTGAACGCGACCAATCCCGAGACCATCAAGTTCATGCGCGGCGCCATGGTGGGTGTGGGTTTCAAGGCCCAGCGCCTGGCGAACGACTTGTTCAAGCGCCTCGCCCGCAAGCAGACCAGCGCACCGCCGGCCACGCTGGGAGCGGCTCCCATCAAGGAGCAGGTGATCCACTTCATCAACAAGAAGATGCCCGGGGGTTTGCCCAAGAAGACCGCGCGCGCCTTGCTGGACATTGAAGACAAGGACTACGTGCCCATCATCCGCAACCCGGTGGGGACCACGGCCGAGACCGAAGCGGTGTTCTATTTCCCGGGCTGCGGCTCCGAACGCCTGTTCAGCCAGGTCGGCCTCGCCACGCAGGCCATGCTGTGGCATGCGGGTGTGCAGACCGTGTTGCCGCCGGGTTACCTGTGCTGCGGCTATCCGCAGCGCGGCAGCGGCCAGTTCGACAAGGCCGAGAAGATCATCACCGACAACCGGGTGCTGTTCCACCGCGTGGCCAACACGCTGAACTACCTCGACATCAAGACGGTCGTGGTGAGTTGCGGCACCTGTTACGACCAGCTCCAGGGATACGAATTCGACAAAATTTTCCCGGGCTGCCGCATCATCGACATCCACGAATACCTGTTGGAAAAGGGCATCACGCTGCCTGCCGGACAGGGTGGCTACCTCTACCACGACCCCTGCCACAGTCCCATGAAGCTGCAGGAGCCCATGAAGACGGTGAAGGCGCTGGTGGGCGACAACGTGCTGGAGAGCAAGCGCTGCTGCGGTGAGTCCGGCACGCTGGGTGTGACCCGGCCCGACATTTCGACCCAGATCCGCTTCCGCAAGGAAGAAGAGCTGCTCAAGGGCGAAGCCGCCCTGCGCGCCGCCGGTACCGTCGGTGCCCAGGACAACGTGAAGATCCTCACCTCGTGCCCGAGCTGCCTGCAGGGCCTCACGCGCTATGGCGACGACCTGAACAACGGCCTGCTCGAAGCCGACTACATCGTGGTCGAGATGGCGCGCCAGATCCTGGGAGAAGACTGGCTGCCCACCTACGTGGCCAAGGCCAACGAAGGCGGTATCGAACGCGTGCTGGTCTGACACCGCAACACACAGAGAGACAACTCCCATGGCCGGACTCGACAAGAACACCCCCTCGCCGCAATCGATCACGCTGCACCAGCAATCGCGCGTGCTCGAGATCGGCTTCTCCGATGGCCAGGAATTCAAGATTCCGTTCGAGCTGATGCGCGTGTACTCGCCGTCGGCTGAAGTGCAAGGCCACGGCCCCGGCCAGGAAGTGCTGCAGACCGGCAAACGCGAGGTCGGCATCGTGGCGCTGGAGCCGGTGGGCAACTACGCGGTGCAGCCCACGTTTTCCGACGGCCACAGCTCGGGCATCTTTTCCTGGGACCTGCTGTATTTCCTGGGCTCCAAGCAGGTTGACCTGTGGGCCGACTACACCGCGCGACTGGCTGCTGCCGGCATGGAGCGCGATGCGCCCATGCCGGAAAAAGCCGGCTCGAGCTGCAGCAGCCACTGAGGGCATCGTCATGGCAGACACCCACTTCGGTTTCAAGACGGTCGACGAGCGGGAGAAGGCCTCGCGCGTGCGCAGCGTGTTCGACTCCGTTGCGCCCAAGTACGACGTGATGAACGACCTGATGTCGGCCGGGCTGCACCGCCTCTGGAAGCGCTACACGATCACCGTGGCCAACCCGCAGCCGGGCCAGCAGGTGCTGGACATCGCTGGCGGCACCGGCGATCTGTCGCTGGCGTTTGCGAAAAAGGTCGGGCCTGCAGGACGGGTCGTTCACACCGATATCAATGAGGCGATGTTGCGCGAGGGCCGCGCGCGCCTGCTCGACATGGGCGTGGTGCTCCCGACGCTGGTGTGCGACGCCGAGAAGCTGCCGTTCGCCAGCGAATCGTTCGATTTCGTGTCGGTGGCTTTCGGTTTGCGCAACATGACGAACAAGAAAAACGCGCTGTCCGAGATGCATCGCACGCTCAAGCCAGGTGGGAAGCTGTTGGTGCTGGAGTTTTCCCGGGTGGCGAAGCCGCTCGAAAAAGCTTATGACTGGTATTCGTTCAACATCCTGCCCAAACTGGGCAAGCTGGTGGCCAACGACGAGGACAGCTACCGCTACCTCGCGGAGTCCATCCGCATGCACCCGGGCCAGGAAGAGTTGCGGCAATTGATGCGCTCGGTGGGCTTTGGCCACGTGGATGTGCACAACCTCAGTGCCGGTGTGGTGGCGCTGCATGTGGGCATCAAGTGCTGATCGCAGTGTCGGGTTTTTGATTCAAGGAGACAGGGACATGAACAAGTTGTGGTCGGTGGCGCTGGTGTGCGCCATGGCGTTGGGTTCACAAGACGTCTGGGCCAAGCGCCTGGGCGGTGGCATGTCTTTCGGCAAGCAGTCGGGCAACGTGACGCAGCAGCGCAGTGGCACACCCCCTGCGCAGCAAGCCGCGCCCGCACCCACCCAGAATGCAGCGGCCCGACCTGCCACGGCCAGCCCTGCGGCCGCAGCCGCACCCAAGCGTCCATGGGGCGCCATGCTCGGCGGTCTGGCCGCCGGCCTCGGCCTGGCCTGGCTGGCGTCGGCTCTGGGTTTTGGCGAAGGCTTTGCCCAGTTCCTGATGTTCGCTTTGCTGGCCGCGGTGGTCATGGCCGTGATCGGCATGGTGATGCGCCGCCGCGCTGCCACCAGCAGCGCCGGCAACATGGCTTACCAGGGTGCGGGTGGCCCGCTCACCCAGTCGGGCAACTCCCAGTTCGATCCGGCCACACCGCGCAGCTATTCGCCTCAAAACGTGGGCAACGACGCCTCGGCCCGACCGTGGGAACGCAGCGGTCCCGCCTCGCTTGACACCGCCCTTCCATCCACCACGGGTGGGTCCCTGATCGGTTCCGCCCTGTCCGGCGGCCAGAGCTGGGGTGTGCCGGCCGGCTTTGATGCCGAGGGCTTCCTCAAGGCCTCCAAGGCCAACTTCGTGAGCCTGCAGGACGCCTGGGACCGCTCCGACATTCCGAGCCTGCGTGCCATGATGACCGACGGCATGCTGGAGCAGATCCGCAGCCAGCTGGCCGAGCGCGAAGCCACCAGTGGTGCCAGCGTCAACAAGACCGAAGTCGTGATGCTGGATGCCCAGTTGCTCGGCATCGAAGAGCTGGACGACGCCTACATGGCCAGCGTGGAGTTCTCGGGAATGATCCGGGAAGACGTGTCCTCCGGCCCGAACCCCTTCCGCGAAGTCTGGAACATCACACGTCCCAAAACGGGTTCGGGCGGCTGGCTGGTGGCCGGTGTGCAGGCCTTGCAATAAGCAGCGCAGCCGGGCGCAAGACCCGGCCCCATCGGGGCAATGGCCAACCGCGCCGCCCGCCGGGTTTTATCCGTCAAAATCGGGTGGTCATGAAAAATGAACCACCCGTTTCTCCGTCTGGCCCCGGCACGTCCGGCGCGTCACCCCTGAACTTCCTGCAGTCCCTGCTGGGCTCCATCCGGCCGCCCGACTGGGTGGTGGACGAGCTCCAGAACCGCCTGGTGCTCTTCCTCAACCACGTGTTGATGCAGGAAAGCGCCGCGCAAGACCGCCTGAAGCGCCAGAAGGGCAAGCCCGTGCGCATCCAGTGGGGCGACTTCCACCTCACGCTGGCGCCCACCGCAGCCGGTTTGCTGGAGCGTTGTGATCTCGCAGCCAAGCCCGAACTCAGCGTCACACTGACCCAGACCTCGCCGCTGGAGCTGGCGCAGAGCGTGCTGGCCGGGCAAAAGCCGGGCGTGGACATCCAGGGCGATGTGCAGCTGGCGGCCGAGGTGGCCTGGCTGGTGGACAACGTGCGCTGGGATGTGGAGGAAGACTTGTCCCGCGTGGTGGGCGATGCCACTGCAAATACCATCGCGCGGTTCGCACGCTCGGCCTCAACGGCCGTCAAGTCGTTCGTGGACCGCATGCCTGGCGGGTTTCCGCCGCGGCCGCCCTTCGCTTCTGCGCCCGCGTCCGATGCCGGCGTACCGCCTCGCGACGGCGGACCCAGCGCATGACGCGGCTTTTTCGTGGCGCTTTCATCGTCTGGGTGGTGTTGCGCTACGGGCTGGACGAGCTGGTGCTCTCCAGCTTCCGCGGTCGCGGCATCCGCCTGCTGACCCGCATCGTCTCCATCGGCCGCAACCTCGACGCACCCCGCGGCGAGCGGCTGCGCGAGGCGCTGGAGCGCCTGGGCCCGATCTTTGTGAAGTTCGGCCAGGTGTTGTCAACCCGGCGCGACCTTCTGCCCCCCGATATCGCCGACGAACTCGCCCGCCTGCAGGACCGCGTGCCACCGTTTCCCAGCGAAGTGGCGGTGGCCTGCATCGAACGCGCCTTCGGCAAGCCGCTGACCGAGGTGTTCACCCGCTTCGAGCAGGTGCCGGTGGCCAGTGCATCCATCGCCCAGGTGCACTTTGCCACCTTGCGTGACGGCCGCCACGGCGGGCGCGAGGTGGCGGTGAAGGTGCTGCGGCCCAACATGGCGGCCGTGATCGACAAGGACCTCAGCCTCATGCGCATGATGGCGGGCTGGGTTGAACGTCTCTCAGCCGACGGCAAACGCCTCAAGCCGCGTGAGGTGGTGGGTGAATTCGACAAGTACTTGCACGACGAGCTCGACCTGTTGCGCGAAGCCTCGAACGCCGCGCAGCTGCGTCGCAACATGCAAGGCCTTGAACTGGTGCTGATTCCTGAAATGCTCTGGGACTATTGCCACACCGAGGTGATGGTGATGGAGCGCATGTACGGTCTGCCGATCAACCGCGTGGACGAGTTGCGCAAGCTCGGAGTGGACATTCCGAAACTCGCGCGCGACGGCGTGACGCTCTTCTTTACCCAGGTGTTCCGCGATGGGTTCTTCCACGCCGACATGCACCCGGGCAACATCCAGGTGAGCACGGCGCCGGCCACTTTCGGGCGATACATCTCGCTCGACTTCGGTATCGTCGGCACGCTCACCGAATTCGACAAGGAATACCTGGCGCAGAACTTCACGGCCTTTTTCCGCCGCGACTACAAACGGGTGGCCGAGCTGCACATTGAATCGGGCTGGGTACCTGCCAGTACGCGGGTGGACGAGCTGGAATCGGCCATCCGTGCGGTGTGTGAACCGTATTTCGACCGCCCGCTCAAGGAAATTTCGCTCGGCATGGTGCTCATGCGCCTGTTCCAGACCTCGCGCCGTTTCCAGGTGGAGATCCAGCCGCAACTGGTGCTGCTGCAGAAAACGCTCCTCAACATTGAAGGACTGGGACGCGACCTCGATCCCGAACTGGACCTGTGGAACACCGCCAAGCCGTTTCTGGAAACCTGGATGGTCGAGCAGGTCGGACCGCAGAAACTGTTTCAGCAACTCAAGGCCGAGGCACCCCAGTACGCGAAACTGCTGCCCGCCTTGCCGCGCCTGCTCAACGATTACTTGCAGCACAAGCCCCACGAGCTCCGGCGCGAACTCCACAGCCTGCTGGCCGAGCAGCGCCGAACCAACCGCTTGCTGCAGGCCATCGTGTACGGCGGATTGGGGTTCCTGCTTGGTTTGATCGTGATGCAGGTGCTGGTGCGCGTGCGCCTTTGGTGATTCCGTACCTCGGCGTCGCCGACACCCGGCCCGCAGCGGGACACACCCTCAATTTATAATGACGGGTTTTGTTCCGCGCCCCGTGAGGGAGCTGAGTGCGCCCGCCGGGCGATTGACTCGGCGGGACGTCCTCCTCTTCATCAGGTTCCCGCCATGCCCATCTATGCCTACAAGTGCGAGTCCTGCGGTCATGCCAAGGACGTGCTGCAGAAAATGTCGGACGACCCGCTCACCGTCTGCCCGTCGTGCGGCCAGGCCAGCTTCAAGAAGCAGCTGACCGCTGCCGGGTTCCAGCTCAAGGGTTCGGGCTGGTACGTCACCGATTTCCGCGAGGGCAGCAAGCCGGCTGCCACGCCGGCCGCCGAGGGCGCGCCCGCCGCTGCAGCGTCGGCCAAACCAGCCGGTGACGGCGCCGCCCCTGCACCAGCCGCTGCGCCCGCACCCGCAGCCGCACCGGCGCCCGCCACCCCGACCACGCCGTCGGGTTCCTGAGCCCCGTCCCATGCCTTCTTTGCGCAAATGGTTGTTCTCGGGCCTGCTGGTGCTGGTGCCCCTGATCATCACGCTCTGGGTGCTGGATTGGGTGGTCAGCACGCTCGATCAGACTCTGGGCATCTTGCCCAATGGCTGGCATCCCGACCAGCTCCTCGGCGTGCATGTGCCAGGTCTGGGCGTGGTCTTTGCGCTGGTGGTGGTGTTGTCCATCGGTGCGCTGGCCTCCAACATCATCGGCAACAAGCTGGTGAGTTGGTGGCACGCACTGCTGCACCGCATCCCCGTGGTGCGCTCCATTTACTCCGGTGTGAAACAGGTGTCGGATACGCTGTTCTCCGAGAAGGGCAATGCCTTTCGCAAGGCGCTGCTGATCGAGTGGCCTCACGAAGGCATGTGGACCATCGGCTTTCTCACAGGCTCTCCGACCGGGGATGTTCTTCGCAAGTTGCAGGCGCAACCCGGTCGTTCGGGTGAGCTCGACGAGTTCCACAGCGTGTATGTGCCCACGACCCCCAACCCCACCGGCGGCTATTTCGTGATGGTTCGCAAGACCTCCTGCGTGGAGCTGCAGATGAGCGTGGACGAAGCGCTGACCTACATCGTGTCCATGGGCGTGATCGTGCCCGGTGGACCCAAAAATCCGCACCTCAAAGTGGCTGCCGACGGCGCCATCCAGAAGACCCCCTGATGTTCCCCCGCGGGCCCGGCCCGCGAACCTGTTGAAAGAAGAAGCGAAATGGCGATGCGTACCCACTACTGCGGTCTGGTGACCGAGGCCCAACTGGGCGAAACCGTGAAGCTCTGCGGCTGGGTCAACCGCCGCCGCGACCACGGTGGCGTGATCTTCATCGACCTGCGCGACCGCGAAGGCTATGTTCAGGTGGTCTGCGACCCCGACCGCGCCGAGATGTTCGGCACCGCCGAGAACGTGCGCAACGAGTTCTGCGTGCAGGTGACCGGTCTCGTGCGTGCGCGTCCTGCCGGCACCACCAACGACAAGCTCAAAAGTGGCCAGATCGAGGTGCTGTGCCACGAACTGAAGGTGCTCAACGCTTCGGTCACGCCACCTTTCCAGCTCGACGACGAGAACCTCTCCGAGACCACGCGCCTCACGCACCGCGTGCT
>NZ_JALHLX010000011.1:33186-58500 GCF_022844385.1 Hydrogenophaga sp. | reverse complement strand
GTGCGCCCGCTGCTCATGGAAGCCAGCGCCGACCGCGACACCGCCCTGGCCGAAGCCGAAAACCAGCTGAAGAAACGCGGCATCGTGCACAGCGGCGACGTGTACGCCATCACAGTGGGCGAGCCCATGGGCCAGCCGGGCGGAACCAACACGCTGAAAATCTGTCGCGCAGGTTGAAACACCTCTCTCGCTCCCTCTTCCTGCGGGAGAGGGTCGGGGTGAGGGCCGGTGCCGGGACATGAGGGCATCAATCAAATCTCAGCGACACGCCCGTCACGAACATCGCGTCGCCTTTTTCCAGGTTGTTGCCGGGGGCGCTGTCGTAGCGGTAGCTCAGGCCCGCAGACAGGTTGATCGTCGGCGTCATTTCCACGGTCAGGCCGGTGTCCAGCACCGCGCGGTACTTGCCTGAATCGCGCAGGTTCGGATACAGCGTGAACTTCTGGCGCAGGTTGGTGGTGGGAGTCAGCCGGTGGCTGGACTCTTCCGACAACACCAGCTCGGTCCGTCCGTATTGCTCGCGCACCGCACCGGCGACGTCGGTGGGCGCGACGTACCAGTCGTACGAATAGCCCAGACCGGCGGACACGTCGAAAAACCCACGTTCGTCGCGCCACACGTGGCGCCCGATGCCGCTGGCCACCGAATACCGGGCCGAGATGTTGGCCAGCTCGTCGCTCAGCGTCTCGCCCGAACCGAAGCCGAACCAGTCGGGCGAAATGTCGCGGTTGTACTGGGTGCGCAGACCGTAGCGATCGGTGGTGGCCACGCCCGCACTGCGTGCGTGGTCGGCCTTGGCATCCCAGGTCCACTTGTCGTCGTTCGTCTGGCGCGCGCCCTCGGCGGCCAGGTTCAGCGCGGCGGCGTCGTTGTTGCCCGACGAGACATTGGCCCCGGCCGTCAGCAGGTAGCGCCACTGGCCGTCGGCCTTGAGAGTCACCTGCGCCTGCGAGAGGCCTGGCGCCAGCAGAGCGGCAGCAGAGGTGAGTGTCACGATCAGGGTGCGACAAGGCATGGTGTTCCGTTCTCTGTGCAGCTGGATGTTCATCTTGGAAGGTGCCCATTGCGGCACCACAGTTCCCCTCGGTTGTGTGACTATTGGTATCGGGACGCGACATCGCCACGGGCGCACCCCCAACCCAACTGAATCCGATCGCCAACGGCGCGCGTACACCTTCCATGCATTCACCGATCCCCGTCCCCTCAAACCCGCCCAACCGCCGCCGCTGGCTCACGCTGTTGGGCCTGGCGCCTCTGCTGCAGGCCTGCTCACCCCTGCGCCTGATCAACGCCACCGTGCCGTCGAACACACACACGGTGCTGCGCGACGAGGCCTACGGCCCCGCCGAGCGCCAGCGCATGGACGTGTACCGGCCGGTGGGCACCGCACCCGGTGCGCCCATGGCCGTGTTCTTCTACGGTGGCAGCTGGAGCAGCGGAGAACGCGCCGACTACAAGTTCGTCGGTGAGGCGCTGGCCTCGCGCGGCATCGTCACCGTGGTGGCCGACTACCGCCTGAGTCCCGAGGTGCGTTACCCGGTGTTCCTGCAGGACTGCGCGCTGGCCGTGCGCTGGGCGCGCGACAACGCGCAGCGCCTGGGCGCATCTCCCTCGCGCCTGTTTGTCACCGGCCACAGTGCGGGCGCCTACAACGCGGCCATGCTCGCGCTCGACGCGCGCTGGCTGTCCGAGGTGGCCATGCAACCCGGCGAGTTGGCGGGCTGGGCCGGTCTGGCGGGCCCCTACGACTTCCTGCCCATCGGCAGTCCCGCGGTGCAGCGCGCTTTCAACTGGCCCGACACCCCGCCCAACTCGCAGCCTCTGTTCCACGCCAGCGCAGGCACGGGCTCGAGACACCGCGTGCTGCTGCTGGCCGCCAGGAGCGACACCTTGGTGAACCCGCAACGCAACACCCAGGCCATGGCGCAAGCCCTGCAGCAGCGCGGAACAAAGGTGGAGCTGGATCTCTTTGACCGGGTGAGCCACACCACGCTGATCGGCGCGCTGGCGCCGCCGCTGCGCGGGCTGGCGCCCGTGCTCGACCGCTTCAGCCAATTCCTGCAGCAGCGCCCGACCTGACGCCATTGAGCACCGTCACGAGCGCGCCGTAAAATCGCGGGTTACCAACCGGTTACCAACTGACTGAAGGAATTCTCATGGCGCTCGTTTCCATGCGCGAACTGCTCGACCACGCCGCGATCCACGGCTACGGCATTCCAGCGTTCAACGTCAACAACCTCGAACAAGTGCAGGCCGTCATGGCCGCCGCCCACGAAGCCGGCGCGCCGGTGATCCTGCAGGCCAGCGCCGGGGCGCGCAAATACGCCGGTGAGCCCTTCATCAAGCACCTGATCCAGGCCGCCGTGGAGTCCTACCCCCACATCCCGCTGGTGATGCACCAGGACCACGGCCAAAACCCCGATGTATGCCAAGGTGCGATCGACCTGGGCTTCAGCTCGGTGATGATGGACGGCAGCCTGGAAGGCGACGGCAAGACAATTGCCAGCTACGAATACAACGTGGAAGTCACCCGCAAGGTGGTGGACATGGCGCACAAACTTGGCGTGACCGTTGAGGGCGAACTGGGTTGCCTGGGCAGTCTGGAGACCATGCAGGGCGACAAGGAAGACGGCCACGGCACCGACGCGGTGATGACGCGCGAACAGCTGCTGACCGACCCCGAGCAGGCGGCCGACTTCGTCAAGCGCACCCAGCTCGACGCCCTGGCCATCGCCATCGGCACCAGCCACGGCGCCTACAAGTTCACCCGCAAGCCCACCGGCGACATCCTGGCGATCGACCGCATCCAGGAAATCAACCGCCGCCTGCCCAACACCCACCTGGTGATGCACGGATCGAGCTCGGTGCCGCAGGACCTGCTGGCGGTGATCAACCAGTACGGCGGCAAGATCAAGGAAACCTACGGCGTGCCGGTCGAAGAGATCCAGAAAGCGATCCAGTTCGGCGTGCGCAAGATCAACATCGACACCGACATCCGACTGGCCATGACGGCTGCGGTGCGCAAGTTCCTGGCCGAGAATCCCGAGAAGTTCGACGCCCGCGAATGGCTCAAGCCCGCGCGCGAAGCCGCCAAGGCGATCTGCAAGCAGCGCTACATCGAGTTCGGCTGCGAGGGCCAGGCCAGCAAGATCAAGGGCGAGAGCCTGCAGGTCGTGGCCGCCAAGTACGCCAAGGGCGAGCTGGCCCAGGTCGTGCACTGACCCGTCTCGGATCCCCCTGAAAGCGCCACCCTTGCGGTGGCGTTTTTCATTCAGCGGGGTGTCAGTCCTCCCAGCCCGCGGCCTGGATCGCCGCCACGATTTCGCGGCCCGTTTTCACCAACGCCGGGCCAAAGTCTTCGTGCAGCAAGGCGCCCTGCAGCCGCGAGGCCGGCCCACCCACGGTGAGCGCCAGCGGCTCACGGCCATCGCCCAGGTCCAGCCCCACGCCGATGGCGGCGATCTCGCTTTCCCACTCCGATTCCGACACCGCGTAGCCGCGTTCGGCCCAGTCGGTTTCGGCGCGGCGCAACCCGGCTTCGCGCGCGGGCCAGCGTTCCGGGTCTTGCGCCTGCAGGCGCCTCGCCATCAAGGCTTGCATGCCCGGCGAGGCCGAGCACCAGATGGCGCGGCCCATGGCGGTCTCGGCGAACGGCAGGCGCGTGCCCACGTCCAGCCCGAGGATGAGCCGTGCCGTGCTGCGGCAGTGCGCCACGTAAACCACCGAGGCGTCGTGCCGCACACCCAGCGAAATGGCCGCCTGCGTGTGCTCGGCCAGGGTTTCCATGAAGGGCCGTGCGATGCGCCCGATCTGGAAGTTGGACAGCACGCTGAAGCCCAGCGACAGCACCGCCGGGCTCAGCGCGTACTCGCCGGTGGCTGCGCGGTGGCGCAGGTAGCCCAGGCTGGTGAGCGTGAACGTGAGGCGCGAAACGGTGGCCTGCGGCAGGCCGGTGCGCCGGGCCAGCTCCTGGTGCGCGAGCCAGCGGTCGGCCGGGGTGAAGCAGCGCAGCACGGTGAGTCCCCGCGCCAGTGCGGTGACAAAGCGGCGGTCATCGGCCGGGTCGGCTTGAGCGAGCGGGGCGGGGGGCGATTGGCGGTGGCGGCCCATGGCATTCCTTTTTTCTGCAGATCGGAATAAGCGTCTCCTCAACACGCCTTGTATTCCGCAGAACGGAATTTTGGAAGCTTTTGAGACCGCGACCCATGCTCGCTTTCCCTGATCTGTGTGCTTGCGCATTTACATCAGCCCATGGAGCGCCGTATATTGATCGACCTCGATCCCGTTTTCCGCTCAGCGGAATGAAGAACCCTCCACGGCATGAAGTCCCTCACCCCGGCCCACTGGCCGCCCGGCCTGCCGCAGCACCTCACGCTGCCGCAGACCCACGTCTTCTACAACCTCGAGGTGTCGGCCCGGCGCTACCCCGACAAGCCCTTCATCGTGTTCTACGACTCGGTGCTGACCTACGCCGACTTCCTGCGCGAGACCGAACACCTTGCCGGCCACCTGCAGCAGGCGGCCGGCGTGCAGCCGGGCGACCGCGTGCTGCTGTGCATGCAGAACAGCCCGCAGTGGGCGCTGGCGTTCTACGCCATCCTGCGCGCGGGCGCGGTGGTGGTGCCGGTGAACCCGATGAACCGGGTGGAAGAGTTGCGCCACTGCGTCAGCGACAGCGGCGCGCAGGTGGCCCTGGTGGCGCAAGACCTGCTGCCGCAGGTGCGCCCGCTGATCGTGTCCGAAGGTGAAGGCCTGCGCCATGTGATCGTGGCCACCTACAGCGACCATCTGCGTCTGCCCACCGATCTGGCGGTGCCCGAATTTGTGGCCGCGCCGCGCCAGCCACTGAACGAGCCTGGCCTCGTGGCCTGGGCCGACGCGATTGCCCAGGAGCGGACCCCCGTCCCGCTCACCACCGGCCCCGACGACCTTTGCGCCATGCCCTACACCTCGGGCACCACCGGCCTGCCCAAAGGCTGCATGCACACCCACCGCAGCGTCATGAGCACCCTGGTGGGAGGCGTGCGCTGGTTCGGCACCGCCTCCGACGCCGTGTGCCTCTCGGTGCTGCCCTTCTTCCACGTCACCGGCCTCACCGGCAGCCTGAACGGGCCGCTGTACGTGGGTGCCACGATCGTGGTGCTGGCTCGCTGGGACCGCGAAGTGGCGGCCATCTGCATGCAGCGCTACCGCGTGACCATGTGGCAAGCCATCAGCACCATGGTGATCGACTTCCTCGCGCACCCGCAGCTGGAGCGCTTCGACCTGAGCAGCCTGCGCTGCGTGCGCGGCGGCGGCGCGGCCATGCCCGAGGCGCTGGCCGCACGCCTGAAGGCGCTCACCGGGCAGGACTACATCGAGGGTTACGGCATGTCCGAGACCATGGCGGCCACCCACATCAACCCCACGCACCGGCCCAAGCGCCAGTGCCTGGGCATGCCGGTGTTCGACGTGGACGCGCGCGTGGTCGACCCCGACACGCTGGCCACATTGCCGCCGGGCGAGACCGGCGAGATCGTGGTGCACGGCCCCCAGGTGATGCAGGGCTACTGGCGCAACCCGAAGGCCACGCAAGAGGCTTTTGTCACCCTCGACGGTCAGCGATTCCTGCGCACCGGCGACCTCGGCCATGTGGACGAAGAAGGCTACTTCTTCATGACCGACCGCCTCAAACGCATGATCAATGCCAGCGGCTACAAGGTCTGGCCCGCCGAGGTGGAGGCACTCATGTACCACCACCCCGCCATCCAGGAAGCCTGTGTGATCGGCGTGCGCGACGCCCGGCGCGGCGAGAGCGTCAAGGCGCTCGTCGTGCTGCGGCCAGGCCACCGCGGCCAGGTGACCGAGCAGGACGTGATCGACTGGGCGCACAGCCACATGGCCGCCTACAAGAGCCCGCGCACCGTGGAATTCGTGGAAGCGCTGCCCCGCTCGGGCAGCGGCAAGGTGATGTGGCGCGAACTGCAGGAACAGCAGGCTGCGGTTGACGCCTCCATCCTTCCCCCCTAGCACCTCCCATTCATCACCCTCAAGACGCACACCGCGTCACAACCACCGCCGAAACGGCATTCCCCCAGAAGGAGACAAGCATGAAGAACACACCGTCCACTCCCCGCTCCAGCGGCCGCCGCGCGCTGCTGCTGGCCGCCGTCACCGCCACGGCCGCCGCTGGCGTGGCGCCCTGGAGCGTGGCCAACGCGCAAGCCCAGGCCTACCCCAGCCGCCCGGTCACGCTCATCATTCCATGGCCCGCTGGCGGCTCGACCGACCGCCACCTGCGCACCCTGGCCGAGCTCGCGTCCAAGCACCTGGGCCAGCCCATCGTGGTGGAAAACAAGCCCGGCGCCGGTGGCACCCTGGGCCCGAGCACCATGGCGCAGACCGCCAAGCCCGATGGCTACACCATCGCCCAGTTCCCGCTGGGCATGCTGCGCATGCCGCACATGCAGAAGACCAACTGGAACCCGATGACGGACTTCAGCTACATCATTGGTGTGTCGGGCTACACCTTCGGCCTCACGGTCAAGGCCGACTCGCCCTACAAGACCTTCAAGGACTATGTGGAAGCCGCGCGCAAGGCGCCCGGCACGATCAACTACGGTTCCACCGGCACCGGCAGCAGCCCGCACCTGCTGATGGAAGAACTGGCCGGCAATGCCAAGGTGCAGTTCGTCCACGTGCCGTTCAAAGGCAACGCCGACCTGCAGTCCGCCCTGCTGGGTGGCCACGTGATGGCGCAGAGCGACGCCACCGGCTGGGACAAGTTTGTCGACAGCGGCGAAATGCGCCTGCTCGTGACCTTCGGTGAACAGCGCACCAAGCGCTGGCCCGACGTGCCCACCGCGCAGGACCTGGGCTACAACGTGGTGTCGAGCTCGCCCTACGGCCTGGTAGGCCCCAAAGGCATGGACCCGGCCATCGTGAAAACGCTGCACGACGCGTTCAAGAAAGCGATGGACGAACCGCGCCACATGGAAGTGCTGGGCCAGCTCAACCAGGCCATGTGGTACCGCAACGGTGACGAGTACCGCAAGTGGGCTGCCGAGACCTTCAACAAGGACAAGGCCCTGATCGAGCGCCTGGGACTGGCCGCGAAGTAAGGCGCCACCCACGGGGTTCTCAACTTGCGATAATCCCCCGGAATGGTTCAAAGCCCGTTGGCTGTTCAACGGGCTTTTTTCTTGTCCCGCCTTTTCCCGATCCGATCATGACCACTGCCCTGCACACCTCGGCCCTCACCTCCCTGCCCTTGCTCGCGCGCGGCAAGGTGCGCGACAACTACGCCGTGGGCGACGACCGCATCCTCATGGTGGCCAGCGACCGCATCAGCGCGTTTGACGTGATCATGGGCGAGCCGATTCCCGGCAAGGGCGAACTGCTCACCCGGCTCTCGCTGTTCTGGTTCGACAAACTCGGCCCCACGGGCCTGAACATCTGCCCGATCCACCTCACGGGTGACGCGCCCGAGAGCGTGGTCTCTGCGACCGAGGCGCCCCAGGTCACCGGCCGTTCGATGCTGGTGCAGCGTTTGAAGCCGATCCCGGTGGAAGCCGTGGTGCGCGGCTATCTGGCCGGCAGCGGCTGGAAGGAATACCAGGACAACCAGGCCGTGTGCGGCGTGAAGCTGCCCGCCGGTTTGCAGAACGCGTCGAAGCTGCCCGAGCCGATCTACACGCCAGCGGCCAAGGCCGAGATGGGCGAGCACGACGAGAACATCACCTTCGAGCAGACCGTGGCCATGATCGGCCCCGAACTCGCCGCGCAAATTCGCGACGTGTCGATCGCGCTCTACAAGGCTGCGGCCGAGATGGCACTCCAGAAGGGCATCATCATTGCCGACACCAAGTTCGAGTTCGGCCTGGACAAGGCCGGGAAACTGGTGCTCATGGACGAGGTGCTCACGCCCGACAGCTCACGCTACTGGCCGCTTGAGAGTTATGTGGTGGGCCAGAACCCGCCAAGCTACGACAAGCAGTTCCTGCGCGACTGGCTGGAGACCGCGCAGGTGGGCGGCAAGCCCTGGGACAAGACGCCACCGGCGCCGCGTTTGCCCAAGGAAGTGATTGAAAAAACCGCTGCAAAGTACCAGGAAGCACTGACCCGGTTGATGGGCTGAAGCCGATCAGCTCAGCACGACGCTCGACAAGCGGCGGCGGTAGGTCGCCACCGTCGGGTCTTCCGGCGGCACCTGGCCCTCGGCCACCTTGGGTTTGGGTGGCTCGATGATGTCCAGGATGGCGATGAAGGTCTTGCGCGCCAGGTCTTCGCTCCAGGCCTTGTCGCGCATCAGGATCTCCAGCAACTCGTCCATCGCAGGCACCCACTGGCTGTGCGCCATCAGCAACTGCGCGAGGGCAAAGCGCGATGCGAAGTCGCGCTTGTTGGCGGCAATGGCGGCCTGCAGTTCGGCAGCGCGGGCTTCTGGGTCGGCCACGTCGGCGTTGGCGTCGCGCGCGGCCATCCAGCGTTGCAATGAATCGAGCCGGCGCACAGCGGCCGCCTTGGCGATCACGGGCGCAAACGCCACCTTGGCGTCGTCGTCCAGGCCCAGCTCCATCTGCAGCTTCACCAGGTCGAAGCGCGCATCGTCGTTGTTCGGGTCGGTCTTTACCGCCTCCTGCAGCTTCTCCAGCGCGCCTTCGAGGTCGCCTTCGGCGATCGCTTCCAGCGCTTCTTCTTCCTCGGCCAGGGCTTCGAGTTCGTTGGCCGCGGGCAGGTGCTTGTCGAGGAACTCCTTGATCTGGCCCTCGGGCAGCGCGCCCATGAAACCGTCGACCGGCTGGCCGTTCATGAGCAGAACGCAGGTGGGGATGCTGCGGATACCAAAGGCGGCAGCGAGCTGTTGTTCTTGATCGGAGTCGATCTTGACCAGCTTGAAGCGCCCGGCGTAGGCGGTCTCCACCTTTTCCAGCAGCGGGCCAATGACCTTGCACGGCCCACACCAAGGGGCCCAGAAATCGACCAGCACGGGCGTGTGGTGCGAAGCCTCGATGACCTCGGCTTCAAAATTGGCAATGGTGACGTTGATCATGGGGAGAGGGCCTGAAGGGGAAGCGGTGCGAGGCGGTCGGCACTGTGGAGCGAACCGTAAAATCCACACTTTACCGGAGAGCGCCATGCCTGTTCATGCGCGCCACCGGGCACCGCCCCCGACGGGGGCGCATTGGCCAAAGGCACTTCATGAACCCCATCCAGGTGGGCGTGGTCATGGGCTCCAGCAGCGACTGGGACACCATGCAGCACGCCGTGCAGATCCTGCAGGAATTCGGCATTTCGTTTGACGCCCGCGTGGTCTCGGCGCACCGCATGCCCGACGACATGTTCACCTACGCCGAAAGCGCGGCCGGGCGGGGCATGAAATGCATCATCGCGGGTGCGGGCGGTGCGGCCCACCTGCCGGGCATGCTGGCGGCCAAGACGGTGGTGCCGGTGCTCGGCGTGCCGGTGGCCAGCAAACATTTGAGCGGCGTGGACTCGCTGCACAGCATCGTGCAGATGCCCAAGGGTGTGCCGGTGGCCACCTTTGCCATCGGCGCGGCGGGAGCGGCCAACGCGGCACTGTTCGCCGTGGCCATGCTGGCCAATGAAGATGCTGCGCTGCGCGAGAAGCTTGAAGCCTTTCGCTCGCAACAAACCGCCGCCGCACGCGGCATGACCCTTCCCCTGTGACACCACGCCCATGAGCCTCAAGACCATCCTCCCCGGCAGCACCTCACCCACCGGCCAGCAGATCACGCTCGGCGTCATGGGCGGCGGCCAGCTCGGGCGCATGTTTGTGCAGGCAGCGCAGGCCATGGGCTATTTCACGGCGGTGCTCGATCCCGATCCCGCCAGTCCGGCCGGCCTGATCAGCCACTTCCACATCCAGACGCCGTTTGATGACGAGCAGGGCCTGGCCCAGCTGATGCAGCGCTGCGAGGCCATCACCACCGAGTTCGAGAACGTGCCGGCGCCAGCGCTGGTCACGCTCGGCGCACACCGGCCGGTAGCCCCTTCGGCCGCCTGCGTGGCGATAGCGCAGGACCGCATCAAGGAGAAGGCGCATTTCGTGCAGTGCGCACCGGTCAGCAGCGTGTTCCCCGCGCCCTACGCGACCATCACCACCGACGCCCTGCTCGCCGCCGTGCCGGCCGACCTGCTGCCAGGCATCCTGAAAACCGCTCGCCTGGGTTACGACGGCAAGGGCCAGGTGCGCGTGTCCACGCGCGAAGAACTGGCCGCCGCCTGGGCCGGCTTGAACAAGGTGCCTTGCGTGCTGGAAAAGCTCATGCCATTGCGCGGCGAGTGCTCGGTGATCGTGTCGCGTGGCGCCGATGGCCAGACCGTGAGTTTCCCGGTGCAGAAGAACACGCACCACGACGGCATCCTGGCCATCACCGAAGTGTTTGAGGGCGCGCTGGACCCAGCCCTGGCCGCGCGCGCGCAAGCCAGCACGGTGGCCCTGGCCAACCACCTCAACTACGTGGGCGTGTTGTGCGTGGAGTACTTCCTGGTCGACACCGCCGACGGCGTGGACCTGATCGTCAACGAGATGGCGCCGCGCCCGCACAACAGCGGCCACTACACCCAGAACGCCTGCGACATCTCGCAGTTCGAAGCGCAGGTGCGCACCCTCGCCGGACTGCCGCTGCCCACGCCGCGCCAGCACAGCCCGGCCATCATGGTCAACCTGCTGGGCGACCTCTGGTTCGCGCCCAACGCCGTGCGCGAGAAGGTGAGCGAACGCGGGGTGTCGCCACCCTGGGCGCAGGTGCTGGCCCTGCCCGGCACCCACCTGCACCTCTACGGCAAGCTGAGCGCGCGCCCGGGTCGCAAGATGGGCCACCTCAACATCACCGCCCCCACCGTGGCCGAGGTGCGCGAGACCGCGGCCAAGGTGTTGACGCTGCTCGGCCTGCCCCCGCTCGCCGCCTGATCCACCCATGCCGCTGCTGCTCAACGCCGCCGATGCGTCTGCCGTGGAACAAGCGGCGCAGCGGCTGGCGGCAGGCTCGCTGGTGGGGATGCCGACAGAAACCGTCTACGGCCTCGCGGCCAATGCCGACAACGCCACCGCGGTGCACCGCATCTTTGAAGCCAAGGGCCGCCCGGCCGACCACCCGCTGATCGTGCACCTGGCGTCCGGCACCGGCGCACAAGGCTGGCGCGCCGGGGTCGACCACTACGCGCGCGACGTGCCGGCCTTTGCCGTTGCGCTGATGAACGCTTTCTGGCCCGGCCCGCTCACGCTGATCCTGCCGCGCCGCGACGGCGTGGCGGCGGTGGCGGCCGGCGGGCAAGACTCGGTGGGCCTGCGCTGCCCGGCCCACCCGGTGGCGCAGGCGCTGCTCACCGCAGCGGCTGCACGGGGCGTGAGCGGCGTCGCCGCGCCCAGCGCCAACCGCTTCGGCCGCGTGAGCCCGACCACGGCCGCTCATGTGGCCGACGAGTTCGAAGCGCTGTCGGACGCTGAACTGCTCATCCTCGACGGTGGCGCCTGCCCGGTCGGTATCGAGTCCACGATCGTCGACGCCACACGCGCGTGGCCGGTGCTGCTGCGCCCCGGCATGGTCACCGCCGCGCAGATCGAGGCCGTGTGCAAACAGCCCTTGCGCGAGCGCGATGCCACCGCGCCCCGCGCTTCGGGCACGCTCGAATCGCACTACGCGCCACGCGCCAAGGTGCGGCTGATGGACGCCAAACCCCTGCAGGCCGCGCTCGACCTGCTGGGCACGGACGCCCGCCACATCGCGGTCTACGCCCGCACACCCATCAAGGCCGCGCGCGGCGTGAGCGTTCGCCGCATGCCGGCAGAGGCCAGCCGCAGCGCTCAGGAACTGTTCGCCGTTCTGCGCGAACTCGACGCCACCGGCGTGCGCCTGATCTGGGTGGAAACACCGCCGGCCGACGCGGCGTGGGACGGTGTGCGCGACCGGCTGGTGCGCGCGGCGGCGTGATCAGCGCTGCGGGGCACGCCCGTAGCGCAGCTTCATCACCAGGATGGCCAGCGCCAGCATCAGCGTGATGGTGTTGGCCACCACCACCGGCCAGGCGCCCAGGCTCAGCCCATAAACCAGCCACAGCGCCACGCCCAGCGTGAACGCGCTGTACATGCCCAGCGAGATGCCACTCACGTCGCGCGTCTTGAAGGTGAGCCAGGCCTGCGGCACGAAGCTGGCCGTGGTGAGGAAAGCGGCACTGAAGCCGATGATGTCGCCGAATGGCATCAGGCGGTCTTCTTCAGTCTTGCTGCGCGGCGGTCCACTCCACCAGCGCTTCGAGAGCCGGTCGGGCCGCCGGCGCATTGGGGTGGTTCACGAAGCCGACCACCACATAACGCGCGCCATTGGCCGCGTTCACATAGCCGGCGATGCCGGTGACGTCCCGGAGCGTGCCGGTCTTGAGCTGGGCATTGCCGCGCGCGGCGCTGCCGGGCGCGCGGGCCATGCGCGCCGCCGTGCCGTTGACACCGGCCACCGAGAGCGAGCTGGCAAAGCGCTCAGCCTGCGGATGGCGGCTGGCGTGGCGCAGCAAATTGGCCAAGGCCTCGGGCGAAATGCGCTCCTCGCGCGAGAGCCCCGAGCCGTTGTCCATCACCGGCATGGCGTTGCGGATGCCGAAGGTGCGCTTCCACCAGTTTTCAACCACCTCGCGCGAGCGCTCGAAGCGCGCCGGGCGCATGGGGATCAGGTTGCCAGCGACACCTGGCGTCATCCCCGGCTGCGGCGCCGGCGTGGGCACCAGGCGGCCCAGCGTGAGGTACACCTGCTGCGCCATCACGTTGTTGCTCCACTGGTTCACGTCCGTGATGATGTCCGACAGTGGCAGCGACGCCGCTTCGTGCAGCAGCGTGGCGCCCGGTGGTGTGAGGCCGGGACGGGCATGGCCAGTGATGGCGCCGCCGCTGGTGCGCCACAAACCCTCCAGGGCGCGCGACGCGTAGCTGCCGGGGTCCTGATAGGCCACGGGCCATTTGAGTTCGCCGCAGCTCTGCGGGTAGCTTCCTTCAAACCGGATGCTGTTGGCGTCGTCAAAGCGGGCCTGCAGTCCGCTGCGCCAGTCACCGCAGCGCGCGCCCACGCGGGCCAGCGGCACGGTGGCATCGATCGCCAGACCGGCCATGGGTGGCTCGCTGATCACGCGCGCCACGCCGCTGGCGCCGTCGGGCTGGAAGGTCAGCACAACCGACTTGAAATTGACCAGCAGCGCGTCGGGCGTGGCGTTGTAGGGGCGAAGCGATTCACCATCAAACGCACCGGGGTCGGTGGCGGCGATCTCGAAAGCGCTGTGGTCAAGCACGATGTCGCCCAGCACCACCCGCACACCTTTGTCTTGCAGGGCAAAGAATGCGCCCTGGATGCGTTCGAGCACAAACTTCGGATCACCGTCGCCGCGCACATACAGGTTGCCGCGCAGCACACCCTGGTCGATCGTGCCGTCGGTGTAGAAGCGCGTGTTCCAGGTGTAGTCGGCACCCAGCAGGTCGATGGCCGCGTAGGTGGTCACCAGCTTCATCACCGAGGCCGGGTTCACCGGCACGCTGGCGCGAAAACGCAGCCGTTCTTCGGCCCGGTTGTCGACCGACACCACCAGCGCCGACAGGGCGCTCGGCGGCACCTGCGCGCGCTTGAGCGCAGCCACCACGGTGGGCGGCAAGGCGCCGTATTCGCCGGGGAGCTGGGCGCAGGCGGGCAGCGCGACCACGGCGGTGGCCAGCAGGGCGAACAAGGAGCGGGTAAGTGACATGCGTTTCATTATGAAACGCCACCGTGTCCCGAGCGGCATTGCCCTTGTTCAATGGGCCGCAGGACGGACGACCGGCACGCTGGCCGATAATCCGGCGATGCCCTCGACACTCCCTGCTCATCAGCGCCTGCTGGCCATTGAAACCAGCACCGACGCCCTCTCGGTGGCGCTGGGAACGGGTGAACCCGGCGCACCGCTGTGGCAACGCAACGGCCCCGGCGGCGCCCAGGCCTCCGGCACGCTGCTGCCCATGGTGCGCAGCGTGCTTGCTGAAGCGGGCTGGTCGCTGGACACGCTGGCCGCCGTGGTGTTCGGGCGCGGACCGGGCTCGTTCACCGGCCTGCGCACCGCCTGCTCGGTGGCGCAAGGCCTCGCCTACGGCGTGCAAGGCCTGGGCCGGGCAGGTGGTTTGCCGGTGCTGCCGGTGGACACACTGCTGGCCCTGGCCGAAGAAGCCAGGCAGGCGCGGGTGGACGCAGGCGAACCACTGCCGGGCGTGATCGTGGCCCTGCTCGACGCCCGCATGGGTGAGGTGTATGTGGCGCCCTACGCCTGCGGCTCCGCCGGCCCCGAGGGATTGACACCGCTGGCGCCGCCCCGTCTGTGCAAGCCCGCCGACCTGCACGGCTACCTGCGAGACCTGGCCCCGGGCGAGCGCCTGCTCGCCGGCAACGTTTTCGAGATGGGCGCACTGACCGACCTGGTGGGCCAGCGCCACACCGCCCTGCCCACCGCCGCCGCCCTGCTGCGCCTCGCCCCGGGCCTGCTCGCGGCCGGTCACGCGGTGGCTGCGCAGGACGCGCTGCCCTTGTACGTGCGCGACAAGGTGGCGCAGACCACGGCGGAGCGCGAAACCATCCGCCTGGCCGCCGAGGCGGGCACATGAACACACCCACACAGGCCACCACAGCCATGCAAACCGCCCTGCCCGCCTGGGCCAGCGGCCTGTGGCCCGCGCCCACCGAGCCGCAGGTGCAGCCCCGCACGGCGTCGCGCCCCGAACGCCTGATCGTGTTCGAACCCATGCTCGAGTCCGACCTGGACGCGGTACAGGCGGTTGAGTCGCAGGCCTACGCGCACCCGTGGTCGCGCCGGCATTTTCACGATTCGCTCAAGGCCGGTTATCCGGCCATGCTGTTGCTGTCCGAAGCGCTGCCCGGCGAAGTGCCCCACCCGCCGCGCGCCGACGGCCGCGTGCTGCTGGGCTACCTGGTGGCCATGCCCGGCGTGGACGAAGTGCACCTGCTCAACATCACCGTGGCCACCGCCCACCAGCGCCAGGGCTGGGCGCGCTTCATGCTCGACGCGCTGGCCCTGTGGTCGCGCGGCCAGGGCGCGCAATGGGTCTGGCTGGAGGCGCGGGAGAGCAATGCGCCCGCGCGCGCTCTGTACGAACGCTGCGGCTTCGCACAGGTGGGCGTGCGCAAGGGCTACTACCCGGCCGGCCACTTCCAGCGCGAAGACGCGGTGGTGATGAGCCTGAACCTGGTGGCGGCTGCAGCCTTGGAAGCCAGACCATGAGCGACGCGCCCGACACCTCCTTCGTTCCCGAACTCGACGCCCGCCAGCGCGCCATGCTGGCCGAGATGGGCGTGCGGGTGTGGGCGCCGAAACCTGCGCCGGCCCAGATACCCGCCGTGGCGGTTCATGATCCCGTTGCAGCACCAGCGCCCAGAGCTGTGGCCGTGGCTGCCCCCATGGCTGCGCCTGTGCCGACGCCACCTGCCCAAGCCACACCCTCCCGACCTGCCAGCCCGGTGGCCACACTCGACTGGCCCGCGCTGCGCGACGCCGTGGCCGGATGCCAGGCCTGTGGACTCTGCCAGGGCCGCACCAACACCGTGTTTGGTGTGGGCGACGAACAGGCCGACTGGATGGTGGTGGGTGAAGCCCCGGGTGAAAACGAAGACCTGCAGGGCGAACCCTTTGTGGGCGCGGCCGGGCAGCTGCTCGACAACATGCTCAAGGCCGTGGGGCGCAGCCGCACCGGGAAAGGCGCCGAGGGCGCCTACATAACCAACGTGCTCAAGTGCCGCCCCCCGGCCAACCGCAATCCGCAGGCCGATGAGGTGGCCTCCTGCGAACCCTACCTTGCGCGTCAGGTGGCGCTGGTCAGGCCCAAGGTGATCGTGGCCATGGGCCGCTTCGCGGTGCAGGCCCTGCTCAAGACCAACGAGCCCATCGGCCGCCTGCGTGGCCAGATGCACCACTATGAAGGTGTGCCCGTGATCGTGACCTACCACCCGGCGTATCTGCTGCGCACGCCCGCCGACAAGGGCAAGGCCTGGGCCGATCTGTGTCTGGCGATGGCGCAGTTGCCGGCCTGAATCAGGTCAGGCGGCAGAGCGTGGGGGCCACAGAGCCAGCCGCCGGGCCGCCCCAAGGCAGGCTCAGCCCCCTCGGGGGGCAGCGACCCGCGCAGCGGTGGAGCGTGGGGGCCACAGCACAGAAGCAATGGCGACCATGACGAGGGCAACCGCCGCCCAGTCCTGCCAGTGCAGCACCTCGTTCAGCCACCACGCGCCGCTGAACACGCCCAGCACCGGGATGAACATCACCGACAAGGTGGATGCCACGGGCGGCAGGTCGCGCGCCATCATCAGCCAGGCCACCTGCGCAAAGGCAAACACGCCCAGCGCGTTGTAGACGATCGCGCCCCAGATGGCCGGTGTGGGCGCGACCCAGGCTTCCCTCTCGAACAGCACCGCGGCCGCGCTCATCCACAGCGTGGTGAAGAGCGTCATCCAGAACGAAATGGCCAGCGTGGGCTGGGGCAAGGTGGTCCGGCGCAGCATCTGCGTGCCCAGCGCCCAGGCGGCTGCGGCGGTGAGCATCATCATCACGCCCACCGGCTTGCCGGTGAGTTGCGTGAGCTCGTGCCACAGCAGCAGCACCACGCCCAGCGCCGCCGCGCCCACACCGCCCCATGCGCGCGCGCCCAGCTTCTGCCCGAACCACCAGGCTCCGACGATGGCTGAGAACACCGGCATGGTGTAGCCCAGGATCGCCGCTCGCCCGCTGGACAGGGTCTGGATCGCCAGCACCGCCAGCGTGTGCCAGATCAACATGTTGAACACCGTGAGCACGGCCAGTTCGCGCCAGTGTTCGCGGCCAATGCGAAACGGCACGCGGCGCCACACCAGCACCAGCGCGAGCACCGGCAAGCCGATCCACATGCTGATGGTGCGAAAGGTGAGCGCCGGGAAACCCGTGACGCCGAGTTTCATGATGGGCCAATTGATGCCCCACACCAGCGTGAGCAGAACCAGAAGAATGAGCTGTCGACGCGAGAGGGCTTGCATGGAACCGATCTTAGTGGGAGGCCCGCCCGCGGCATGCCCACCTAAAATCCCTCCATGACCTTTCTTGACATGCTGCGCGGCGCCGAGCGCCAGAACCGCTCCCTGCTCTGCGTGGGCCTCGACCCGGACCCGGCTCGCTTTCCGGGCAAGCTCAAGGGTGATGCAAGCCGCATCTACGACTTTTGCGCTGCAATAGTCGACGCCACGGCCGACACCGCCATCGCCTTCAAACCGCAAATCGCCTACTTCGCCGCCCACCGCGCCGAAGACCAGCTGGAGCGGCTGATGGAGCACATGCGCCGCACAGCGCCGCACGTGCCCACCATCCTGGACGCCAAGCGCGGCGACATCGGCAGCACCGCGCAGCAGTACGCCATCGAAGCCTTCGAGCGCTACGGAGCCGACGCGGTGACGCTCTCGCCCTTCATGGGTTTTGATTCGGTGCAACCCTATCTGCAGTACCACGGCAAGGGCGCGTTCCTGTTGTGCCGCACCTCCAACC
The DNA here is from genome assembly GCF_022844385.1 of Hydrogenophaga sp. Classification (GTDB taxonomy): domain Bacteria; phylum Pseudomonadota; class Gammaproteobacteria; order Burkholderiales; family Burkholderiaceae_C; genus Hydrogenophaga. The sequence goes on along the minus strand of NZ_JALHLX010000011.1, from coordinate 40,971 downwards.
CCGGCGGCGACGACCTGCAAAACCAGCGTCTGGCCTCGGTGGAAGGACAGCCGCTTTTGTACGAACACGTGGCGCGGCTCGCGCAAGGGCCGTGGAACCTGAACGGCCAGCTCGGCCTGGTGGTGGGTGCCACCTACCCCGCCGAGATCGAGCGTGTGCGCGCCATTGCGCCCACCCTGCCGCTGCTGATTCCCGGTGTGGGCGCTCAGGGCGGCGACGCCGCGGCCACGGTGCGCGCCGGCCTGCGCGCACAGGGCGACAACACCACAGGACCCATCATCGTGAACTCGTCCCGCGCCATCCTGTACGCGTCCGACGGGGACGACTTCGCAGCGGCCGCGCGGCGCGTGGCCCTCAAAACGCGTGATGAATTGCACGCTTCGCGCATCTGAATTTCGACCGATGGCGTGACAAATACCCCTGGACGGTATGGCCGCCGGGCGGGTGCCGCAGGCGCGCCACAGGCACATGTAACTGATTGAAACCTGGCCAGGCCGGCCCAAAGCCGCTGCCTAGACTCGCGCTCGTTCACTGGAGGAGAAGTCCAAATGACGACCGTAGAAACGCCAGACATGTCCGCGCCACCGGCGCTGAAACCCGGAACTGCAGCGGCGGCTGCACCCGATGACAACCCCGCCAGGCCCGCTGCGCTGCTCGCTTCTGCGGCTGCTGCCACGGCCTTGCTGGCTGCCTGCGGAGGGGGTTCGGAAAGCAGCGAACCAGCACCGCTGGTGGTGGTGCCACTGCCAGCCGAGCAAATCAGTGGCTTTCGGTTTACCAGCGCAACCAGCGACGAGGAAGGTGCCCGCTTCCTGCAACAGGCGCAGTTTTCGTCGACCCGCGACGAAATCGCGGCAGTGCGCAGCGCCAACTTCCCCATGTGGCTGGCGCGCCAGTACCAGACACCTCTGGGCCCCAATGGCTGGGACTGGCTGGAGGGCCAGGGCTATGGCGCGGTCGATGCCAACGAGCATTACTTCAGCACGCGCCCGGCCGATTACATGCTGTGGAACCAGCTCCTCAGCGGCCCGGACGCCATGCGAAAGCGCATGGCGCTGGCCCTGTCCGAGTTCTTCGTGAGCTCGATGTCGTCGGCCGAATTCACCTGGCGCAGTCATGCCTATGCGGCCTGGTGGGACATGCTGGTTCGCAATGCCTTTGGTAACTACCGCCAGCTGCTGGAAGACGTGACGCTGCATCCGGCCATGGGGTACTTCCTCAACACCAAGGGCAACCGCAAGGAAGACACACGCACGGGACGGGTACCGGACGAAAACTACTCGCGCGAGGTGATGCAGCTGTTCACCATCGGACTGGTGAACCTCAATCTGGACGGCAGCAGCCGCGGCACCGAGAGCTACACCCAGGATGACGTGACCAATCTCGCGCGGGTGTTCACCGGCTACGACTTCGACCGCTCCGACGGTGTGCGCCTGACCCGGCCCAACAACGGCGGCACCATCGAGTCCCATGCGTTCGCACGCAAGCGCATGTCGCTCACGGCAAGCAACCATTCAACCCTCGAGGCTCGCTTCCTGGGAGCAACGGTGCCGGCCAACGCCTCGGGCGCCGAGGCGCTTCGCATCGCGATGGACACCTTGTTCAACCATCCCAACGTGGGCCCCTTCTTCGCGCGGCAGATGATCCAGCGCCTGGTGACCAGCCATCCAAGCCCGGCCTATGTGGCCCGCGTGGCCTCGCGCTTCAACAACAACGGTGCCGGCGTGCGTGGCGATCTGCAGGCGGTGTGGACGGCCATCCTGCTGGACGACGAAGCGCGCGGTCCTGCCAGCCTCGGCAACCCTGCCTTTGGCAAGTTGCGCGAACCCATGGTGCGCTTCATCCAGTGGGGTCGAAGCTTCCGGGTGCAGTCGGCTGCCAACACCTGGAAGATCGGCGACCTCAGTGGCGCCTCGAACCAGCTCGGGCAAAGCCCGCTGCGCTCGCCGTCCGTGTTCAACTTTTTCCGACCGGGCTATGTGCCGCCCTCGACCAGTCTGGCCACCGCAGGAGCCACAGCGCCGGAGTTCCAGATCGTCAATGAAACCTCGGTAGGCGGCTACCTCAACTTCATGCAGAACACCATCGAACGCGGTGTGGCTGACGTGACGGCCGACTACTCCCGGGAACTGGCGCTGGTGCAGAACGCGCAGGCACTGGTGGACCACGTGTGCCTGGTGCTGGGAGCCGGCTCCATCTCTGCAGCCAGCCGTTCGGTCATGGTGGGCGCGCTCGAGGCCACACCGATCACGTCCAGCAGCACGGCCGACGTTCGGCGCCGCCGCGTGCTGGCAGCCATCTTCATGGTCATGGGTTGCCCCGAGTACCTTGTCCAAAAGTAAAGCGGAGCCCAACATGAACTTCATCAACCCGCAGAAACACACGCGCCGCACCTTCCTGCGCCGCGCCGGTCAGCTCGCCTTCACCGGGGCTGCCCTGCCCACAGCCCTCAACCTCGCAGCCATGGGCGAGGCCGCGGCTTTTGACGCCACCGACTACAAGGCGCTGGTCTGTGTCTTCCTCTTCGGCGGCAACGACTATGCCAACACCGTGGTCAACTACGACCTCGACAGCTACGGTCGCTACAACACCATCCGCGGTGGCCGGCCGGACTTTTCCGGCGGCGGCATTGCCATACCCCGCGCCGACCTTGCAGCCACCCTGCTCGACCCCACCACGCCACTGGCGGACGGTCGGCAATACGCCTTGCACCCGATGATGCCGGGGCTGGCGAACCTCTTCAACACGGGTCGGGCTGCGGTGCAACTCAACGTCGGCCCACTGGTGGTTCCCCTCACGCGTCAGCAGTACAACAGCCCCAACCGCGTTCTGTACCCGCGTCCGCCCAAGCTGTTCTCGCACAACGACCAGCAGTCCGTCTGGCAGACCTCGGGGGCCGAAGGCACCACCAAAGGCTGGGGCGGGCACATCGGCGATCTGGCCAGGCCCGGAAACGGCTCCAACAATGTCCTGACCTGCGTTTCGGTGGCCGGCAACACCGTGTTCCTGTCGGGTGAACAGGCGCTGTCCTACCAGGTCAGCTCCGGTGGTGCCGTGAGGATCAATGGACTCAACGGCAATGTGTACAACTCCGCGGCGGTGCGGGCAGCGATGCTGCAGTTGGCGCTTCAGGACCGCAGTCACCGGCTGGAGAAGGAATACAACCTCGTCACCGCCAGGGCGTTCAGCACCGAAGGCGCGGTGAGCAACGCGCTGAGCCAGTTTCCAGCCACCGATGCGCCCTTCAACAGCTTCCCGGCGCAGAACGGTCTGGCGGACCAGCTCAGGCTGGTGGCGCGCCTGATCGCAGCGCGCGACACGCTGGGCACCAAGCGCCAGGTATTCTTTGTCTCCATGGGCGGGTTCGATCTGCACGATGTGCTGATCAACAACCAGGCCACCCTGATGGGGCGCCTGAGCAGCGCACTCACCGCGTTCCACGCCGCCACAGTCAGCCTGGGCGTGGCCGACAAGGTGACCGCCTTCACCGCTTCCGACTTCGGTCGCACCCTGCAGAGCAACGGCGACGGCTCCGACCATGGCTGGGGCTCTCACCACCTGATTGTGGGTGGTGCGGTGCGCGGCCGGGCCTTCTACGGCAAGGCACCGCCGGTGAGCGTGACCAACAGCACCACCGATGCGTTCGACCAGTGGCATGTGGGCCAGGGTCGACTGCTGCCCAGCACCTCGGTGGACCAGTACGCCGGCACGCTGGCCACTTGGTTCGGTGTGCAGGGCACCGAGATGAACGGCATCCTGCCCAACCTGGGCAACTTCAACTCTGGCGACTATCCGCGCGACATGGGCTTCATGGTGAACCCTCAGGCGTAGCCTGGGCGACAGGCCCCGTGAACAGGCGCGGACCAGAATGCCGCTTGCTTGTTTCACGAGGCCCGCATGATCGATCTCTACACGGCGGCAACGCCCAACGGACACAAGGTGTCCATTGCGCTCGAAGAACTCGGGCTGCCCTACACGCTGAAGGTGCTCGACCTCGCCAAAAACGAGCAGAAGAACCCGGCGTTTCTGGCGATCAACCCCAACGGCCGCATCCCGGCCATCGTGGACCACGAGGCCGGTGGTTTTGCGGTGTTCGAGTCGGGCGCCTGTCTGGTGTATCTGGCCGAGAAGACAGGCAGGCTCATGCCTTCCGACGCAAAGGGCCGCTCGCTGGTGATGCAGTGGCTGATGTTCCAGATGGGCGGCATCGGGCCGATGATGGGCCAGGCCAATGTGTTCTTTCGCTACTTTCCCGAGAAGATCCCGGCGGTGATCGACCGCTACCAGGGTGAAAGCAAACGACTGTTCAGAGTGCTTGACGCGCGCTTGAAAGACCACGAATTCCTCGCTGGCGACTACTCGATTGCCGACATCGCGAATTGGGCCTGGGTGCGCACGCACCGGTGGTCGGGCGTGGACGTGGACGACCTGCCAAACCTGGTTCGCTGGCGCGATGCGATCCGCGCCCGGCCTGCGGTGCAGCGCGGTATCGAACAGCCCGCGTCCCGTGTGGACCTCACGCGCGATGGCGACGAAGGGGCGAAAAAATTTGCCGAAGAGGCCCGCACCATGGTCGAGATGGGCCAGAGCCTGCAACGCAACGTACCCACGAAAGGCACACCGTGAAGCTGTACGTGTCGCCACGCGCACCGAACCCCCGGCGGGTGCAGATGTTCATCGCCGAGAAAGGCATCGAGGGCATCGAGCAGGTCGTGGTGGACTTGAATGCCCAGGAGCACCGCACGCCGGCCTTTCGGGCCCGGAGCGCACTGGCGCGCATTCCGGTGCTGGAGCTCGACGACGGCCGAACGCTCAGCGAAACCCGCGCCATCTGCACCTGGCTGGAGGGCCGGCACCCCCAACCCAACCTGATGGGTGAGACGGCGGAAGAACGGGCGTTCATCGAGATGGCCGACCGGCGCATGGAGTGGTACCTGATGCTGCCCTTGGCCAATGCCATCCGCCACACCCACCCCGGCCTCGCCCCGCTGGAGCAGCCGCAGTTTCCCGATTTCGGCCAGTCGCAACGGCTCAAAGCCATGGAAACGGCGGTATGGCTGGACGCCGAGTTGCAACGCCAGCCCTGGGTGGCCGGTGAGCGCTTCACCATCGCCGACATCACGGCCTTCTGCACCGTGGAGTTCGGCAAGCTGATGCGCTTCAAGCCGGCGGACGAAGGTCTGCATGCGCTGCAAGCCTGGCGCGACAAGGTGGCCGCGCGACCCAGCGCCCAGGCCTGAGCCCCACGCCGTTCAGGCAAATTGCGGCGTGCGATAAGACTCCAGCTGCACGCGCACCGCGCGGGCGAGTGCCATTTCACCGGGCGTACCGGGCCGCCAGGCGTCCACTGGCATGTGTTGACCCTCCTCGTCCACGGCCACGAACACCATCAGGCATTCGGTGGTCTTGAGCATGCGTCCACCTTTGACGTCACCGCTGCGCACTTCCACGGCGATGTTCATGCCGGTGTGGCCGGTGTAGGCCAGCCGCGCCTCCACCTCGACCAGGTGGTTCGTGGCGATGGGGCGGTGGAAACGCACGCCGCTGGCGTACACGGTGAGGCAATGGCGCCGCGCCCAACCTGTGGCGCAGGCGTAACCTGCCTCGTCGATCCACTTCATCACCGTCCCTCCCGAGACGGTTTTGTCGGGCCCCGCTGCCGCGGCAGCGGCCAGAAAACGCATGGTGATGACAGACACGAAACCTCCTTTTGGAATACTTTCGTGTGATTATCGAAAAAACCTCCGAAATCCGTCACCCATCCGTCAAGCGCCTGAGACCGCTCAGCCCCAGGGCGTCGGCGCCTTCTCCAACGAACGCTCCATGGCCGGCAATTCGAGCAAGCCGGCCTCCAGCCGGGCCTGCAGAGACTGCTGCCAGTGCACCACCAGCGCCGACGCAGGCCCCGGCGCCACCGCGCCCAGCAAGGTGTGCGCGGTGCTCAGGTCGTTGAGCCGCCCGAGCAACTCCTGCGCGTTGGCCAGCACCGCGGTGCTGCGCGCCACACGTTTGGGCGGCAGCACACTGGCCAGAAACTCCTGGGCATAGCGCAGCTTCTTGAGCGAAATGCGCAAGGCGTGGCGGCCCTCGGGGCCCACGCGCCGCGCGGTGCGCGCCTGCTGGCGCAGACCTGCGTGGCGTTCACTCAAGATCGCCCGTGCCCACAACGCCAGGCTGTCACCCGCGAGCGTCCCGGTCGACGTGGGGTCGGCCGGCTGCAGGCACAGCACAGCGCGGGTGAAAGCCAGCAGGCGCAGCGCGTGTTCGCGGCTGCCCAGCGCATCGGCCGCGCGTTGCCACGCAGCACGCCGCTGAAGTTGCACCCACGCCAGCAGTGCATCGGTGGACCCGTCCGCAGCACCCGAGGCCGGCTGGCCACTCTCCATCAGTTCGGGCATCCATTCGGTGGCAAACACGTCCCAGTTGCGCGCATCACCGAGCTGGTTGGTCAGCAACTTCCACTCGTTTGACCAATGTGCGGCAAAGCGCCGGGGCAGCGCCGAACGAAAAATGCGCAGGCCGGTGCGCAGCCGCCGCAGTGCCACCCGCGCCTGGTGCACGAATTCAGGATCGGGCAGCGCGCCCTCGGGCCCGGGGTGCAGCACACCGGCTTCGTTGGCTTGCAAGTGGGCCAGGCAGCTCAGCGCCGCCGCGCGGAAGGCCTGCACGGGGTGCATGCCGGCCTGCAACTGCAAGCCCGACGCCTTCACCGGCTGCAGCCGTTCGCCCATGTACAGGGCGTAGCCACGTTCGGCCTTGCTGCGGTTGGCCGGCAGCAGGCGCAGTGCACTGGCGGTCTGCCCCAGTGGGCCCAAAGCGAGCGTGTGGGCGAGATCGAGAAGGGCATCCACAGGACCTTCCAGCAGCTCCAGTTCCAGCTCGAGGATGGGTTGACGGTGGTTGCCTTGCGCGTTGCCGGTGGCGATGAAACCCTGGTCCAACGCCACCTCCACGCGGGCAGGTCCGTGCTGCAGCACCCAGCTGCGCCGGGTGAAATCGGTACGGAACACCGGTACGAGCTGCCAGGCCACGCTGGCAAGCTGGGCGGCCAGGGCGGCGTCGTTCACCAGTGCCGTGAAGTCAAAGGCGCCCGGCCGGGTGGGTGCCTCCCACTCGCCGCGCTGCGACAAACCGCCTACCGACTGCCCGGCTGTCTTCACCGTGAGCAAGGTGCGGCGTCCCACGCGGCGTTCGCGCACGGCCATGCGCTGCGCGCGCAAGCTGAGTGTGGAGGTATCGAAATAGGTGTTGAAAAGCCGCTCTCGGCGCGGGGGCTGGGTCTTCAGCAAAGGATGCCTCAACAGCGCGACAAGGTCTTGCGGATGCACTTCGAGCTTGAGTTCGGTTTCTTGTGACATGGCGAGCGGCAGACGGTGGTTGTGAAGCGACAGACAACCGAGTCTGACAGCCCTTGAAGCCATGGCGCAACACCAGAACGCCGAGCACACCAGAGCCTGCGGCTGAGGGGCACAATTCCTGTCGGAGACACGCGCTTTCAACCACACGGACACATCATGAACACTCCCCTGAAACACATCGCCCGCTCGCTGGTGCTGAGTCTGGCCGCTGGTTTGTGCCTGGCGCCGGCCATGGCCGAAAAACCCGCCCACGCCGGCGGCGGCAAGCCCGACAAATGGGAGAAGTCCGAGCGTGACGGCAAGGGCAAGGGCGATCGCGAAGATCAACAACGCCGCAGCGCGCAAGGCTCGGGCGATCGCTCGTCCACCAACGTCGCGGTGCAGATCAACATCGGCGGCTACTTCCAGGACAACCAGCGCCTCGCGG
>NZ_JALHLX010000011.1:27230-33086 GCF_022844385.1 Hydrogenophaga sp. | reverse complement strand
GGGCGATCGCGAAGATCAACAACGCCGCAGCGCGCAAGGCTCGGGCGATCGCTCGTCCACCAACGTCGCGGTGCAGATCAACATCGGCGGCTACTTCCAGGACAACCAGCGCCTCGCGGTGCGCGAGTACTACGAGCCGCGTTTCCGTGCAGGCAACTGCCCGCCGGGTCTGGCCAAGAAGAACAACGGCTGCATGCCGCCGGGTCAGGCCAAAAAGTGGCGCAAGGGCTACCGCCTGCCGTCCGACGTGGTGTATTACGCGGTGCCCAATGACATCTCGATCCGCCTGGGCGTGCCGCCATCGGGCTACAAATACGTGCGCGTGGCCGCCGACATCCTGCTGATCGCCGTGGGCACCAGCATGGTGATCGACGCGATTGAAGACCTGAGCCGACTCTGAAGGCACAACCATGGCGACAAGGGCCGCGCTTCCCCTGACGTTGATCGCTGCGTGCTGGGCGGTGGCAAGCCATGCCCAGCAAACCCAGCCGGTGACGCTCGAAGCCAGCCGGGACTACCTGCTGGGTGCATCACTTTCTTCGGGTCGCGACCCCTTCGGCACCAACGACCAACGCCTGAGCCTGCGTCCCATCTGGGCCTTCCAGCTCGGGCGTTTCCGCTTCGCCACCTCGGGCGCCAGCGCACTGCTCGCACAAGGCCGTGAATCGGTGGACAGCGGTGTGAGCACCGTGCTCACCCGCAGCGACCTGCTCTCGCTGAGCACATCCCTGTCCATCGACGAAGGCCGTTCCTGGAAGGACGATCCCGTGTACGGCGGTTTGCCGCGGGTGCGCGATACGGTGCGTGGGCGCGTCACCGCCGGTGTCACGCTGGGCCCGCGCTGGAGCGGGTCGTTGCGGGCATCACAAGACCTGCTGGGCCGCGACGGCGGCCTGCGGCTCGACTCGGGTCTGAACTACCGATATCCCCTCTCGCCGCAAACGCACTGGGACTTGTCCCTGGGGCTGGGCTGGGCCAACAGCACCTACCGCCAAACCCACTACGGCATCGCCCCCACCGCCGCAGCCACCACCGGCCTGCAGGCCTATGCCCTGGGCTCGGGCTTCGACGGTGCTTCGCTGGGCTGGCGCATGACCTCGGCGCTGAACCGCAACTGGGTGGCCTATGGAGGGTTGAGCGTGTACCAGCTGCAAGGCGCCGTGGCGCGCAGCCCGTTGGCGACAAGCACCACCACGTTCGGCGCCACGCTGGGGCTGGCGTACCGGAACAACTGAGGCGTCAAGCGGCCTGAGGCAACACCAGCAGACGCTTGAGGTAATGCCCGGTGTGGCTCCCCGCCTGCGCCGCAATGGTCTCGGGTGTGCCCTGGGCCACCACCATGCCGCCGCCCGAACCCCCTTCGGGGCCCATGTCGATCACCCAGTCGGCGGTCTTGATCACATCGAGGTTGTGTTCGATCACCACGATGGTGTTGCCCGCGTCGCGCAACTGGTGCAGCACCTTGAGCAACAGTTCGATGTCGGCGAAGTGCAGGCCGGTGGTGGGTTCGTCCAGGATGTAGAGCGTGCGGCCGGTGTCGCGTTTGCTGAGCTCCAGTGCGAGCTTGACGCGCTGCGCCTCACCGCCCGAGAGCGTGGTCGCGCTCTGGCCCAGCTGGATGTAGGTAAGCCCCACATCCATCAGCGTCTGCAGCTTGCGGTGCAGCGTGGGCACGGCGGCGAAGAAGGTGTGGGCCTGCTCCACCGTCATGTCCAGGATCTGCGCGATGTTGCGGCCCTTGTATTGCACGTCCAGCGTCTCGCGGTTGTAGCGCTTGCCGTTGCACACCTCGCAGGGCACGTACACGTCGGGCAAAAAGTGCATCTCCACCTTGACCACGCCGTCGCCCTGGCAGGCCTCGCAGCGGCCACCGGCCACGTTGAAGCTGAAGCGGCCAGGGCCATAGCCGCGCTCTTTCGCGGTGGGCATTTCGGCCATCAGTTCCCGGATGCCGGTGAACAGGCCCGTGTAGGTGGCGGGGTTGCTGCGCGGCGTGCGGCCGATGGGACTTTGGTCGACGTTGATGACCTTGTCGAAATGTTCGATGCCCTCGATGGCCTCGTGCTCGGCGGGCTCGTCGTGCGAGCGGTAGAGCGTGCGCGCCACGGCGGCGTAAAGCGTGTCGTTGACCAGGGTGGATTTGCCCGAACCCGACACACCGGTGACGCAGGTGAGCAGGCCGACCGGAAACGCCACGCTCACGCCCTTGAGGTTGTGGCCGGTGGCGTTGACCACGCGGATCTCCTGCAGCTCGCCCAGCGAAGCCTGGTGCGCAGCTTCGCGCGCGGCGCGGCGTTCGGCCGCCGGGCTGGGTGCAAAACGCGGTTTGAATGCGGGGGCTGTGCTCTTGACCACCGGCAGCCACGGCGTGCGCCGCGCCGGCACAGCGATGCTGCGTGCGCCGCTGAGGTACTGGCCGGTGAGTGAGCCCGGCGTGGCCATGACGGCAGCGCAAGTGCCTTGCGCCATCACGCGCCCGCCGTGCACCCCGGCACCGGGACCCATGTCGATCACGTGGTCGGCGGTGCGGATCATGTCCTCGTCGTGCTCGACCACCAGCACGGTGTTGCCGAGGTCGCGCAGGTGCTGCAGCGTGGCAATGAGGCGGTCGTTGTCGCGCTGGTGCAGGCCGATGCTGGGCTCGTCGAGCACGTACATCACGCCGGTCAGGCCGCTGCCGATCTGGCTGGCCAGGCGGATGCGCTGGGCCTCGCCGCCGCTGAGTGTGTCGGCGCTGCGGTCCAGGCTGAGGTAGTTCAGGCCCACGTCGTTCAGAAACTTCAGGCGCTGGCGGATTTCGTTGATGACCCGCGCGGCGATGTCGCCCTTGGTACCACGCAACTCCAGCTTCTGGAAATACGCCAGGGCATCGCCGAGCGTGACGTGGCTGATCTTGTAGATCGGCTGCTTCTGATCGCCTTCGCCCACGAACACGTGGCGCGCTTCGCGCCGCAGGCGCGCACCGCCGCAATCGGGACAGGGCTGCACCGCGCGGTAACGCGCCAGCTCTTCGCGCACGGCCGCGCTGTCGGTCTCGCGGTAGCGGCGTTCGAAGTTGCGGATGATGCCTTCGAAGGGGTGCTTCTTGCCGATCTTCTTGCCCGCGCGTTCGCCCGATTCGAGCGCGTAGCTGAACTTGATTTCCTCTTCGCCCGAGCCGTAAAGCAAGGCCTGCTGCACCGGTGCGCTGATCGCTTCCCACGGGCCTTCGGCGTCGAACTTGTAGTGCGCGGCCAGGCTTTCGATCATGGCGAAGTAGTAGCCGTTGCGCCGGTCCCAGCCTTTGATGGCGCCACTGGCCAGGCTCAGCGTGGGGAAGGCCACCACGCGCGCCGGGTCGAAGAATTCGGTGTGTCCCAGGCCGTCGCAGGTGGGGCAGGCGCCCATGGGCGAGTTGAACGAGAACAGGCGCGGCTCCAGCTCACCCACGGTGTAGCTGCACAGCGGACAGGCGAACTTGGCCGAGAAGGTGGTTTCCGCCCCGGTGTCCATGTCCACCGCCAAGGCTCGGCCATCGGCCAGGCGCAGCGCCGCCTCGAAGCTCTCGGCCAGTCGCTGGCGAAGTGGGTTCACGCCCTCCTCTTCGCCATCGGTGCGCACCTTGATGCGGTCGATCACCACGTCGATGTTGTGCTTTTCGGTTTTCTTCAAGGCCGGCAGGGCGTCGAAGTCCAGCACGGTCTGGTTGATGCGGAAACGCACATAGCCTTGCGCCTGCATGTCGGCAAACAGCTCGGTGAACTCGCCCTTCTTTTCGCGCGCCACGGGGGCCAGGATCATCAGGCGCGTGCCTTCTGGCAGCGACAGCACGGCGTCCACCATCTGCGCCACACTCTGCGCGGCCAGCGGCAGGTCGTGCTCGGGGCAATGCGGCGTGCCGGCGCGGGCGAACAGCAGGCGCAGGTAGTCGTGTATCTCGGTGACCGTGCCCACGGTGGAGCGCGGGTTGTGGCTGGTCGCTTTCTGCTCGATGGCGATCGCCGGCGACAGGCCTTCGATCAAATCCACATCGGGCTTGTCCATGAGCTGCAGGAACTGCCGCGCGTAGGCCGAGAGGCTTTCCACATAACGGCGCTGGCCCTCGGCGTAGAGCGTGTCGAACGCCAGGCTCGATTTGCCCGAGCCCGACAGGCCGGTGATCACCACCAGCGAGTGCTTGGGGATGTCGAGGTCGATGTTCTTGAGGTTGTGCGTGCGCGCGCCGCGCACCGACAAGAAGGGGCTGGCGTGGCGCAGGTGGGCGGCGTTGACGCGGTTCAACAGCGCTTGTTCATCGGGCTCCACCGGCGCATCGGCGCCGGTCAAACTCGGCAGATTCAGGTCCGGGGGCAGGTTCTGGTTCAAGGCGCGGTGGGTGTGTTCAGGGCAACCCGGCATGATAAGCCGCCCCGGCGTTTTGCGCCCGACTACCCTGCCCCGGCAGACCTTTCGCGCACAATACTTCTTTTGCCGTTCTGCCTTGCCCACCCTCAGCACCACCCCCTCTGCCGCCTCTGCCACCCAAGCGGCGGCAACGCGCATGACGCCGACCGAACGACGCACCAGCGGCGCCCTGGCGTCCATCTATGCACTGCGCATGCTGGGCCTTTTTCTGGTGCTGCCGGTGTTCGTGCTGCAGGCCCCCAGCTACCCGGGCGGTGACGACCCTTTTCTGGTCGGTTTGGCCATGGGTATTTACGGTCTGACGCAGGCCCTGTTCCAGGTGCCTTTCGGCATGGCCTCCGACCGGCTGGGCCGCAAACCCGTGATCCAGGCCGGCCTGGCCTTGTTCGTGATCGGCAGCCTGATCGCCGCCTGGGCGCCCACCATGGTCTGGCTGGCCATTGGCCGGGCCCTGCAAGGTTCGGGCGCCATCTCGGCCGCCGTCACTGCCCTGCTGGCCGACCTCACGCGCGACGAGGTGCGCACCAAGTCCATGGCGCTGGTGGGCATCAGCATCGCGCTCATGTTCGCGCTGTCGCTGGTGCTCGCGCCGCTGCTCGTGCCGCTCATCGGACTGTCGGGGCTGTTCGCGCTCACCGCGGTGCTGGCGGCCATCGGCATGGCGGTCGTGGCCTGGGTGGTGCCGCCCGAGCCACCGGTGCAGCACGTGCAGAACCGGGGCGGCTTGCGCGAGGTGCTCTCCGACTTGGAACTGCTGCGCGTGGACCTGGGTGTGTTTGTGTTGCACGCGGTGCAGATCGCCATGTGGATGTCGGTGCCCGCCTTGCTGCAAGAGGCCGGCCTGGTCAACGCCGAACAATGGAAGGTGTACCTGCCTGCCGTGCTCGCGTCCCTGCTGGTCATGGGCGGCCTGCTGTTCCGGCTGGAGCGCATGGGGTATTTCAAGCCGGTCTACCTGGGGTCGATCGCGCTGATCGTGCTGGCCCAGCTGGGCTTCTGGCTCAACCTGCAATCGCCTTCGCTGTGGGCCGTGGGCGCGCTGCTGTTTCTGTATTTCGTGGGCTTCAATACCCAGGAAGCCAGCCAGCCCAGCCTGGTGTCGCGCCTGGCCCAGCCGCGCCAGCGTGGCGCCGCGCTGGGCGTTTACAACACGCTGATGTCGCTGGGCATCTTTGCCGGCGGCAGCCTGGGGGGTCTGGTCATCAAGACCTGGGGCAGCACCGGCATCTTTTTCGTCAGCTCGGGACTGATGCTGCTGTGGTTGGCGCTGGCCTGGCCGATGCGCTCCACCTCTCGCGTCTAACGTCCAAGGGGTTCAGGCTGGGGGGCCGGGTCGGTGCGATCCCGCAGCGACCGCATCATCAGCAGCGACATGGTGCTGTAGAGCGGGCGGCTGATCATGCGCGACACCAGGCTGGCCAGCAGCGCACACGCCATCAGGCTGAGCACCATGCTGTGGCCATCGGTCATCTC
>NZ_JALHLX010000011.1:0-27130 GCF_022844385.1 Hydrogenophaga sp. | reverse complement strand
CGCATCATCAGCAGCGACATGGTGCTGTAGAGCGGGCGGCTGATCATGCGCGACACCAGGCTGGCCAGCAGCGCACACGCCATCAGGCTGAGCACCATGCTGTGGCCATCGGTCATCTCCATCACGATGATCATGGCGGTGATGGGCGTCTGGGTCACGGCGGCCAGAAAGCCGCACATGCCCAGCGCAATGAGCGCTGCGCCATGGGGTGAGCTCAGCAGCCAGGCCACGTCAGCCCCCACACCGGCACCCAGCGACAGGCTGGGGCCAAAAATGCCGCCGGGTACACCGGCCCAAGCCGAGAGCCAGGATGCGACGAATTTCAGGCCGGTGAACACCAGGGGCAGGTGAGCCTGCGTCGAGTTGGCAGCCTGGTCCAGCAGTTCCTTGGTGTGCTCATGCCCCACACCCACAGCCGCGCCATCACTCACGATCGCGATCACTGCCACCACGAAGCCGCACACCGCCGCAAACGTGACCGGGCGTTTGCGACGGTAGGCACAAAACCGGTCGGGCAGACCGGTGAACGAAGCCAGCATGAGGCGCGACAGCAGACCGCCCAGCAAGCCGCAGGCCAGTGCCACCAGCGCACCGGGGGCCAGCAAGCTCCACCACGACACCGCGTCTGCCCGCACCCGACCAAAGTAGGAGAGATTGCCGAACGCCGACACCGCCACCAGGCCGGCCACCACAATGGCCGCCAGCATCAGGCCGCTACTGCGGTCCTGCAGGCGGCGCGAGAGTTCTTCGATGGCAAACACGATGCCACCCAGGGGCGTGTTGAAAGCCGCGGCAATCCCGGCTGCGCCCCCGGCCACGAGCAATTCCCGGTCGCTGATGCCCGAAGCGGGCGACAGCCAGCGCCGCGCGTGCAGCATCACACCCGCCGCCACCTGCACCGACGGCCCCTGCCGCCCCACCGACAAGCCCGCCAGCAAGCCGCCCGACACACCCAGCACCTTGGCCACACTCAGCTTCAGGGACACAAAACGCGAGCGCTCACTCAGCGGGGTCTCCGGCGCCAGCGCGGTGAGCACCTGCGGCACGCCCGAACCCACCGCTCCGGGCGCCCAGCGCCGGATGGTCCAGACGATCAAGGCAGTCAGGGCAGGCGTCCAGATCAAGGGCGCCCACCACCAGCCATTGCGCATGCGGCTGTAAAGATCGATCGCGGCGTCGGCCAGCAGCGTGAACCCGACCACGGCCAGACCGGCGAGCACGGCGTAGGCGATCACCACCGCGCGGTCCAGCCATTGCCTGCCACCGCCCATTTCGTCGCGCAGGTTCTGCAGGAAGTCCGGTTCGCCTTTCATGGGTTGGCAGTGTAGGGCCAGGGGTATCCCGGCTTCGACGGGCCTGCGCGACCGGCCCGCTGGCGGTCAGTTGCGGCACAATGACTGAACGATTTTCGGGCGGCCCCGCGCGGGCCGCCCCACCCTCTACAGGACATCACCATGGCATCCGTCAACAAAGTCATCCTCGTCGGCAATTGCGGGCGCGACCCCGAGATCCGATACCTGCCCTCGGGCGGTGCCGTGGCGAACATCAGCATCGCCACCACCAGCCGCCGCAAGGACCGCAACTCCGGCGAGTTCATCGAAGAAACCCAGTGGCACCGCGTCACCTTCTTCGAACGCCTGGCAGAAATCGTGGGCGAATATGTAAAAAAGGGCACCCCCGTCTACGTCGAAGGCCGCCTGACCTACCGCAAGTACACCGACAAGGACGGCATCGAGAAAACCGCCACGGACATCATCGCCAGCGAAATGCAGCTGCTGGGTAGCCGCCAGGGCATGGGCGGTCCCAGCGGTGACGAAGCTGGCGGTGGCGGTGGTGGCAGCTACTCGCGCCCCGCGGCGGCCCCGCGCGCGGCCGCGCCCGCCGCGCCCCGCCAAGCTCCGGCAGCAGCGCCGGCACGCCAGTCCAGCGGCTTCGATGACATGGACGACGACATTCCGTTCTGACCCCGAAAGGCCTGACCCCGAAAGGCCCGGCCGTTGACGCACGGCGCGGCATCCCCCCCCCCTCCAACCGAAGCACACCATGATCAAAGTTGTTGTTGCAGAAGATCATGCGCTGGTGCGACTGGGCATCAGCATGCTGCTGGCGGCCAACGGAGGCTTCGAGCTGGTGGCTGAAACCGCATTGGGCAGCGAGGTCGAGGTGCTGGTGGCGTTTCATTCGCCAGACCTGCTGCTGCTCGACCTCGCGCTCAGCGACAGCTCGGGCATCGAGGTGACCCGCAAGGTGAAGAAGGTCGCGCCCGATACGAAGGTGTTGATCGTCACCGGCAACGTCTACCCGGGGTCCGTGGCCAACGCTTTCGCTGCCGGTGCAGACGGCTTTGTGCTCAAGCACGAACAAGGCTCGGAACTGCTTGAGGCCATTCAGGCGGTGCTCGCTGGCCGGCGCTACATCAGCCAGCAGGTGTCCAGAGGACTGGACAGCACCGCCAATGGGCGCCCCACGGGCCAAGGGATGTCGCAGTCATTGACCCAACGCGAGCAACAGATCGTGCGCATGATCGCCAAAGGCGGCAGCAACCAGGAAATCGCCGACGCCCTGCACATCAGCGTGCTCACAGCGCGCAAGCACCGGCAAAACGTGATGCTCAAGCTCGGTTTGCACAACGGTGCCGAAATCGCTGCCTACGCCATCCAGTCGGGACTCGCAGAAGCACCCGACGTCGACAGCAACCTGTAGTCGGGCCGCAGATCGGCCTGAATTTCGCAAAATAGTGCTCATGCATTATTGGGGGTGGGGGTATCCGGGCGAGATACTTCTCCCCATGGTGAACGCATCTTCGGTCACCAAGCCAACCCCAGAGAAGCGAGGCAGATCATGGGCATGACCGCATTGACGTTGGGTGTCATCAAACACTTTGGTCGCAAGAACGAGGTGAAGGTGCAGAACGACGAAGACGTCGATTCCGAAATCATGCCTTCCTCGATTTCGGACGACTACCAGGCACTGATCCAGGACTGCTTTCGGGCCTTGGGCCTCGATGGCGGCCAGGTCCGCATCATGGTCCGCTCGGTCGGACTGAACCCCGGCGGCCTGGAAATCTACGCGGCCTTCATCAAGGTGGTCCATTGGGACAGCCGGGTGGTTGACATGCTCGGCAAGATGCCGACCATCGAAAAGAAGATCGATCGTCGCGTGCGCCAGAGTTCGATGTTGCGCTACAGCGCATTTGCGGGTTTGTGGTTTCGTTCGCCGGCCAATGCCACGGGCGCAGTCGCCACGATGCACTGAGCCGCTCCACGACAGCGGCCGAAACAACAAGGGCCTTGCCGTATCGCGGCAAGGCCCTTGTTGTTTGGTGCGAACACGTCCGCGTGCCGAGGTCTCACTGAGGCCATCAGTGCCAGGTCAGCGGCCCCACAAGGCCGTACTGTTTTGGCAACAAGCCCGCCAAAGAATACAGCTGGTGTTTGGCGGCCAGCCTGCAGGCCTGCAGCGCCAGCACAGCGTGCATGCGTCGGCTCTCCTCCAGAATCGCATCTGAGAAGTGAAGGGCACTCCCGGAGCCATGGCGAAACCCGGTCTCGGCGGTGCGACGCAGCGACCGCGCCCTCACAAAACTGGCATGCCCACGATCCAGGTTGAGAGCCGCATCCAGATAGGCCTCCCGGGCCGACGCAAAATCCGCAGCCGCCTGGGCTCTGACTTCCTCCATGCGCGCAATCCAGTCGTGGAAGTCCTCGGGTGTGCGGCCTGGCCCTGTGCTTGCACCGGTGAGCCGATCGGCGGCACGGGCGCGAGCTCGCTGGCGCAGGCGGAAATGCACGTCGGCGTGCGTCAACAAACACGCTTCGGCCAAGCGGTCCATTTCGTCGGCCGGCAGTGGCCCCAGGGTATCGACGACGGAATCCAGCTGCGCCGGCAGCAAGCGCGTGTGCTGTGTGAAGCGCCGACCGATCCGGTTCCATTCGCGCACTGCCTCGGACACCGTGTCGCGCTCGGCCATCAGAAGCGTTGTGATTCGCCGGTGAACGGACTGGTGCGCCTGCCCGGCTTCCATACGGGCAGCGACCATCTCGAGGAGGGTTTCCATTTCACGCTGGGTGGATATCGCGTTCTGAAGCTGCAACCGCGCGGTGTCGAGCTGAAGGCAGATGTCCAGTGTGATGCAGAGCAGGCTGTTCATTCGCCGCAGTGCGGACTCATCGGCCACGGCCAGCGACGGATCAGGCGGATGGTTGGCGAGTGGGCCTTGCACGCGGGATGTCGCCGGAGTCGGCGGCAGCGCCACGCCCGTGTGCGTGGCGCTGCCGTTGTCCCGATCGAGCAACAGCACATGACGCAGCACCGTGGCAAGCGTCATCGGTTGGTGGGGTTTGCCAGCGCTGCGCTGTACCGCGGCCTCAACCACCCGGGCCTCACCCAACCTGGAGTGAGCCGAAACGGCCGGCGACTCCGCTGGGGGCGGAGAGCTCGAAGGGCCGTGTTGCACGGCCGGTGCTGAACGCTCTGTCATGCTCGGCTCTTCCAAAATGGAGTGGTAAGCCTGCAGTCTCTGGGCTGGCGCGCGACGTCTCAATAATGCCAGCGCAGTATTTTCCGCTGGCGATGTTGCCGACTTCACAGGTAGGTCATGGATTTTTCCAAACCTCGCGACTACGATGGGCCCTCTTGGTCATGCCATTGAAGGACACGTCTGGACCTCATGCGAAACCCCGACCCGATTCCCTGGAGCCAACTTCCTGGTCTGTCGGCCGCATTGGGCGACGACTGCGCGCTGCTGGGTGCTTCGCAATCCTTTGTGGAACTCCTTCGCGCGCAAGGCGCGCCTGCCCACTGGATCGACTGCCTCGCAGCGGCATCGCGCGCGCAGTTGAGCTCGTGTGTGCAGCGCAAGACCGACTTTCATTGCCTCATCGAATTCTCGACACCATCATCGTGCTGGCTCGCCTGCAACGCCCACTGGGTGCCTGCCCATGGTCACCACGTGTGCCACTTTGCAGACACCACGCCCATCGAAGAGGCTCGCCTGCAGGCACAGAAACAGGTCGAGCGTGTGCACCTGATCTTCAAGATGCTGCCTGTGATGGTGGCCCACTTCGGTCCGCGCCCGCACAACCGCTGCGAGTTTGCGAACCAGCAATTCGCCGCGCTCTTCGGGCACGACGCACAATCCATCCTGGGGATCCCGGCGCTCGATCTCATCGGCAGGAACCTGCGTGAAGCGGTGGTCCCCTTCCTGCGGCGCACGCTCAGGGAACACAAGCCCGTGACTTTCCCCTTTGAGTTCATTGCCGCCAACGGCGTCCCGATGCGGCTTGAAGTGACCGTGACCTTTGCCGGGGATGCACACGACACCGGTGCCGACAAAGGATTTTTTTACCTCATCTCCGACATCACCGAGCGGCACAAGACGGAGTTCGCCCTGCGCGAATCCGAGGACCGCTTGTCGCGCTTCATGAATGCCAGCGAAGAGTGTGTGGTGTTCCACCGAGATGGTCTGATCACCGACGCAAACCCGGCCACCAGCCAGTTGCTGGATACACCGTTGCACCAGTTGCTGGGCCGATCGGTGCTGGAGCTGGTGGCACCGGAGTACCGTGCGCGCGCAATCACCGTGATCGCCTCCGGAGCAGACGCGGCCTACGAAAGCGAGGTCTTCAACGCCCGCGGCGAGCGCATCCCGGTGGAGATCATCGGGCGCTCCATGATGCGCAACGGCGAGCGCCTGCGCATGGCCGTGGTGCGCGACATCCGCGACCGCCGCGAAGCCCAGGCCCGCATCCACGAACTCATCGAAGGCCTGCGCTCGGAGAAAGACAAGGCCGAGGCCGCCGACCGCGCCAAGTCCGTCTTCCTCGCCGCCGCCAGCCACGACCTGCGCCAGCCCATTCACGCACTCAGCCTCTTCCTCACCGCCCTGCGCTCCATGTCCCAGTCCCGCAGCGTGCGCACCGCCGACCTGGCCGAGATCTGCCGGCGCATGCAGGCCTCGCTCGATGGCCTGGGCCAGCTGCTCAACATGCTGCTGGACGTCTCCCGCCTGGACGCCAACGCCGTGCAGGTCGAGCGCTCACCCACCAGCGCCCAACGCCTGCTCGAAGAGCTCGACCAGGACTTCCACCAACTCGCCACCGAGAAGGGCCTGCGCCTGCACGTGGCCAGCTCGCGCCTGTGGGTCGACACCGACCCCACCGTGCTGCGCCGCATCCTGGTCAACCTGGTCTCCAACGCCGTGCGCTACACCTCACGCGGACGCGTGCTCATCGGCTGCCGCCTGCGCGGCCCCGAGGTCGAGTTCCAGGTCTGGGACAGCGGCATCGGCATCCCACCCGAGCAGCGCGAGGCCATCTTCGAGGAGTTCTTCCAGATCGGCCAGACCCAGGCCGCGGGCCACGAGTCCCATGGCCTGGGTCTGGGCCTGTCCATCGTCAAACGCTCGGCCTTGCTGCTGGGTGCCCCGCTGGACCTGCGCTCCACCCCCGGGCGCGGCTCCATGTTCAGCATCCGCGTGCCACGCTGCGAGGCCCCCACGCACACCGCCCCCGCCCTGCACGAGCCGGCCTACCCCCAGTCGGTCGCCCGCATGGGCGTGCTCGTCATCGACGACGACGAGCAGGTGCTCGCCGCCATGCGCAGCGTGCTCGGCGTCTGGGGCCACCACGTCTTCTGCGCCACCTCCCCCGACGAGGCCGTCGTCATGGCCATCTCCCACGCCAGCGACATCGACCTGCTCATCTCCGACTACCGCCTGGGTGGCAACGTCACCGCCATCGACGCCATCCGCGCCGTGCACGCCTGCCTCCCACGCACCGTCCCCACCTACATCCTCACCGGCGACACCTCCCCACAACGCATCCACGAAGCCTCCGAACTCGGCTTCCCTCTCCTGCACAAACCCATCGACGCACACACCCTGCGCGCCATCCTGGGTGAGTAGATCCGCATGCAGAACACGCCACACACAGACATCGGGCCAGCGCCGGCATCGCTCTGGTGGCAACACCTGCCGGGTCTGGTGCTCGTGGTCAATGAAGAAGGTCGACTGCACCACACCAGCACAGCCCTCGTGGCATTGCACGCAGCGTCACACTCCGATGGCGACTGCATCGTGTCCCTCACACCTGCATCGAAGCGGGCGCTGTTCGACAACTTGAAGCATCGCAACGATTTCCAGCTAGAACTGGAATGGGAAAAGCCACCTGCCGCCGATGCGCGCGCGCGCTGGTTTTCCTGTTCGGCGAAGTGGCTGGAGGACACTGCCCAGTACCTCTGCGTGTGGGTCGACATCTCTGCCAGCCAGCAAGCCCGACTGGAGGCCTGCGCCGAGAGTGGATTTCTCCGGGATTTCTGCAACGCCATTCCCATCATGGTGTCGCACTACAGCTACCCCTTGCGCTGCGAGTACGCCAACAAACACTACGCGAACCAGTACGGGCTGGACGAACAATCCATCCTCGGTCGCACGGTGGAAGAGGTGCTGGGCAACGCCAACGTCGAAGCCGTGCCCTTCAGGAAACAGGCCTTCCACGAGCGAAAAACCGTCACCTACGAGCGTTCATTCATCCACGGCTCGCAGGTGCAATGGGTGCTCGTGACCCTGGTTCCGTTGCTGGATGCGCAAGGTGACTACGTGGGCGCGGTCGCCATGAACCAGGACATCACTCAACGCCGTCTGGCCGAGCTGGCGCTGCGCGAGTCCGAAGACCGGCTGGCCAAGTTCATGGACGCCAGTGCAGAGGGCGTGGTGTTTCATGTCGACAGCCGGATCACCGATGTCAATCCCTCGGCCAGCCGTTTGCTCGAAGCGAGCAGCAGCGAACTGCTGGGCTGTTCGGTGCTGGAGCTGGTGGCACCGGAGTACCGTGCGCGCGCAATCACCGTGATCGCCTCCGGAGCAGACGCGGCCTACGAAAGCGAGGTCTTCAACGCCCGCGGCGAGCGCATCCCGGTGGAGATCATCGGGCGCTCCATGATGCGCAACGGCGAGCGCCTGCGCATGGCCGTGGTGCGCGACATCCGCGACCGCCGCGAAGCCCAGGCCCGCATCCACGAACTCATCGAAGGCCTGCGCTCGGAGAAAGACAAGGCCGAGGCCGCCGACCGCGCCAAGTCCGTCTTCCTCGCCGCCGCCAGCCACGACCTGCGCCAGCCCATTCACGCACTCAGCCTCTTCCTCACCGCCCTGCGCTCCATGTCCCAGTCCCGCAGCGTGCGCACCGCCGACCTGGCCGAGATCTGCCGGCGCATGCAGGCCTCGCTCGATGGCCTGGGCCAGCTGCTCAACATGCTGCTGGACGTCTCCCGCCTGGACGCCAACGCCGTGCAGGTCGAGCGCTCACCCACCAGCGCCCAACGCCTGCTCGAAGAGCTCGACCAGGACTTCCACCAACTCGCCACCGAGAAGGGCCTGCGCCTGCACGTGGCCAGCTCGCGCCTGTGGGTCGACACCGACCCCACCGTGCTGCGCCGCATCCTGGTCAACCTGGTCTCCAACGCCGTGCGCTACACCTCACGCGGACGCGTGCTCATCGGCTGCCGCCTGCGCGGCCCCGAGGTCGAGTTCCAGGTCTGGGACAGCGGCATCGGCATCCCACCCGAGCAGCGCGAGGCCATCTTCGAGGAGTTCTTCCAGATCGGCCAGACCCAGGCCGCGGGCCACGAGTCCCATGGCCTGGGTCTGGGCCTGTCCATCGTCAAACGCTCGGCCTTGCTGCTGGGTGCCCCGCTGGACCTGCGCTCCACCCCCGGGCGCGGCTCCATGTTCAGCATCCGCGTGCCACGCTGCGAGGCCCCCACGCACACCGCCCCCGCCCTGCACGAGCCGGCCTACCCCCAGTCGGTCGCCCGCATGGGCGTGCTCGTCATCGACGACGACGAGCAGGTGCTCGCCGCCATGCGCAGCGTGCTCGGCGTCTGGGGCCACCACGTCTTCTGCGCCACCTCCCCCGACGAGGCCGTCGTCATGGCCATCTCCCACGCCAGCGACATCGACCTGCTCATCTCCGACTACCGCCTGGGTGGCAACGTCACCGCCATCGACGCCATCCGCGCCGTGCACGCCTGCCTCCCACGCACCGTCCCCACCTACATCCTCACCGGCGACACCTCCCCACAACGCATCCACGAAGCCTCCGAACTCGGCTTCCCTCTCCTGCACAAACCCATCGACGCACACACCCTGCGCGCCATCCTCGACCCGTAAGCAAAGGGTCCTCGCCAACGCTCAGTCGATCAGGGCGCGCACACCGCTGTGCAGGCGCTCCAGCGTGGCTTTCGACGCCACGAGCGGATCACCCACGCGCAGCCCGACGCGGCTGAATATGCCGCGGCGAAACGGTCGCACCATGGCCACCGCTTCACCGTTGCGCACCTCGACCCGGCTGAAGTACGAACCCCAGAGATTGCTCAAACCCATCGGGACCACTGCGGGCTGCAGGCCTTCGCTGTCGGCCATCTCCAGGATCTTCACCACACCGCCCTTGAACGGTTGCAATTGGCCATCGCGCGTGATGCCGCCTTCGGGAAAGATCGCCAGCAGCTCACCGTCGCGCAGCACTGCCACGGCCGCCTCGAACGCAGCGTCGTAGGCCTGCGCATCTTCCTTCTGCGGCGCAACCGGGATCGCCTTGGCCAACTTGAACAGCCAGCCCAGCACCGGCACCTTGAAGATGCGGTGGTCCATCAGGAACCGGATCGGCCGCGGACTGGCGGCCATGAGCAACACCGCGTCCACAAAACTCACGTGGTTGCACACCAGCAGCGCCGCACCTTGTGTGGGAATGTGTTCGTCGCCCTGCACCTTGAAGCGGTACACCAGGCGTGACGCGACCCAGGCCACGAAACGCAGCAGGTACTCGGGCACCAGCATGAAGATGTAGAACGCGACCACCGCGCTGGCCAGACCCACCAGCAGGAACATCTGCGGGATGGTGAAGCCGGCTTGCAGCAAGGCCCCGGCGATCACGGCGCTGGCGATCATGAACAGCGCGTTGAGGATGTTGTTGGCCGCGATGATGCGGGCGCGGTGCGTGGGCTGGCTGCGCATCTGGATCAGGGCATACATGGGCACGCTGTACAGGCCCGCAAACAGGCTGAGCAGCGCCAGATCGGCCAGCACGCGCCAATGCAGGGGGTCCGCCACAAACGCCTGCAGCCCCAGCGCCGTGGCGGGTGGCAGACCGCGGGTGGAGAAATACAGGTCGATGGCAAACACGCTCATGCCGATCGCCCCCAGTGGCACCAGGCCGATCTCGACATGGCGGCGCGACAGCACCTCGCACAGCAGCGAACCGGTGCCGATGCCGATGGAGAACACCACCAGCAGCAGCGAAGCCACCTGCTCGTCCCCGTGCAGCACGTCCTTGGCCAGCGCGGGAAACAGGCTGAGGAACACGGCGCCAAAAAACCACATCCAGCTGATGCCCAGCAGCGAGCGGAACACCACCGGTGTGCGGTGCGCCAGTTGCAGGTTGCGCCAGGTTTCGGTGAAAGGGTTCCAGTTGATCACCAGCCCGGGGTCCATGGCGGGAGAGGCGGGAATGTGGTGTGCCGCCACCCGACCCAGGATCGCCAGGAACACGCAGGTGAAGCCCACGTGGTGCGCGCCGATCTCGGGCACCGCAATGATCAACCCCCCGGCCACATTGCCCAGCAGGATGGCCACAAAGGTTCCCATCTCCACCACCCCGTTGCCGCCGGTGAGCTCGCGCTCGCTCAGGTGCTGGGGCAGGTAGGCGAACTTCACCGGCCCGAACACCGCAGATTGCAAGCCCATGAGGAAGATGCTGGCCAGCAGCAGCGGGATGTTCTGCACGAAGAAGGCCCAGGCCGCCAACGCCATGATCACCATCTCGGCGCGCTTGAGCCAGACGATCATGCTGCGCCGATCGAGCTTGTCGGCCAGTTGGCCGCTGGTGGCGGAGAACAACAGGAACGGCAGGATGAACAAGGCGCCGATCACCAGCCCCGCCAGGTCGGCCGGCAGCCAGGCCACCTGCAACTGGTAGGTGACCAGCACGGTGAACGCGAACTTGAACAGGTTGTCGTTGGCTGCTCCGAGAAACTGCGTCCAGAAGAACGGCGCAAAACGGCGCTGGCGCAGCAAGGCAAACTGACCGCCCTCGGCGGCGTGCGATGGGGACGCGGACATGGCTGACTTCTCCTGTTGTTGGGGGCGGGTCTCAGCCCATTGCCGCAGAAGGGACCGGCGCATTGTCACCGAGCGCCTGGCGCCTCAGACCCCCCAGTATCGGCAGCGCAGCGCAGGCTGCGGCCACGTGCTTGAAGCTGTGACCCGAGACCCATTCGCCCGTGGCGTGGAACACGGCTTCGTCGCCCAACTCCAGCAGTTTGGCCAGCAGATACACGCCAATGACACCTGCCAGAGGCACGCCCACCGCACCTGCGACGGGCGGGCGCATGGCCGCCCACACCACCAGCCCCATGCCACCGAACTGCACCACAGCCCAAGGCAGCACATCGCCCTGCAGGTGAGGCAAGGCCGCCGATACCAACGCCAGCACGAGCACAACGGGCAGAAAGCCGCGTGATTCACGCAGACCGACACGCTCGGCCACCGACAGCGCCAGCACGCCTGCAAACGCCACCGCCATGCCCAGGCGGTCGATCACCAGCGAGCCGGCGTCGGGCGCCCAGTGGTAGCTGGCCGACCCCAGACCCGAGAGGATCAGACCGGCAAAGAAGACACGCAGGGCGTTCGTCGTGGGCTGCGCCAGCGTGCGACCGCGCAAGGTCCAGAAGCCCGCTGCACCGGCCAGCACCAACGGCAGGTTGCTCAGCACGTCCAGCGTGTTGGGCACGTCCCACCAGCTGCGGGCATCCACAAACGGATGGCCGTGCGCGTACAGATCAGCATGGCCATGGGGGTTGAGCGCCAGGCCGGCCATCGAAAGCAAGGTCGGCCCGGCCAGCCACGCGAGAGCCCACAGGGCCATCAGGCCACAGGCGACCACGGAGAAAGCAGAAAGGCGGGAAGGATCGTGGATGGGGGAAGTCGGCGTCATGCAATGAACTCCTGATGAACAGCCTGAAGACGGGCTGGCGGCAGTGTCTGATCGCTGCGGCAAAACGGTGTCGACTTCCGATACAGTCCGGTCGAACGAGAATCAAGGTATCGATAAGCAATACCAGACAGGCAAAACTCCATGAGCACCACGACCGACCTCGTCACCGCCCTCAAGCAGGAACTCAAGGCCGCGCGCATGACCTACGCCGACCTGGCACAGGCCATGGGCATGGCGGAATCGAGTGTGAAACGCATGCTGGCCAAGGGCGACATGTCGCTCTCCAGGGTGGACGGCATCTGCCGTGCCCTGCGGCTGGACTTCGCCGACCTCGCGCGCCGCGTGGCCGACGCCCAGCCCCTGCTGCGCGAGATGACGCAGGAGCAGGAGCGCGCTGTGGTGGCCGACAAGAAACTGCTGCTGGTGGCCATCTGCGTGCTGAGCCAGTGGACGCTGGAGCAGATCACCGCGCGCTACCGCCTGAGCGAGGCCGACTGTGTGAAGTGCCTGGCGCAGCTCGACCGCATCGGCATCATCGAGCTGCGCCCACTCAACCGCTACCGCCTCAAGCTGGCCAAAACATTCCGCTGGCGCCCGCACGGCCCGGTGATGAACTACTTTCGCGACCACGCCCTGCTCGACTACTTTCGCGGCGGGTTTGACGGCACGGGCGAAGGCCTGATGCTGGTGCACGGTTCGGTGAGCCGCACGCTGGCACCCATGTTCATGGAGCGCCTGCAGCGCGTGGCGCAGGACTTCGCCCAACAGCACCAGACAGACCAGAAGCTGGCCGAAAAGGACCGCGAGGGCTATACCCTCGTGCTGGCCATGCGCAGCTGGGAATTCGAAGCCTTTGGACAACTGCGGCGCTAGAACGCCCCGGCTGGCATGATGTCGGGCTTTGCTCGACCGCCTGAATGCAGGACACCATGAATCCGAACGCCTCCGAACCCACCGACGCCGCAGCGTCGGCGCCCACCGAATCCGACACCGGGAACAGCCCACCCGCGCGCAGCGGGCGCAACCGCCGCGGCCCGGCGCCACAGCGCCCGCAGCGAGGCGGTGCCAACCAGCCTGCGAACACAGCGCCCGCACGCCACCACCCCATGCTCGATCAGCTCGCCGAGTTGTACCCGGCGCTGTTCGGTGCGGAGTTTCTGCCGATGAAACGCGGCATCTTCCAGGATCTGCTGGAAGCGCACCCCGACACACTGGACAAGGAAGGTCTGAAAGCCGCGCTGGCCCTGCACACACGCTCCACCCGCTACCTCACCGCCGTGGCCAGCGGCCAACCGCGCTGCGACCTCAGCGGCCAGCCGGTGGAAGACCTCGCACCCGAACACGTGCACCACGCGCTGGTGGAGGTGTTTCGTCGCCGCCAGGGCCGTGCGCCGCAGGACCTGAAGCCCAAGCTGCGCCAGCGCATCGAGCAGGCGTTCGAAGCCTCGGGTCTGGGCGCCGAAGCCTACGCCGCGCTGGTGCAGACACGCGACGAAGCCGTGAACGCGCTGACCCAGGAAGCGCTGGACGCGGTGGTCGCCCGCGCTGCCAAGGATGCAGCCCTGCTGCGTGCGTTTGAAGCCAGCGGCAAGACGGTGGACGAGTTCGCCGACATGTACGGCATGGGCGGGGCAGACGCGAATCGCACGCTGGAGCGCGCGCGCGCCCGCGCTGCCAAACCCGCCTGAAGATCAGGCCGCCGGCATCGTGAAAACGGTCAGCACGCCGGTGTAGCCGTACAGCCGGTGGTGCGCGATCTCGCCGCCGGCAAAAAACCCCACCAGCGGCACGTCGCCCAGCGCGCGGCGCACCACCTGCAGCTCGGCGCTCGGGCTGCCGAAATGCGGACCGCCCCGACCTGCACAACTCACATAGATGGCGCCCGCGATGCGCCGCGCCGGGTGCGGCGCGGCCTCCGCTTCCGCCACGGTCAGGGCGTTGGCCATCGAGAAGCTGAGCTCTTCGGGCTCCAGCTCTTCACGCACCTCGGAACACACCCGCACCAGATCGGCCCGCGCCGCCTGCACATTGCGCTCGCAAAAGGCCAGCCGCGTGCCCTCGGGCGCCACATCACCGATGGCCACGCCGCGGCGGCCCGGGTCCAGACCAATCAGGTGGCGCACCATGACGTCGGTGCCGAACTGCCCGCGCAGATGCGGGCCCGTGGCGGGCAGTTCAACATCCACGTCGGGATGCGGTTGCGTCAGGCCCACCAGCGTGGCGCGCAAACGCGGCATGGCCAACTCA
Organism: Hydrogenophaga sp.; assembly: GCF_022844385.1. Taxonomy (GTDB): domain Bacteria; phylum Pseudomonadota; class Gammaproteobacteria; order Burkholderiales; family Burkholderiaceae_C; genus Hydrogenophaga. Next base: position 12,893 of record NZ_JALHLX010000011.1, on the reverse strand, counting down.
GGCTGCTCCAGCGAAATGTCGAGTTCGCGCAGCAGCACGTCCAGCGCCGGCTCACCGTCGAGCTGGAGCACCAGATTGCCGTCGGATTCGGTGACAGTGCGCTCCTTGTCCACCGGCTGCGCGCCCTGCGTGACCCGCGAGACGATGCCCACGTCGGCACCGAAAGCCACGCCGCTCAGTCCGCCGTGAAACACACCGCTGGCTGCGCCCTGGCCGTGCAGGTTGCCCGCGCTGCCGAGCGAGAACTGCACAGTCGGCCCACGGCTGCCGGCCAGCCCGCCGAACACATAGCCGCTGGTGGTGCGATCGGCCACCTCGGCAATCAACTCGTTGAGCTCGGGCGTGCCGCCATCGGCGTGCACCAGCGCGGTGTGGGCCACGAAGGCGCCCGACCCAGTCGCGCGTCCGCTGGCCGCCAGCGGTGCCACGCCGCTGAACACACGGTACTGGTCGGGGCTCAGGTCGCACAGCATCACACACAGCGCAGGCTCGTCGAAATACTCGACGTTGTTCGCCGACACGCCCACCCCGACCGTGCCCGCCCAGTCGGTCACCTCGGGCAACTCAGCGCTCAGGTGCTCCAGGATGGCCTGGGCTTCAGACGCGTAGTGGTCGGTGATGTAGAGGAGCGCCAGCGACGGTGACCTGGCATGGTCAGGCAGGGCCATCTGGCCGCGCAACTGCGCCAGCACCAGGGCGGCGGCCATGCGCCATTGAGGATGTGTGGCGTGGGCGTAGGGAAAGAGTTTCATCGGGCATCGACCCACCAACGGCGCACAAGTTCAGCGTCGGCGAGCGGATTTGGCTGCTGCGGTTTTGCGTGCAGCGGGTTTCGGGGAGGCGGCCTTTCGGGCCGCGCCTTTTTTGGCTGCGGCTTTGGGCTTGGCTTGGGTCAATGGCGCCGTGGCGGGCTGCAGGCCGGCAAAGCCGGGGAAGAACGCGGTGGGCATGGTCCAGTCGCCTGCAGCCATGGGTTGCGCGGCGGGCGCGCGCGCCGGGGCTTTGGCGGCGGGTTTGCGGGTGGGCGCCTTCTTGGCCGCAGGTCGGGGCGCCGTCTTTTTTGCGGGCGCGGTGACGGCCCGTGCGGCCGCACGGCCCATGCCCGCAGCGGTTCCCACGTTGCGCGCCACCGTGCCGCCAATGCTGCGCGCGGCCTTGCCAGCCATGCCGGTCGCGGCCTTCACGGCCTGGTCGGTCAGACCTGAAGCCACCTGGCGCGTGGTGTCCAGCGCCGTCTGTTTGGCCACGTCCTTCATGGCGTTGCTGGCGATCTGCTGAAACTGCTGCGAGATCGCGCCCCACCACTGCATGGGGTCCACCACGCCGCCAGCGGCTGGGGCGGGCGCTGCCGGGGTCGACTGACGGACCTTGCTCTTGCGCGCGGGCTCGGGCATCGGCTCGGATTCGGCTGCCTCTTCTTCCTCGGCCTCCTCGTCGGGCCCGGCAGCGGCCGGGTTGCCGTAGGTGCGCTCGGGAATTTCAAGCCCGGCGAACTGCGCCGGCGCGGCAGCCGTTGTCGCACCGGTAAAACCCGCCAGCGCATCGGCCGCCTTGATCTTCAGCGCGTTGGCCACATCGCCCATGCTGAAGTTCATGCTCTTGAGCGTGGAGAGCGTCATCTTCTGCACTTCAAGTGCCTGGATGGTGGCACCCAGCGCCTTGGAATTCTGGTCGAGCCAGAAATGAACCGCCTTGAGTTCCTCGATGCGTTTTTCGAGGTCTTCCACGTTGAAGGTGGGCGCCACCCAACTGCCCAGGTTGGGCAGCTGCGGGATGTTCTGCCCGATGCCTTGCGCCACACCGCCGGCGGCCTGGCCTGCGAGGTTTTGCAGGAACTCGAAGCCGGGCACGAACTTGCCAAAACCGCTGCTGGACGCGTCGCTCATGGGTGTCTCCTTGTTGGGGGTCTCTGGCGACTGCCGCTCCCGGTTCTCAGCCGTCCACGCCGTATCGGGGGGCTCGGCGTTCACGCAAGGATGCCACACCTTCGCGCACGTCGGGACCGGCAAAACCCATGAATTCCAGCGCCAGCGAAGTGTCGAACGCAGGCCCCGCCTGGCGCAGCCAGTTGTTGAGCGAGTACTTGGTCCAGCGGATGGCGGTCTGGCTGCCGCTGGCCAGCCGGTCGGCCACTTCATAGGCCTTCCCAAGCAACTGGTCCTCGTCCACCGCGAGCGAGACGAGCCCGATGCGCTCGGCTTCTTCGCCGCTGATGGGGTCGCACAGCAGCAAGTAGTACTTGGCCTTGGCCAGGCCGCACAAGAGCGGCCAGACGATGGCGGCGTGGTCGCCGGCGGCCACGCCCAGACGGGTGTGACCGTCGACGATCTTCGCGCTCTTCGCGGCGATCGAAATGTCGGCCAGCAAGCCCGCCACCAGGCCCGCGCCAACGGCCGGGCCGTGCATCGCGCTCACGATGGGCTTGTCGCAGTTGATCACGTTGTAGACCAGGTCGCGCGCTTCCTTCCACACGCGGGTACGCACCTCGAAGTCGGTCGCCATGTCCTGCACCAGCGCGAGATCACCACCGCCCGAAAACCCCAGACCGCTGCCGCGCAACACCGCGCAGCGCACGCTGTCGTCGCGCCCCACGTCGCGCCAGATCTCGCTCAGCTCCCAGTGACCTTCGTGGCCGGCGGTGGGCAGCTTGCCGTTGCCACCGGGGCCATCGGCACGCATGCGGATGTCGAGCACCGAGGGCACACCGCCCACAGCGGGTCCTCGGCGGGTGATGTCCAGGGTTTCGTAGCGGCTGTAATCCACGGTGGTCATCAGGGTCTCCTCGGGGAATCGGGTTATGAATCAGGGCCGCGTTGCGCTCCCTGGCGATGGGTGGATTGTGATTGACATGCATCAACGCGGCCCGGCGCTCAAAGGCGCACCATGGACCCATGCAAAGGGCCGCTGCACGGCCCGCATTGTTCTGAGGAGAACCGAATGTCCACCCCCATTTCCGACACCTTCGCCGCCCAGCTCAAGGAGATGCGAACCGATGTGCTCGCGCAGATCCGCGCCCAGAGCGGCGGCGCCATGAGCCGGGCCGAATCGGCCGCCGAGGCGCTGGGCAACGCCAGCGACGACCAGGCCCAGGCCAACACCGAGCGCGAGTTGACGTTTGCGCTGGAGGAGCGCGAGTCGGCCGAACTGATCGAAATCGACGCCGCGCTCAAGCGCATCGCCGACGGCAGCTTTGGTCTGTGTGTCGACTGTGGCGTGTCCATCCCGGCCGCGCGGCTTCACGCCAACCCCACGGCCATGCGCTGCATCGATTGCCAGACCAGGACCGAAGCCTGAGGCGCCCGGACTCGGTATGCTGGCGACATGAACGACCCAGCCACCACCCTGTCCACCCGCAGCCTGTTTCACTTCGCCTTCAACGTCACCGACCTGATGGAGGCGCGCCGCTTCTACGGCGGTGTGCTCGGTTGCACCGAGGGGCGCAGCACCGAGACCTGGGTCGACTTCGACTTCTTCAGCCACCAGATCTCGCTGCACCTGGGCGAGCCCTTCAAGACGACGCGCACCGGACGTGTGGGCGACCATCTGGTGCCCATGCCGCACTTCGGTCTGGTCTTGCTGCTGCCTGAATGGAAAGTGCTCGCGCAACGGCTGCAGGCAGCCGGCGTCGAGTTCGTGCTGCCGCCGCAGGTGCGCTTTGAAGGGCACCCTGGCGAGCAGTGGACGATGTTTTTCTGCGACCCCTTCGGCAACCCGATCGAGGTCAAGGGGTTTGCTTCGCTCGCGCAGGTGTACGCCAGCTGAAAGCGATCAGGCCAGGGGGGCGATCTTCTGGTCGATCGCACCGAAGATCGACTGCCCATCCTTGCCCTTCATCTCGATGCGGATGGTGTCGCCGAATTTCATGAATGCGGTGGAGGGCTGGCCGTCCAGGATGGTTTCGATCGCGCGCTTCTCGGCGATGCAGCTGTAGCCCTTGGGCCACTCCTTGCGGCCGTCCACTTCCACGCTCTTGTTGCTCACCGTTCCGCTGCCCACAATGGAGCCGGCGCGCACATTGCGCGTCTTGCAGATGTGGGCGATCAATTGCCCGAAGTGGAAGGTCATCTCGGGGCCGGCTTCGCACATACCGACCTTGCGGCCGTTCCAGGTGCTTTGCAGCGTGAGGTGCACCCGCCCGCCCTGCCAGGCGTCGCCCAGTTCGTCGGGCGTGATCGCCACCGGGCTGAACGCGGTGGCCGGCTTGCTCTGGAAGAAGCCAAAACCCTTGGCCAGTTCGGCCGGGATCAGGTTGCGCAGCGACACGTCGTTGGCCAGCATCAACAAGCGAATGCCGTCCAGCGCCTGCTCGGGCGTGGCGCTCATGGGCACATCGCCAGTCACCACCGCGATCTCGGCTTCAAAGTCGATACCGAAGTCCTCACTGGGCACCATCACGTCGTCGGTGGGCCCGATGAAGTCGTCGCTGCCGCCCTGGTACATCAGCGGGTCGGCATAGAACGACTGCGGCACCTCGCTGCTGCGCGCCGCGCGCACCAGCTCCACGTGGTTGATGTAGGCCGAGCCGTCGGCCCACTGGTAGGCGCGGGGCAGCGGGGCCATGCACATGGCGGGATCGAACGGGAACGCGTGGCGCGCCTTGCCCTGGTTGAGAGTGACGTACAGGTCGTGCAACTGCGGACTGATGAAGTTCCAGTCGTCCAGCGCCTGCTGCAGTTTGTGCGCAATGCCGGTCGCATAATGCGCCGTGCTCAGGTCGCGCGAGACCACAACGAGCTGTCCGTCGCGTGAGCCGTCTTTGTAGGTGGCGAGTTTCAAGAGAGTCTCCTGCTGGTTGCGTTGATGATTGCGCCGATGCTGACGCCCACGAGTTACGTTTAGTGAAATCGATTAACCTATTCGTAAAGGCAGGATTCTAGGCGATGACCCGGAAATCCGGGTGAGGGAACGCATATTGCGTTGAACCTGTTTGCCCGCCGACCGTCTTACCCGTTCAACGCCGCCCCATGTCCACAGCCCAACGCAACGCCTCCCTTCTGCCCATTGCCCCGGAAACGGACGAGGACGAGCCGCAGCGCGCCGGCATCCAGTCGGTGGAAGTGGGCTTCGAGTTGCTGAACGCATTGTCGGAGGCGCCGGGCGCGCTGATGCTGCGCGACCTGGCTGCCGCGGCCGGCATGAGTGCCGCCAAGGCACACCGCTACCTCGTGAGCTTCCAGCGCATGGGCCTCGTGGTGCAGGACCCCGTGAGCACGCGCTACGACCTCGGCCCAGCCGCGTTGCGCCTGGGCCTGGCCAGCTTGTCGCGCATTGATGCGGTGAAACTCGCCCGCGAACGCATGGATGCACTCATCGCCGAGACCGGCCACACCCTGGCCATTGCGGTGTGGGGCAACCAGGGCCCGACCATGGTGCACTGGATCGAAGCACCACAAACCGTTCCCGTCACGCTGCGCCTGGGCGACGTGATGCCGCTGCTCACCTCGGCCACCGGCCGCTGTTTTGCCGCCTTCATGGGCAGCGAGGGACGTGACGCGCAGCGCATCGGCCCCATGGTGCGCGATGAGCTGGCCCGCCTGAAGAAACTCCCGCGCAGCGGCCTGGCGCTGGTGGATGTGCCGCACAGCCTGCAAGAGGTGCAGGCGTTGATGAACGAGACGCGCCAGCGGGGCCTGGCGCGTGTGGTGCACAGCCTGCTGCCCGGCGTGGGCGGCTTCTGTGCGCCCGTGTTCGACGCGCAGGGCCGCCTGGCGCTGGGTCTGGTGGTGTTGGGCTCGGTGGCCACGCTGGACACCGAATGGACAAGCGCACCGGCGGCCGCCGTGCTGCGCAGCGCCCACCAGCTCAGCGCCGATCTCGGCCACCGCCCGCCCGCGCAGAGCCCATGAGCCCCGCGCGCCCGCCAGCCCCGGCGCCGCGCTGGCCCACCCTGCTCGCGCTGGTCGTGGCCGTGGCAGGTGTGCACCTGGCACTGCTGCTGGGTCCGGTGTCGTCGCCCCGGGTCGCCGCGGCGACCGACACGGTGCATTCCACAGCGACAGCGAACTTGCCGACCGAACGCAGCGACATCGCCGCGACGGCGCCTGCCGCATCCAGCCTTCCCATGGCGCGTGTGAGCACCGTGCGCTGGATCGTGCCGCCGCACGCAGCGCTACCCGTCGAGGTCCGCGCGACACCACCGGCGTCGCGAAAGGCAGCCCCGGCCCGGCCCGCCGCAACGCAACCCGAGACCCTGGCCCCACCAGCAACGGTGGTTGTCGAAGCAGTACCCGACGTGGATGCGACCACCTCGGGCGCGGAGCCGGACAACACCAACGCCCCTCCCGCCGAGACCGTGGCACTCGCCGAACGCGCCCCCGAGCTTGCGCCAGCGCCCGAGGAGGCGGCCTTCAACGAACCAGCTCCGGCCCCCGATGACGAGCTGCTGGCCGCTGCTGCGGTGAACAAGCGCGCGCAGCCGGTCAACACCCGTGCCCTGCCACCGGCTCAGCCCCCCGCCAGCACCCGGCTCGACTACGCCGTGACGGGCCGCATCAAGGGCATCGGCTACAACGCCGAAGGCGCGCTGGACTGGACCGTGGCCGACGGACGCTACAGCGCCCGCATGGAGATGAAGGTGTTCCTGCTGGGCAGCCGGGTGCAGACCAGCACCGGCCGCGTGAGCCCCGCCGGACTGAGCCCCGAGCGCTTTGCCGACAAGAGCCGCAGCGAAAAGGCGGCCCATTTCGACGCTGAACAGAACCGCATCCGCTTCAGCAACAACGCGCCCGATGCAGTGCTGCTGCCCGGCGCACAGGACCGCCTGAGCCTGTTTCTGCAGATCGCCGGGCTGTTGCAGGCGAGACCAGAGGCCTACACCAGCGGAAAGATCATTGAGATGCAGGTGGCCGGCACGGGAGACGCCGACATCTGGCGTTTTGTGCTGGGTGATGAAGTCACGCTGTCGCTGCCCGTGGGCGACGTGCGCGCGAGGCAGATCAAGCGCCTGCCACGCAAGGAATTCGACAGCACGGTGGAGATGTGGCTCGCGCCCGCCCTGCAGCACCTGCCGGTGCGCCTGCGCGTGACCCAGGCCAACGGCGATGTGGCCGACCAGCAACTCAGCCGGATGCCGTAGGCGTTTGGACCTCATGTGTGCCGAAAAACACACGCATCTTGAAATGACGCGGAACGTTGCCACGTAAAGAGCACTCAGAACTTCAAGACCGCCCAGGTTTGCCGATATAAGAGATACCGGAAGCCGGCTTTCGCAACACAAGGAATTTCAGTCATGAACATGCTCTACGACTCGGATGCCTTCGCTGTGGTCCACATCCTGGCCAACGCACCCGCCGAGGGTGAAGACACTTCCGCACAGGGTCCCCAGATCCCGCGCCACGGCTTCGAGATCGTGGACAAACGCTCGGGCAAAGAGGTCTACCTCGACGGCTCCTGGGCTGAAATGTTCCAGATCCAGATCACCGCCTGGCAGCAAAGCACCCCTTCGCAAGAAGAGGTGGAAGACACGCTGGAAGGCTACGCCGAGCTGGCCCAGATGCCGGTGGTCATGCACTGAAATTCCACAGGCGCCCAGCGGCGCCCCGGTGCTGAACGCTCCAAGGCCGTCGCTCTGCGCGACGGCCTTTTTTCTGCCCTTCGACCATTTGTCAGCCCAAGCCAAGGCAGAGACCAGATACTGCGCGCCGGCATCAACACCGGAGGACACATGCGCAATTGGAATGGCTCCAGGGCACTCAGGGCAGCCTGGCTGTCGGCCTTTCTGCTGCTGTCGCTGGCGGCACACGCCGAGGACGGCATCACGCCAAAACAGATCCTGATCGGTCAGACCCTGACCCTGCAGAGCGGCGCCAACGACTACGGGGTCGCGGTCAGCGAAGGTGTGTCGGCTGCACTGGAGCAAACCAACCGGGCCGGCGGCGTGCTGGGTCGACAGATTGCCCTGACCGTGCTGGACGACAACAACAAGTCGGAACTGGCCGAAGCCAATGCCCGCCGGCTGGTGGCGCAGGACAAGGTCTTCCTGCTGTTCGGGCCCATTGAAGGCGGCCCGTCCACGGCGGTGATGAAAGTCGCCATCGAACAGAACGTGCCGCTTTTCGGCCCCATGGCAGGTTCTCCCACCTTGCGCACACCCCACCAACCTCTGGTGTTTCCGGTGCGGGCCGAACACAAGGAAGAATTCCGCGCCTTGATGACGCAGGCGCGCAGCCTTGGCATGCAACGCCTGGCCTTTCTGCGCTCCGACTCCAGCACCGGCCAGCTGCATCTGGACAACGCACGGCGCATCGCGCAGTCACTCGGCATGGAGCTGGTGGCCGACCTGCCCTTCAAATCCGATATCGATGCCACCGGCATCGACACACTCGCACGCCAGCTCGCCAGCACCCGCGCCCAGATGGTGTTCAACCACGGAGGCATCGGCGTCTATGAAAAGCTCATCCGCCAGGCCCAGGCGATCGGCGTCAAGGCGCGCTTCTACGGGGTCAATTCCGGGTCCACCCAGCTGGCCAGTCACCTCGGGCCGCTGGGCCAGGGCATGGTCTTCGCGCAGGTGCTGCCCAGTCCCTGGGAACGCAAGACGGGCATCACGAGGGCCTACCAGGAAGCATTTGCCCGCTACCAACCCGGGAAGGCCTTTTCCTACGGCAGCCTGGAGGGCTACCTCACCGGCAGAGCCCTCGTGGAGGCGCTGCGCCGCGCAGGTCCTACGCCCACGCGGGCGAGCTTCCTGGCCGGCTTGCGCAACACCGAACTGGACATCGAGGGCATGCGCATCAGCTACCGCGACGGGGAGCACGTGGGCATGTCGTTGGTGGACTTGTCCATCGTCACCCGCGAAGGCAAGTTCCGCCACTGAAGGCAGAACGGCACATTTCAAGCTGCGGCGCGGGCCACCCACAGGCGGTACACCGGCTCGGCCAGCACCAGCACCGCCACCAGACGGCAGACCTGGAAGGCAGTGACCACCGGCACGCCGAGTTGAAGCACCTTGGCGGTGATGGCCATTTCGGCAATGCCGCCGGGCGCGGTGCCCAGCAGCAGCGTGGCCGGGTGCAGGCCAGTGGCTTGGGACAGCACCCAGCCAAAGAGTGCGCAGATGCCCATCATGAAGAAGCTGGCGAAGGCCACCGAGGCCAGCCAGCGCGGTGCCGTGTGCACGAAGGCAGGGGTGAAGCGCACGCCCAGGCTCACGCCGATGACCAGTTGGGCCGCGTTCAACAGCGGCTGCGGAATGGCGGACAAGCTGACACCCGTGAGCGTGACCACCATGGTGACGACCAGCGCGCCCATGAACCATGGGTTGGCGCGGTCAAGCCACTGCATGAACAGCGCACCCACCAGCGTGAGCCCGGCCAGCACCAGAAAGCCGACGGGCTGCACATCGCGCACACCCAAGGTGAGCGTATCCAGACCGCTCACGCCCCAGAACTGCAGTGCAAACGGGATGGTGAGGGTGACCAGCAACACGCGCAGGCTGTGTGCAGAGGCGACCAGATCGGTGCGCGCTCCTTGACGCTCGGCGATCAGCGTCATTTCCGATGCGCCACCGATGGCACCGGCGAAATAGGTGGTGCTGAACAACTGGGCGGGCGTGAGGTGCGCCAGGTGCCCGGCGTGCAGCCGACGCAGCCAGGCGCCAAAACCCAGCCCCAGCATCAACGCCCAGGCAATGCCCAGTGCAATCGCCCACCACAGACTGGCCACCAGTGCGCCCACGGCGGGCGTGAAATACAAGCCCAGTGCGGTGCCGATCACCCACTGCCCGGTGTTTCGAAACGGCGCCCAGCTCTCGGTGGGTGCGCCCAGCACCGAGACCGCCGACGTTGCCAGCAGCGGGCCGATCATCCAGGGAATCGGGGTCTGCAACCACACGCACAGGAGCGCCGCGGCCAGGGCCAGCAAGAGGGTCAGGAGGACACGCGGCCACGAGGATGGGCCGAAGGCGGGCAAGGAAGGCACTCGGTTACTGGTGTGATGGACCGGCCACGCGCGGCAGGCCGCTTAGTATCAGCGCATGAACTGTCGAACCGCTGTCACCCTGGCTGTGAGCGTGGCCCTGCTGGCTGCCTGCGCCCATCCAACACCCTCATCTGTGCCAGCCCTGCTCGCCCAGGTGATGCCCACGCCCGTGCTCATGCTCGGCGAACAGCACGATGCGCCAGAACACCAGGCGCTGCAACGTGACGTGATTCAAGCGCTTGCTGCGCGCGGCCAGCTCGGTGCGCTGGTGATGGAGATGGCCGAACAGGGCCATCAGACCACCGGGCTGCCCAAAGATGCCGGCGAGGCCCGCGTTCGCGAGGCCCTGAACTGGACCGATCAGGGCGGGTGGCCCTGGCCGGTGTACAGCGCCGTGGTGATGGCTGCGGTGCGCGCTGGCGTGCCGGTGCTGGGGGGCGACCTGCCGCGCAGCCAGATGACTGCGGCCATGGCCAACGATGCGCTCGAGAGCCGCATCGGCAGCGCGGTCTTGCAGGAACAGCGCCAGGGCATTCGCGAAGGCCATTGCGACCTGCTGCCCGAAAGCCAGATCGCCCCGATGACCCGCATTCAACTCGCGCGTGACGACACCATGGCACGCATCGTGGCGGCCGCCGTGGAGAAGGCAGGGCCCGGCAAGACCGTGGTGCTGGTGGCCGGCAACGGCCATGTGCGGCGCGACCTGGGCGTGCCGTTGTACCTGCCCAAAACACTGGCGCACCGTGTGGTGATGGCACAAGCGGGGGCCGCCAAAACAGCCCCGCCGGCCGATGCCGTGTGGCCGACACCGGCACAGCCACCGCGGGACCACTGCGCCGAACTTCGCCAGCAGTTCAAGCGCTGAAGAAAGCGGTCAAGCCGCTCGTTTGATCGCGTCGGCCAGGGTCCCGACCATCGTCTCGATCTGCGACTTGTCCACGATGTAGGGCGGCGCAAACACCAGGTTCTCGCCCGCGTTGCGCACCAGCACACCCCGGTGGTAGCAGTCCATGAACACGTCGAAGGCGCGCTTGCCCGGCAGGCCGGCGATGGGTGCGAGTTCGACCGCCGCAGCCAGCCCCAGGCTGCGGATGCCGATCACGTTGGGCAGGCCCATCAGCGCGGCGTGCATCGCGTCACCCAGCACCGGGCCCATCTCGCCAGCGCGTTCGAACAGTTTCTCTTCGCGGAACAAGTCGAGCGTGGCGATGGCCGCTGCGCAGGCCACCGGGTGGCCCGAGTAGGTGTAGCCGTGGAAGAACTCGATGGCGTGCTCCGGCGCGCTGCCGTGCGCGCCCATCATGGCGTTGTAGATGCGGTCGGTACACACCACGCCGCCCAGCGGGAACACCCCGTTGGTCACGGCCTTGGCGAAGTTCAGCATGTCGGGCTGCACGCCGTAGTAATCGGACGCAAACGCAGTGCCCAGGCGGCCGAAGCCGGTGATGACCTCGTCGAAGATCAGCAGAATGCCGTGCTTGTCGCAGATCTCGCGCAGACGCTTGAGGTAGCCCTGCGGCGGCACATACCAGCCCGCGCTGCCGGCCACCGGCTCCACGATCACGGCGGCGATGTTGCTCGCGTCGTGCAACGGCAGGATGCGGTTCTCCAGCTCCAGCAGCAGGTCTTCGTTCCACACCGGCTCGGTGTTGTGGATGTAGGCGTGGTTCACCGGATCGTGAATGAAACGCAGGTGGTCCACACGCGGCAGCAGGCTGGTGCCGTAGACCTTGCGGTTGGCCGGAATGCCGCCAACCGACATGCCGCCGAAGCCCACGCCGTGGTAGCCGCGCTCGCGGCCGATGAACATGTTGCGGTGGCCTTCGCCGCGCGCACGGTGGTAGGCCAGCGCCACCTTCATCGAGGTGTCGGCCGCCTCGCTGCCCGAGTTGCAGAACAGCACCTTGTTGAGGTCGCCGGGCGCCATGGCGGCGATCATTTCGGCGGCGCGGAAGGCCTTGTCGTTGCTCACGCTGAAGGCGGTGCTGTAGTCCAGCGTGTCGAGCTGCTTCTTGATGGCTTCGTTGATCGGCTTGCGGTTGTGGCCCGCGCCCACGCACCACAGGCTGGAGATGCCGTCGATGACCTGGCGGCCGTCGTGCGTGGTGAAGTGCATGCCGTCGGCCGCCACAAAAATGCGGGGGTCCTTGGCAAAGCTGCGGTTGGGGGTGAAGGGCAACCACTGGTTGTCCATGCGAAGGTCGTTGTAGGCCATGGGGGTGACTCCGGCACAGATGGGAAGCTGGAATTGTGGCACCGGCACCCCCGCACCGGTGGCTCCACTGCCTCAACCCTGCGCAGGCCCACCCGGGAGACTGCTGCGACAATCGCCCGGCCATGCAACACACCTACGTCCTCACCCTGTCCTGCCAGGACCGCCCCGGTATCGTGCACGCCGTCTCCGGCTTCTTGTTCGAGCACGGCGGCAACATCGAAGAAGCCGCGCAGTACAACGACCACGACACCGGCCTGTTCTTCATGCGTGTGCAGTTCGCCTGCGCCCAGCTGACCCACGATGACCTGCGCCTGCGCTTGAAGCTGTTTGCCGAGCCCTTCGGCATGCGCTGGAGCCTGCACCCGCTGGCCGAGCCGGTGCGCACGGTGATCTTTGTCAGCAAGGAAGGCCACTGCCTCAACGACCTGATGTTTCGCTGGAAAAGCGGCCTGCTGCCGCTGGACATCCGCGCCATCGTCAGCAACCACCGCGAGTTCTACCAACTCGCCGCCGGCTACAACGTGCCGTTCCACCACATCCCGGTGACGGCGGCCACCAAGGCGCAGGCCGAGGCCAAACAGCTCGACATCATCCGCAGCGAAGGCGCCGAACTGGTGGTGCTGGCGCGCTACATGCAGGTGCTGAGCAACGAAATGTGCCGCGAACTCGCGGGCAAGGCGATCAACATCCACCACAGCTTCCTGCCCAGCTTCAAGGGCGCCAAGCCCTACTACCAGGCGCACGACCGCGGCGTGAAGCT
>NZ_JALHLX010000010.1 GCF_022844385.1 Hydrogenophaga sp. | reverse complement strand
ATCGCGTAGCTCACGCCGACATACGCCGTTTCGCGCACCGCATCGATCAGCTTGTCCAGCGAACGCAGGGAGTCCATGCGCAGCGAGAGCTTGTCGTCGATCTTCAAGGTGGCGGTCACGCCGGCTTCGCTGCGCCCGCCGTTGTAAGACGACGAGATGTTGGCGAACTCGCGGTCGGTGGCGCCGGCCCAGGCGCGGGCTTCCAGCGCCTCGCCCTGGTGTTTGAACTCTATTCGCGCGCCCTTGCCGTCGCCCGCGTCGCCCAGGGCTTCGCGCTGCGAGCGCGCCACCTCCACCATGGCCCAGGTCCGGGTGCCCAGGGTGAGCGTGGCGCTCAGCCCGCTGAGTTTGTACGGGTCCGACGGGTCGCGTGATTCAACGTGGCTGCCGCCGAGTTCCAGCGCGGGTGCAATCCGCACCTGGCCATCGATGCCGCCGAGCCAGTACTTCGGCCCGCCTTGTTCCACCTCGTAGGTCACGCGCACCGAGATCGGGTTCAGGTTCGAATCCACCGAGGGCACAGGCGAACGGAAGAGGATGCTGCCGGCAAAGGGCTCGAACTCGTAGTCGACAAACCGCACCACGGGCTCGACGCGCAGGATGATGCCGGGCTGGTTGCGGTCGCGCGTGAGCAGCTCGACCTTCTCCGAGCCCGAGATGCCGTTCTGGTTGCTCAGGCGGTAGGGGCCCGAGATGCCGCGCGCGGGCTGCTCGTCCACCACCTGGGCGACGTTGTCGCGCACCAGCCAGGCGTTGGCCTCGAAGCTCTCGCCTTCGTGGTGCAGCTTCAGGCCCGAGACCGAACGGCTGTAGCGGCTGAGCTCTCGCGAAGGGCCACCAGCCGCGGTGTAGAAGTCGCCGAACAGCACGAACGAGCGGCCCTGGTCGACCCGCACATAGAGCTGCTGGCGCGACTGGGCATCAAACCCCTTGATCGAGGAGTCGCCGTAGATGGGATAGAACTGGTCCGGCACGATGTCGCGGAACAGGCGGCCACGTTCGGTTTTCTCGGAGTCGTAGGCCAGGGTCAGCAACACGTCGCCGCGCACCATGCCTTTGAGGAAGAACGCAGTGCGCGCACCCAGGGTGCTGCGGTCGCCGTCGTTGCCACCCAGGTTGCGGCGGATCTCCAGCTCGAAGCCGTCGTCCTCGCGCGCCGGGCTGATCTGCGAGGCATCGAGCTTGTTGAGATTGAGCGTGCCTTCGATCACGCCCACCGCAACCATGGGACGTTGCTCGGGCACGAAGCTCACGCTGCCGGCCACGCGCACATTGCCCGATTGCAGCAGCAACTCGGCGTCACCCGCGTCGGGCGAGGCCACCAGCTCCACCAGCGCCACACCATCGCGCACGGCCAGGCGCAGCTCGCGCCGCGGCGGCTCGTCGATGGCGGCACCGGGCACACGCAGGCGTCCCCGGTTGGTGGAGAGCAGCACCTCGGTGGGCGCCGTCACGGGCTGGCCCGCGCGGTCTAACAGGCGCACCGTCACCGGCACCACGCTGCGACCATCGGCCGGTGCGTTGCTGCTGAGCACTTCGAGCACGAGCTGACCGTCGTCGGCCAGGCGCGCTGCGCGCAGGCCGGCGGCCAGCGGCAGGCTGGTCACCGGCTCGGGCAGGGCACCGGTGCGGTTGTTGATGCGGTCGTGGTTGAACTGGGCCAACGCCTGCGGCGCGTGCAGCGCACACATCACGGCGGCCAGCGCGATCGGGTTCAGACGGGCGTTCATCGCGCACCTCCGGCGGGCAGGTCGGTGGAGCGGAACACACGCGGCTTGGGTGCCTGCAAGGGCGGCGCAGACCCCGGCGGATCCACCAGCGGTGTGGTCACCTGGCCGGTGCGCCGGCGCGTATCCACCGAGTCGCGCACGGCGGGCGAGCAACTGCCTTCGATGAAGTCTGCGCGGTGCAACTCGCCGAACTTCAGGTCGAGGAACAGGCTGCCGGCGTCGAGCGCGTTGCGGTTGCTGCTGGTCACGAGCTGGCTGCCGGCGGGCAGGGTGGTCAAGTCGACCCGCATCACCGAGGTGCGCGCGGGCAGACCGCAGATGCTGTACTTGCCTTCGCTGTCGCTGGTGAGGTTCGTGCCGTCCTGCAAGTAGAAGCGCACGCCGGGGATGCCGGGTTCTTCGGCGTCCTGGATGCGGTTGCCGTTGCAGTCCACAAAGACCTTGCCGAGCACACACGCTTCCTGGAAGAACACTCCGCCGGTGATGCGGATGCGTGCCTGCGCGCGGTTGGACGACACCACCGTGCCACCCACGGTGCCGCTGGCCTGGGCGCGGTTGATGCCGTCGCCCTGCTGCGCGCCCACACCCACGCGCAAGCGGTAGGTGATGGTCACGGTGACGTTGGCGGCAAAGTTGCCGGCGTTGAAGTTGAGCACCGGGCCGGGCGCGCCGGCCGGGTCGGCCACCACCACGCCGTCGCGCGTGACGGTGCCGGGAATCAGGCGCAGGCCGGCGGGCAGGCGGTCGGTGATGGTCACGTTGGTCGCGGCGCCGTTGGGGCTGAGCACGCGCAGCGTGTACTGCACCGAGTCACCCAGCTCGACCACCTCGCGCGCCACGTTCTTTTGCAGGAACAGACCTCCACCGGCGAACGGCTCCAGCGGGATGTGGTTGTGGATCACATCGGGCATGCCGGCGGCCAGGTTGAAGCGCAGGTAATACGTGGTGGGCTGGCCCAGCGGGGGCGGGCCGGCCTGCGCCTGCACCAGCAAGGGCGAGGCTCCGGCGGGCGTGAACACGCCGGGTGAGGGCGGGATGGACGCGATCGGCGTGGGCGCGTAGTTGGGCGCCGAGGCGCTCAGCGTGTACTCACCCGTGGTGGCGCCCGGCGCCAGCAGGAACTGGTAGAAACCGCCCGGGCCGGTGACCATCTGGGCGCAGTTGCCCTGGTTCACATAGCTCGCGCCCCCCACCAGCATGGTGGCCGGGTTGAAGCCGGGCGGGCCGCAGAAGCGCACGGTGGAGCCGCCAATGGGTTGTCGCGTGCTGGCGTCGTAGACCACGCCCGAGGGGTCCAGCGGCAGGTCTTGCTGCTGCAGGTTGGCGCCGGGTTGCAGCGTGACGGCCAGGTAGTCGCGGCTGCTGGCCACGCGCGAGGCCGGGTCGCCGCCCGAGTTCTGCGGGGTACCGTAGATCACGTTGTTGGCCGGGTCGCGGAACGCCACACGGTAGTCGCCGGGCACGAGGCCGAGCACGCCGTAGCTGCCGTCGGCGCCGGTACGGAACAGGCTGCGGCCGTCGGGCATGGTCACGCAGCCCTGCACGCTGTTGCTCGGCACGGTGCGGCACAGCACGGCGGCGCCGTTGGCATCCAGGATCTCCACCGCCCAGTCGGGCACAGGCGTGTCACCCGGGTCGCGCTTTCGGTCGGCGTTGTTGTCGCGCCAGACAAAGCCCGACAGGGTGGCGGGCAGGGCCGAGAGCGGCACACCGGTGGGGTCGATGCCTGCGGTCTGGAACGGCGTTTGTGTGAGGCTGGCCGGGTTGATCACGCCGGGTGGCGGGTTGCCCGCGCCGCCGGTGGGCGTGGTGGCGTCCACCGCGTCGGTGCGGATCGCGGCACCCCCCGCACGCGCCTGGTTCAGGCGCGCAGTGGTCACCCCCGGGGTCACGGTCACCGGCACCTCGATCGACACCCATCCGCCCGCGGGCAATGTGGCGTTGCCCAGCACGTCGTTGCCGGCCAGGCCGCTGTAGCCCGCGTTGAGCACGATGCTGGCGCCACCACCGCTCTGGCTGGTGAGGGCGGGTGCGCCGGCGCGGGTCATGAAGTCGGGCAGTGTGTCGCTGATGTCCAGCGTGAGCGGGAAGGCGCTGTCGTTCTGGTAGATCACCTGCCACACCACTTCAGCGCCCGGCGAGATGCCCACCGCCGCCACGGGCGAGACGATGCGCACGGCCTTGTAGCCGCGCAGGGTGGCGCCGGTCACGGTTTCGGCGAAGTTGACCTGCAGGGCCGCGCCCGGCGTTGCGTTGAAGCTCAGGGCCACGGTTTCGGTGGCGCCGCCCAGCGGGCCCACGGTGCCTGCGCTGCCACCGGTCACCGGGCCGGCGCTGTTGAGCACGCTGGTGTAGTCCAGTGGCTGGGTCTGGCGCACGGTGTAGTTGCCCGGCGGCAGGCCGCTGAAGCTGTACTGGCCGGTGCCGTCGGTGGTGGTGAAGCGGGTGATGCTGTTGCCAAAGGCGTCGGTGCCCAGCAGCGTGAGGGTGTTGCCGGCAATGCCGACATCGGTGCCGCCAAAGCTTCCGTCGAGGTTGCGGTCTTCAAACACGCGGCCGGCCACCTGGATGTTGGAGACCAGCGGGAAGTTGTTCTGCACCGACTGCTGCGCCGCACCGAGGTTGATGCCGCTCACCACCGCGGGGCTCACGCCCGGTGCGGTGGCCACGCCGGTGGGCGTGCCGCCCACATTGCCGGCCGTGGTGATGCCGGCGGTGGTGCCGGCCGGTGGTGTGGCCAGGCGCACCTGGTAGCTGGCGCCGGGCGCCAGCGCCGGCAGGCTGAGCGAGCTGAACAGGTATTGGCCAGCGGCGTTGGTGGTGGTGGTGCCCAGCACCGCGCCACCGGCGTCCAGCAGCTCCAGCGTGATGCCGGCCACGGGCGAGTCGGTCGCGGTGAAGGCGCCGCCGCTGTTGTCCGGATCGAAGTACACCGTGCCGCCGATCTGCTGGGCGGGCGGGGTTTTGGTGAACAGGTTGTCAATGGCGGCGCTGGCGCCGCCGGTGAGCGAGATGCCGGTGATTTGCGGCACGGCTTGCGTGCCGGCGGCGGTACCACCGCCGCTGCCCGGCCAGGCCAGCGGCGTGGTGCTGTTGGCCAGGCCTGCAGGCGCTGCGCAACTGCTGCAGGTGAGCGTGTAGCTGGCGCCCGGGGGCACGCCGGTGAAGCTGAAGTTGCCGTTGGCATCGGTGTCCACCGTGCGGTTCACCGGGTTGCCGGCGATGTCGGTGCCGGTCAGGGTGATGGTTTGCACGAGGTTGTTGGCGCCGGGGGCGCCGCTGCCCACGCCGGCGTCCAGGCCATTGACCTGGCCGTCGCCATTGGCGTCGGTGAACACGCGCCCGCTGATGGTGCGGTCGCTGGCCACTTCACCGAAGTTGTTGTTGGCCGAACGCGTGTTGGGCGGCAGCACGATGCCGGTGACTCGGCTGGTGCCGGCATCGATCACGTAGGCCGTGGGCGGGCCACCGTAAGCGACCGCGGGTGCGTTGTTGGAGCCGGTGCCTGCGGTGCCGGTGGCGGCCCCAGAAGTCAGGTTGGTCACTGCACCAGCGCTGGTCTGGCCATTGACCGTGCCGGCGGGCTGTGTGCCCTCTGTGAGCACATAGCCCGGGCATCCCGGTGCGGCCAGGGGCGAGCAGCTGGGTCGCAGGCCGGTGAAGCTGTAGTTGCCGTTGGCATCGGTCACCGCGCTGCGGTTCACGGACTGGTTGAGGTCGTCCACGCCCTGCAAGGTGACGCTCACGCCGGCGATGCCGGGCTCGGTGCCGTTGGCCACGCCGTTGTTGTTGTCGTCGCGGTAGACCTTGCCCGAGACCTCGGACGGCAACACCTCACCGAAGTTGTTGCCCACCGAGCTGGCCACGTTGCCACCGGAAAGGTTGAGCTGGATGTTGGAGCGCCGGGAGATGAAGTCGACGCTGCTGTTGTTCGGTGTGCCGACCGTGCCGGTGCCGCCGGTGATGCTCGACTCGGCCGTGGTGGCCGGTGTGAGACGACCGGGCAAGGTGCCGCTGAGGGCGTTGGTGGCGGTGCTCGGTGAGGGCGAGGCGCCCGAGCCTTGCACGTCGCTGCCGGAGCGCAGGAAGCGCACCGAATAGTCCGAGCCTTGGGCAGCGGTATCGACGAGTTCGCTGAACACGTAAAAGCCGCCGCTGTCGGTGGTGGTCTTCTGCAGCACCACGCTGTCGAGAGAACGGATCAGGCTCACCGACTGGCCCGCCAGCGGGAGTTCGCCCACGTCGTAGGCGCCGTTGTTGTTGGCGTCGATGTAGGCCCGGCCCGAAATGGAGCCCAGCGGGCTGACGCGCAGCTCGGCGGTGGTGGGCTGGCCGTTGCTGCCCGCGTTGGTGAGCAGGGCGCCGGCGAGAAGCTGGTTGGTGTAGGTGCCGGCGTTGGCCGCCGTCACATTGACCTCGATCGTGCAGCCACCGGCAGGGATGCTTGCACCGTTGGCGTAAACCACTTGCGAACTGCCGGCGGTGGCGGTGACGGAGCCGGTGGTGCAGGTGCCGCCCACGGCGGGCGTTGGGGCCACGGTCACGCCCACGGGCAGGTTGTCGGTCAGGGCCTGCTGCAGCGTCTGGGCCGACGGATTGGCATTGCCCAGGGTGATGATCAGGCGCGACACGCCGCCAGGCGAAACAGTGGGCGGCACGAAGGCCTTGTTCAGCGTGGGCGGCTGCAGCACCCGGACCTGGGCCGTCGCCGGGTCGGCGTTGCTCACGCCCTCGGTGGCGGTCAGCGCCCCCGTGGGGATGGTGTTGATGTACAGCCCAGGTGTGTTGGACACGGTGTCGAACGAGAAGCTGCACGAGCCGCTGGCGGGCACGGTGGCGCCCGACACCTGGGCGCTGGTGGCCGAGGCCAGTGCGCTGACGGTGCCACCGGCGCAGGTGGTTGCCGTGTTCGGCACCTGTGCCACGAACAGGCCGCTGGGCAGGTTGTCGACCAGCGCGACGCCGGTGAGTGCTTGTGTGGCGTTGGGGTTGCTGATCGTCACGGTGAGCCGGTTGGGCGCGCCGGGCGCCACGGGGCTGGCCGCAAAGGCCTTGCTCACGGTGGGAGGTGCCAGCACGAACAGGGTGGCGGTGGGGCCGGGCTGCGGGTTGGTCACCGCGCCTTCATTGGCCACCACGGTGCCACCGGGAATCGTGTTCACGTAGGCACCGGGGGCATTGGCGCGCACGTCCACGCGGATCTCGCACACGCTGGGGCCGGCAGGCAATTGCGCGCCGCTGAAGCCGATGCTCGATGCGGTGGTGGTGAGCGTGGCGCCCGCGCAGGTGGTGGTGGCGTTGGGGGGTGTGGAGAGCTCCAGCCCGGCCGGGAAGTTGTCGGTGCTGGAAATGTTGGTCAGCGCCTGCGGCAGCGAATTGCGGATGCGGATGACCAGACGCGCAGGCTGGCCCACACCGACGGCGGTGGGATCAAAGAACTTCTCCACACCCAGACCGGCCAGTGACGCCACGTTGGCAGTGAAGGGGTTGGCGTTGGTGACCCCTTGCGTGTTGGTGATCGCACCGGCCGCCAGGGTGTTGTTGAGCGTGCCCACGAAGGCCGAGGTGATGTTGACCGACACCGTGCAGCCGGCATTGCCGCCCACCGAGCCACCGGAGAGGCTGACCGTTGTGGACTCGGCGGCGGCGTTGACGATGCCGCCGGGGCAGGTGGTGGCGGCATTGGGCGACGGCGCGACCACCATGCCCGAGGGCAGGTTGTCGACCACGCCGAGATCTGTCAGGGCTGTGGCGCTGAGGTTGTCGATGCTGATCGTGAGGCGCGAGACACTGCCCGGGCCGCTGAGCGTCGTAGGCGAGAAGGCCTTGGTGAGGTTCACGCTCGTGGTGATCTTGTTGAGCGTGGCGCTGACCGGGTTGGTGTTGGCCACACCGCCGTTGGCGGTGACGCTGCCCACCGGCAGGGTGTTGGTCGACGGCGTGCTGGTGGAGGTGGTCACGTCGAACAGGAAGTCGCAACTGCTGCTGCCGGCAATCTCGGCGCCGGTGAGGCTGGCCGAGACGCCGCCCGCAGGCGCGTTCAGCACGACCGGGCCGGCACACGTGGTGCTGGGGTTGGGCGCGGCGGCCAGCGCCAGGCCGGTGCCGGTCAGCGGGTCGGTGACGCTGACGTTGCTGAGCAGTCCGCTGCCGGTGTTGCCCAGCGTGATGCGCACGCGGCTTGTGCCGCCCACCTGCACCGGGTTGGTCAGGAAGGTCTTGGCCGCGGTGAGGGCGGGCAGGTATTCCAGCGTGGCGGTGGTGGTGTTGAGGTTGCGCACCGTGCTGCCTGGCACGTTTCCGATGGTGCCGGTGGCGCTCACGGTGTCGGCGGCGTTGGCGCCGGTGAAGGCGGGAATGCTGTTGGTATGCACGCCCACGGTGCCACCGACCACGTTCACCCGCACGCTGCACAGGCCGGCGGCAAACGGGGTGACCGAGCTGCGCGCCGGGATGTTGCCGCCGCTCAGGCTGAAACCGGTGTCGCCCGGGTTGGCCGTGACGGTGCCGCCGCAGGTGCTGACCGCATTGGCCGGGCTGGCCACCCGCAGCACGCCCGGTGTGCCGGGCAGGGTGTCGGTGAAGGCGACATTGCTCAGAGCCGAGAAGTTGTTGTTGGTCAGCACGATTTCGACCACCGAAGGCGAGCCCTGGAAGAGCTGGCGCGCATTGACGCCATCAAACGTCTTGGTCACCACCAGCGGGTTCACTACCGTGAAGCTGACCGCGCCCGAGCTGCCGGAGACGGTGCCGTTGCCCGCGCCGAAGCTGGCGTTGGTGAGGGTGGTGCTGGGCGCTGCATTGGTGGGAACGCGTGCGGTGAAGCGCACCACACAGGTGGTGCCGCCGGGTGCCGCAGACGGAAAGTCGAACGTGAACTGGGGGGCAGTGGCCAGGGGTGCGGGGAAGGGTGCCGAGAAGCTGCAGCCGCCACTGATGGTGGGCGTGATGCCGCCTTCGGTGGTGTCCACGTAGACCATGCCGGCGGGCAAGGTGTCGGTGAAGGTGACGGACGTCTGCGGGGCCAGGCTGAACGAGGTGAGGGCCACCGAGAAGGTCGCCACGTCGCCGGGCGCCACGGTGGTTGGCGCAAAGGTCTTGGCCACGGTGAGCGCGTTGTTGCGAACTTCCAGCGCGGCCGAGCGCGCAGGTGAAATGAAGCCCTGGTCGTTGGTGACGCCCTGGGTGTTGCCCACGTTGCCGGCCGGGATGCTGTTCGTGTGGGTGCCGGGTGTGTCGGAGGTGACGGGGTAGCTGATCACGCACTCGGCGCCGGCGGCGATGGTGGCGTTGGCCAGGGTGAAGCCTTTGTCGACACCCGCGTCGGTGCCGGTGGTCAGGGTCGCGCCCGCACCGCAGGCGGTCAGGTTGCCCGCGCCAATGGCGCCGGCGTTGCGCACGGGGGCTGGCCAGCCGGTGCCCACCACATCGGCCAGGCCCAAGCCAGTCAGCGGCGCCAGGCTGTTGTTGCGGATGCGCACGGTGAGCTGCGAGTTGGTGCCGGCCGTCAACGGCGTCACCGAAAAGCCTTTGCCCAACACGATCGGGCTGTTGACGGTGATGGCTGTGCTGGTGCCCGGGTAGTTGACGCCCCGGGTGTTGCCGATGTCGCCTGCCGCAATGGTGTTGGTGCCGGCCAGCGAGGCCACGCCGGCCGGGAGCACGCCGCGAATGGTGAACTGCAGGTTGCAGGTGCCCGGGGAGCCGGCGGGAATGGCGCCGCCGGTGAGCGTGACGCTGCTGGCATTGAAGCTGGTGCTGCTGCCGCAGGTGGTGGTGACCGGGCCCTCCACCTGCAGGTTGGCGGGCAGGTTGTCGGTGAAGGTCGTGAACGGAATGTTCACCCCCGGGTTGGGGTTGGTGAAGGTGATGGTCGCGGTGCGCGAGAGCCCTTGCGTGAGTGTGGCGCCACCCAGGTTCTTGCTGACCGCAGGCAGCAGGATGTTGTTGACCAGGATGCTCTGCTGCGCCACCGTGGCGGCGTTGGGCGTCAGGTCGGTCGGGTTGATGACGTTGGTCCAGGTGCTTCCGCCCTGGAAGGAGGTGATGTCGACCTCGATCGCGCAGGTGCCGTCAATGCCGCCGCTGATGCCCGGGATGCTGAAGCCGCTGACGGTCAGCGTGTCGTTGCCCCCGGCAGGCGTTGGCGTGATGGTGGCGCCCGCGCAGGTGCTGGACGGCGCCACATAGCCGGGAAAGCCCGGGTCGTACAGCCTGAGCTGCGGTGGAAAGTTGTTGATCAGCTGGGCGCCGTTCACCTGCACGTCGCTGTTGCTCACCGTGATGGTGAGGCGCACGCGCTCGCCCACCACGATGGTGTTGGCGCTCACGCTCTGGCTGACCACCAGGGTGGCGTGGGCCGAGGCCGCGAAGAACAGCGTGGCCACGCAGGCCAGCACCAACGAGCGAACGAACCCACCCGCGCTGCGTGCGCGAGAACTCCAACGACTCATGTCTAAAACCCGGTGGCGTGCCTTGCAGGCTCGTCGCCTGAAGGTATCGGGCGCTGAAACCGTTGGACAGAACTGGCGTGGAACCACGAAAGTTCACATGTTTCAGATGTGAGAAATTCGTTGCTGTATGAAACGGGGGGGAGTATATCGGGGCCTCGCCAGCGGGCAAGCCTGAGGCGGCCGCAATTCGGCGGACCGTGAAACACAGCACGGCGTTTGCAGGCAAACTCCGGAAGGGGCGGCTGAATGCCTTCGCGTTACATCGACGGCCCAACCCCGTTTTGCAGCACCTGTTTTGTGTTTTTCAGGCCCGGGTAAACCTTGCTTGACAGGGAATTGGACGCGGCAGGATCATGCCCTCGGTCAAGAGTTCCTCTGCTCGAGTTAACGAACCGACCAGCGCGCACCGCCATCCCGCGACACCCAACCTGTTCACTCAAGAGCGCCGTGTTGTCCCGCCCCTCCACCCCTCTGTCTGCCGTTGCCCAGGCCAGCGCCCAGCCGGCCTTGGCCACGCTTGTTTACCGCAGCC
The DNA here is from genome assembly GCF_022844385.1 of Hydrogenophaga sp. Taxonomy (GTDB): domain Bacteria; phylum Pseudomonadota; class Gammaproteobacteria; order Burkholderiales; family Burkholderiaceae_C; genus Hydrogenophaga. Next base: position 48,448 of record NZ_JALHLX010000010.1, on the reverse strand, counting down.
GCTGCGTCACGCCGCTGGATGACGCCGCGCTGAAGCAACTGGTGGAGGCAGCCCTCCAGCGCAACCAGGCTGAGTCGGTCACTGGCTTGCTGATCTACGACGCCGGGCGTTTCCTGCAGTGGCTCGAAGGCCCGGCCGAGAGCGTGAACCGCATCTGGCAGTCGATCCGGGTCGACAGCCGGCACACCGATGTGGAGATCCTGGGCCACATGCCCAGCACCGTGCGCTGTTTCCCCGACTGGGGCATGAAGCTGGGCGACCGCGATGCGAGCGAGCGGCCCGATGCCGCCAACGACGCGCACATGAGCCCGCCGCACAACCTGATCGAGCTGCTGCGCAGCCAGCAAGGCATGCCGCATGCCAGCGCCACCGAGCTCTGGCAGAGCGCCCCGGCGCAGCCCGCGTTCGAACACGAGTTCGCCCGGCTGGACCACGAGATCCTGCGGCGCGTGGTGGATTCCACCGTGCTGCCGCAGGTGACGCCGCGCTACGGCATCGAACAGCCGCTGCACGTCGAGGCCGATCGCGATCCCCGCATGGCCAGCCTGGCCCGCCTGCTGGTGGCGGCGGACCCGGCCGAGGCGTTTGCGCTGCTTGATGTGCTGCACGCCGAAGCCGGCTCGCTGCGTGCTTCGTGCATGTGGGTCTCGGAGCCGGCCGCGCGCGACCTGGGCGACCTGTGGGCGTCCGACGAAGTGTCTGAATTCGACGTGACGCTCGGGCTGGGTCGGCTGCAGCAGTCGTTTCGCAAGCTGTGCCTGGAGGCCGATCACAACGACCGACCCCAGGAGCGCCTGCGTGGTCGCATCCTGATCGCGCCGCTGCCGGGTGAGCAGCACCTGATGGGTGCCGTGTTCGACGCAGAAATGATGTGGCGCGAAGGCTGGGACACGCACTGCGAGTTTCCCGAGGACAACGCGGCCCTGATCAAGCTGGTCAAGCGCCAGTGGTTCGACGTGGTGGACCTCTCGCTGAGCCTGGCCTTCAACCGCGAGGACTGGATGCCGCGCATGGCGCAGACCATCGCCGATGTGCGCCGCGCGTCACTCAACCCGGCGCTGGTGGTGGTGGTGCGTGGCCGCGTGTTTTTTGACCACGATGGGCCCTTGCCCGAGCTCATTCACAGCGTGGGCGCGGACGGCGCGAGCACCGCCGCGGTGCTGGTCGTGCCGTCGTTTCAGGCTTCAGCCGCCCGCGGCTGAAGGGCTTTCACCGGCACCCCGAGGGTGCTCAGCCGTCCGGTGAGGGTTTCCGGCCCGTTCTGCACCACCAGCCAACGCACCGGGTGCGCGAACCGCAACGACGACGATTGCATCGCCGCCAAAGTCTCCACCAAGGTCTCTTGCGGCCAACCCACAGCCACCACGAGCGTGGCCCGGCGCGGCTCGAACCGCGCCAGCGCCGCACGCGCTTCAGGCTCGTTCAGCGCATAGCCGCAGTCCCACGGGTCTGAGGCCTGGCGGCGGCGCCACCACATCACATCGCAAGCCTTCACCCGCAGGCGCAGCCGCAGACCCGCCAGTGCACCACCGGCCGCCAGCAGCTGATGGCTGCCGTCGAGGTGGCGGCTGAAGGCATCGATCAGGTCGAGTGCGGTGGGGTCGTCCGCGGGCCAGACCGCAGCAGAGAACGGCAGCTCCACTTGCGGTGCTTGTGTGGGCCGCAGCAGCGGACTGCTGCCTGTGCCGGCGCCCTCGAAACTCCAGGCTTGCAACGGCGCCCACTGCGCAAGTTGCGTGGCGGACGGCTTGCGCACCGCGTTGGCCGGCTGACCCGGCAGCGCCACTTGAAGGGCCGCGCCGTCAAAGCGCGCGCGCAGCGTGGCCAGCAGGCGGCGGCGTCGGACTTCAGCCACGCGGCTTCTGCGCCAGGAAGAAGCGCAGCATCTCGGCCGAGGCATCGGGCCCGGCGTTGTCGGTGTACGAGCCTGCGGCGTCGCCGCCCGACCATGCGTGGCCCGCGCCGTGCACGGTCCACTGCTCCACCAGCACGCGGCCGGTGGCGTCGGCGTGCACGTCGCGTGTGTAGCTGCGTCCGCCCGAGGCGGTGCCGCTGTGGTGGCTGATGTCCAGCGCGGGCGTGGCCTGGCGGGCCTGCTGTGCAATGTGCTCGCCGTTGCTGTGCTGCACGGTGTGGTCGCGGTCGCCGTGGAACACGATGGTGGGCACGGCGTGTGTGGCGCTTCGCCGTGGGTCGTCGCCGGTGCCGGGGAAATGCGCGCGGCCCATCACGGCACGGCCCTTCATGGCGGCCATGGCCGAGGGGATGTCGTGCGCAGCCGCGTATGGCAGACCCGAGTGCGCGCCCACAGCGGCAAACAGGTCGGGCCAGGTCTCGCCCAGCACCACCGCCATCGCCGCGCCGGCCGAGAGCCCGGCCACGAACACGCGCTGCGCGTCCACCGGTTGCTCGGCCATGACGGTGCGCACCATGGCCGCGATGAGCGCGGGTTCACCACCTTCGCGCACCTGGTCTTGCGGGCGAAACCAGTTCCAGCAGCGCGAGGCATTGGCGGTGGTCGATTGTTCGGGGTAGAGCACCAGAAAGCCGTGTTCGTCCGCCAGGCGGTTCATCTGCGTGCCGGCGGCAAAGTCGTCGGCCGACTGGGTGCAGCCGTGCAGCATGACGACCAGCGGCCATGGGCCCTGGACCGTGCCGGCTCGCAGCGCCGGCAGGTAGAGCTTGTAGTCGCGCGCGCCGGCCGGGTGCTGCAGCGTGCGGCGCACGAACTGGCCGGCGCCGGGTGCCGAGGGCTTGGCGTCGATGTCGCGCGCCAGCACGTCGAACACGTCCGCATCGGCGCGGGACACCACAGTCCCTCCTCCCAGCCCTGCGGACGCCAGCGCCTTGCGGATGGTCTCGGTCACGCCCTGGAGCGGCCCGCTGCGGGTGTCGAGTCCGGCCTGCGCGAACGCCTTGCTGAGGGTGTCGTTGATGTTCATGGCCAAGGTCGGCGAGTGGGGTGTTTTCAAGGTGTGTGTTTCGTCAAAGGGAAAGAAGATTCAAACGGTGCGGGCCGCCAGCGCGCGGCGCACCGCGGGGCTGGCGTGGAAGGCGCCGAGCACCGAGACGGATTCGATGGCGGCCAGGGCGAGTTCGGGCGTCACGTCCTCGTCGATGCGGGCCAGGCCCACCACCTGGATGCGCAGGCGTTCGCCAGCGGCCACGGTGCGCTCCAGCCCGGCGCGGGTGAGGTGCTGCAGGCCGAGCGTGAGCGTCTTGCGGGCCACGGTTTGTTTGAGCGTGTCGGCGTGGGTGGCCAGCAGGTTGCGCACTGCCGTGCGCACCAGGTCGGAGCGGTTGGAGTAGAAGCCTTCCTGCACCAGCAGGTCAACCTGACCGAGATCGACCACGCCGAGGTTGACGGTCATCTTTTCCGAATCACCCACGCGGGGGCGGAGCTCGTGCATCCGGTTTGTCATTGTTTTGCCATCCATGTGGAATCCATATGGATGGCATTTAAGCACGTTTCGGCGGATTGCAAGGGCGTGACCGCCGCACAACGCACCAGTGCGCTGGCGAACAGCGCCATACTCGGCGCGCCCCCAAACTCCCGGCCGTGAACATGACAACACCCGCCACACCTGCCGACCCCGCTGCGGTCGAATCCACCTCCAGCGAGGCGCAAGACCTGTCGCCCCTGCCGGCGCCCGCAGTCTCGGCCCCGCTCACGCTGCGCCTCATGCTGGCCGCCGTGACGGTGGCGTTCTTCTGGATCCTGCTGCCTTTCTTCGGCACCATTTTGTGGGGTTCGATCATCGCGTTGATGTTCGCGCCGCTCTACCGCTGGTTGTTGCCGCGCATGAACCACCGGCACACACGCGCCGCGCTGGCCACCATGGGTGCCGCGATGCTGGTGGTGGTGCTTCCGGCGGTGCTGGTGGTCATCTCGCTGGCGCGCGAAGCCACACAGATGTACACCCGCATCCAGTCGGGCGAGGTCAACCCGGCCTTGATGCTGCGCGGGCTGTTCAACGCCTTGCCCGACGGGCTGATCGCATTTCTGCGGCGCTTCGGTCTGGGCAGCTTCGACCAGGTGCAGCGCAAGTTCAACGCGCTGCTCACGCAGGGCAGCGAGCTGATTGCCACCCACACCTTCAACTTCGGCCAGGACCTTTTCACGCTGGTCATCAGCCTGTTCATCACGCTGTACCTGGCGTTTTTTCTCACCCGCGACGGCGCCAGCATCGTGCGCAGCATCCGCATGGCGATCCCGCTGCCGCCCGACCACAAGCAGGAACTGCTGGAGCGCTTCGGCACCGTGCTGCGCGCCACCGTCAAGGGCAACCTGGTGGTGGCGTTGGTGCAGGGCATGCTGGGTGGCCTGGCGTTCTGGGTGCTGGGCGTCAACGGGGCGCTGCTGTGGGCGGTTCTGATGGCTGCGCTCTCGCTGCTGCCCGCCGTGGGCGCCGGCCTGGTGTGGGTGCCGGTGGCCCTGTACCTGTTTGCGGTGGACCAGGTGTGGCAAGGCGCAGCGCTGGTCGCATGGGGTGTGCTGGTGATCGGGTTGGCCGACAACGTGCTGCGCCCGCTGCTGGTGGGCAAGGACACCGGCATGCCCGACTACCTGGTGCTGATCACCACGCTGGGCGGCATCGCGGTGATGGGCATCAACGGTTTTGTGATCGGCCCCACCATCGCGGCCATGTTTGTGGCGGTCTGGCACATCCAGACCACCACTCGACCAACCATTCCGCCGCACAAGCCCCCGGTGGTGGAGCCCACGCAGCCGGCGCCGGCTGAGGCGCAAGCGCCGGTCGATTCCGCGAAACCCTGAAGCCTGGCCTCAGCCGAGCGCCTGCAGCTCCTGCAACAGGCGCTCCCGCACGCCCTGCATGCCGCGGTAGTGCACCACGGCGTCGCTCATGGAGTGCAAGGCCTCACGCAGTTCGGCCGCGCGGCTGGGCTCCACCGACAGCACATCCACCAGACCACAGACCATCACGCGGATGAAGAACACACCGCGTTGGAGCGCGGGCAGCGGCAGCGTGGTCTGGCGCTCGACGCGAAAGAACACCTGATCGATCAACCGACCCGAGAGCGAGATCTCGGCCTGCAGCAGCGCGTCTTCCCAGCGGCTGCGGCGGCTTTCGGGGTGCTGGGACAGGTCGGCGCCGGGTGTGATCAGCCACACATGGCGCAGCATCGAGGCCTTGCGAAACGCCATGTCCACAATGCCTGCTGCGCCCGCCTGCAGCAACGCGTTGTCGGCCACGGGCGCGTGGATGGCGGCAAAGTCCAGGCCCAGCTTCTCGGCCGGGTTCCAGTTCGACGGAAAACACACCGCCAGAAAACGCGCTCGCATGCCCGCCGGCTCGTCGTGCAGGACCACAAAGTCTTCCTGCATGCCGCCCGCCAGCGCGTCTGCGGTGGCATCCAGGTGCACACCGGTCTGCGCCGCGTAGGCCTGCGCGATGGCCTGCAGCACCTCGGCGTCGGGCTCGCCGTGCAGGGCGTTCGGCCCCGGCGCTTGCAGCACGGCGGCCTTCTCATCGGCGTAGGCACCGGCCAACGCATCGCGCATGAAAAGCGGTGGCACATCGACTGCGGGTGCCGCGGGCAGGCGCTTGAGACCGGGGTGCATGCGAAACGGCCGGGTCACGGGCCAGGGCATCTGGGGGGCGGGTGTCAGGGTCGGCATGGTGCACCGATCTTCCCGCAGAGCTGCGCGGCCGTTGGTGCCACTTTCTGGCGCCGCGCGCGCTTCAAGCGGCCGGCGCGCTGAGCAGGCTCTGCACCAGCGGGTGCTGCACCTTGCGCGCGGTGCCGATGGCGTAGAAGTGTTCGCGCACGCCGTCGCAGGCGCCGATCCACTGCAGGCCGTAGCCCTTGGACAACTTCTCGCGCATGCGCTCGGAGGCCGGGAACACGCCCATGCCCGACGAACCGAAGGTGGCCAGCAGCGCGCTGTCTTCAAACTCGCCCACCACACGCGGCAACACGCCGTGGCCCTCGAACCACTGGTCGATGCGCAGGCGCACCGAGGCGTGGGCGGTGGGCAGCAGCACCGGCACGTTGGCCAGGCTGTTGGGAAAGTCCTGCTTCGCCTGGGCCAGCCAGGCTTTGGGGGCGTACCAGCCCAGGGCCGACGAGCCCAGCGCGTGGCTGTAGAGCCGCAGGTTGGGGTTGGCCGGGGCCGGCCGGTCGGCGAGCACCACGTCAAGCCGGTGCAGCGCGAGTTCGGCGAGCAGGTCGTCAAACTCGCCTTCGTGGCACAGCAGGCGCAGGTTCGGCTCCGCCATGGCAGGCTCGAGCAGGTCGCGCACGGCGAGTTTGGGCAGGCCGTCGGAAATGCCCACCACCAGACGCACCTCGCTGGCGCGCGTGGCGTCGCGCACGGCCGCGGGCAGTTGCTCACCCAGATGAAAGATCTGCTCGGCCACCTGCAACGCAGCCTGTCCCGCCTCGGTGAGCGCCAGCCCGCGCCCGGCGGGCTTGAACAGCGCGTGGCCCAGCGACTGTTCCAGCAAGCGCACTTGCGCGCTCACCGTCTGCACCGCCAGCCCGAGGCGGTCGGCTGCGTGCGACATGCCGCCCTCCTTGGCCGTGACCCAGAAGTAGTACAGGTGCTTGTAGTTGAGTTCCGTGTTCATGCATCGTCTTTTCGGAATGATTGCGCAGCGATTTTCTGCTTTTTCAACGCACTGTGCGTGCTTATGCTCGCGCTTTTCGTCAGGAGATCCCCATGCGCACCTACTCCGTCAACAGTCCCCAGGCCGCTGCCCGCCTGCTGGCCATGGCCCTGGTGGCCGATGGCAACTACGCCCTGAGCGAGATCAGGGCGCTGGACCGGCTGGACGCCGCACGCCAGCTCGGCCTGCCGCCGCAAGACCTCAAGGCTGTGATCGACGCTTTCTGCGAAGACCTGCTGCTCGGCGCCCACGGTGAATGGCTGGGCTCGTCGCAGCTCGATGCCGCCACCCGCCAGGCCCTGCTGGCCGAGGTGACCGACCCGGGCCTGCGCGAAACCATCGTGGCCTTGTGCGAAGCGGTGGTGGAGGCCGACGGGCACCTGGCCGAAGGGGAAACTGCGATGCTCGACAGCCTGACACATGCCTGGCGCAAGATGCCCCAGACCCACCAAAACTTCGAAGGAGTCTTGCCTTGAAAACCATCATCTGGGGCGTGTTCGCCTTTCTTGCGGTGTGCTGGACCGCGCTGATCGCGCTGTCGGTGCAATTGACGCACTGGCTGGTGGGCGCCGCCGGCTCGGGTCAGGCCACCTCTGCCGCCACGGCCGTGGGCGAGTGGCCAGTGCCGGCCTGGGCCGCGCTGTGGGTGGACCCGGCGTGGATCCAGTCCTTGCAGTTGATGTGGCTGGACCTCGTGCAGTGGCTGGGCCAGGTTGCACCGTCGAGCGAAGGCGTCATGGGCTGGATCACACCGCTGCTGTGGACCGGCTGGGGTCTGGGCATGTTGTGCCTGTTGGTGCCTGCGATCGGCCTGCACTGGATGGTGGGCCGCTTGAACAAACCCACCGCGCTGCGCGGCGTCCCTTCGCAAGGCCACGTTTGAGCGAGCGGCTGGCGCAATCGCTGCGCAGCGCGGCCCACGCGCACGCGGCCAGTGCACGGACGGAACCACCCACCGACCCGGCCGATCTCCGCCTGAACCTGGCCGAGTTGCTGCAACTGCACGGTGACAGTTCGACCGCGGTGGTGCTGATGCTCATGGCCTTGCTCACCGTGGTGCCCATCGCCGGTGCGGGCACGGTGCTCAGCCTGGGCATTCTGGTCATCGCCTGGGGCTGGGCGCGCGGGCGCGACTCGGTGGACTTGCCCGATCGCCTGGGCGCGCTGAGCCTGAACGAACGCTGGACCGGGCGCTGCCTGCACGGCCTGGCCTGGGTGTACGAGCGCGCCAACCGCTGGCTGCGACCTCGGTGGTTGGTCTTGAGCCACGGCGCCACGCGCTGGGGCTGGGGCGTCTGGATCGCCCTGATGGCAGGGGTGATCTTCCTGCCCTTGCCGCTGGGCAACGTGCTGCCCAGCATGAGCCTGATCCTGCTGAGCCTGGGCTGGATGTTTCGCGACGGCATGGCATTGGCGGTCTCTGCGCTGACGGGTTGTGCGGCGCTGGCCTACACCGCATCACTGGCCCACCTGCTGGTGCAACTGGTGGACCGGGCCCGGGGTTGGCTGCCCATCTGACACCCGCTGCGGCAGGGTGAAACGCCGCGGGTACGGCGCCTAGAATCGGCGCACACCCACCGGACCCACCGTTTGACGCCTGCCGCCACCACCGCCCGCCCCGCCGACACCTGCCCGCTGTACGTGGACCTGGACGGCACGCTCACGCCCAGCGACACGCTGTACGAGTCGGTGATGCTGTTCATCCGGCGCAACCCGCTGAACCTGCTGCGCCTCTTCGCATGGCTGCTGCTGGGCAAGGCCGGCTTCAAGCTCAAACTCGCCAACGCCGTGCGCCCCGACCCGGCCCGCCTGCCGTACCACGAGCGCTTCGTTCAGTTCCTGCGCGAGGAACACGCGCGCGGCCGCAGCCTGGTGCTGGCCAGCGCCGCCGATTCGCGCATCGTGCAGGACGTGGCCGCACACCTGAAGCTGTTTGACGACACGCTCGGCACCAACGCCCGCGCCGACGGCGTGAACCTCAGCCGGGGCAACAAGCGCGACGCGATCGCCGCCCACGCGCAGGCGCGCGGCCACAGCAGCTGGGCCTACGCCGGCAACAGCCACGATGACATCGCGGTGTGGCAGGGCAGCGCGCAAGCGGTGGCGGTGAACGCACCTGCCGGCGTCATCCACGCGTTGCAGAAGGTGCATCCGCAGGCGCGGGTGTTTGAACGTGAGCCGCTGCGTCTGAAAACCGTGCTGCGCGCGATCCGCCTCAAGCAGTGGTCGAAGAACGCCCTGCTGTTCATTCCCCTGCTCGCGTCGCACCGCACCGACTCCGGGCTGTGGGCCGTGGTGATGATGGCCTTTGTGGCCTTCGGTTTGTGCGCTTCGGCCACCTACCTGTTCAACGACCTGCTGGACCTGCCCAACGATCGCGCGCACCGCCTCAAGCGCCACCGCCCGCTGGCTTCAGCCGCCATCAGCATCCCGTTGGCGGTAGCGCTGGGCAGTGTGATGCTGGTGCTGGCCTTCGTGCTGGCCTGGGCGGTGTCGCCGGCTTTCGCCGCCATGCTGCTGCTCTACACCCTGACCACGCTGGCCTATTCGATGGTGCTCAAGCGGCTGGCGCTCATCGACGTGTTGGTGCTCTCCGGCCTGTACACCCTGCGCATCGCTGCTGGCGCGGTGGCCGCCAACCTGGTGCTCTCCAACTGGCTGGCCGCGATCTCGATCTTCCTGTTCCTGAGCCTGGCGCTGGTGAAGCGCTGCGCCGAGCTGGAAGAGCTCGATGACGAGCGCACCACGCTGGCGCCGGGCCGCGGTTACCAGCCGCGCGACCTGCCGTCGCTGCGCGCGATGGGCATGGCCAGCGGTTTTCTGGCGGTGATGGTGCTGGCCTTGTACATCGACAGCCAGAACAGCGAAATGCTCTACGCCAACCCCGAGTGGTTGTGGGCCGCGGCTCCCGTGCTGCTGCTGTGGGTCATGCGCATCTGGCTCAAGACCGGGCGGCGCGAGCTGCACGGCGAGGACCCGCTGCAGTTCGCACTGAAAGACCCCTTCAGCTGGATGACGCTGCTCGCCATGGGCGCCATCGGTCTGGCGGCCACCACCGGACTCTGAAGCACCCATGAAATCCATCGCCATCGGCCTCGCCGTCTTCTGTGTGCTGCTGTCCTCGGCGGCGCAACTCGCCATGAAGCGAGGCATGGGCGCGCCTGTGGGTGGTGATGTGGGCGCCACCTACCTGCACGCCCTCACCAGCCCCATGGTGTGGCTGGGTCTGGTGCTGTACGGCGCCAGCGCCGTGCTCTGGCTGTGGGTGTTGTCTCGGCTCGACGTGAGCCTGGCGTACCCGCTGGTCAGTCTGGGATTCGTGGTGACCATGGCGCTGGGAGTGCTGTGGCTGGGCGAGCCGTTTTCGTGGTTGCGTGTGGCGGGTTGCACCCTGATCGTGGTGGGTGTTTCGCTGCTGGCGCTGGATGCTTGAGAACCCTTTGATGCGCGCCTCTGAGTTTTCCGCCCACGCTTCGCGCCAGATCTTCTGGTCGACGTTTGTCATCACGCTCGTTCTGAAGGTCGTCATCGCGGCGGGCTTTCCCTTCACCGGCGACGAAGCCTTTTTTTACCAGTGGGGCGTGTTCCCCGCCTGGGGCTACTCGGACCACCCGCCCATGGTGGGCTGGCTGCTCGCCGCGCTGCGCCAGTTCAGCGAACACCCGCTGGTGCTGCGCAGCTTCACGCTCATCGTCACCAGCGTGATCGCGCTGGGCATTGTCGATGCGCTGCGCCGGTGGTTGCCCGACGAGCGCGAGTCCAGCGCCTGGCTGGCCGGCGCGGTGTACCTGGCCATGCCGTGGAGCTGGCTGTTCGTGCTGGTGACCACCGACACGCCGCTGATCTTCTTCATGGCGCTCTCGGCCTGGGCCTACCTGCGGGCCGACACCAGCGCCACACGCAGCCTGCCTTGGTACGCGCTGGCGGGGCTGTTCCTGGGGCTGGCGTTTCTGTCCAAGTACTTTGCGGCGTTGCTGGGTTTCGCCTACGCCGCACACTGCTTCGGCTGGCGGCGCGAGCGCTGGTGGGCGCCGTTCCTCATCTTCGCGCTGGCCTTGCCCTCGATCGCGCTCAACGTGGCTTTCAACGCCACGCACGGCTGGACCAACGTGATGTTCAACGTGTTCAACCGCAACGAAGGCTCGGCCTGGTCCCTCAAGACCTTCGGCACCTATGTGGCCATGGCGGTCTACCTGCTCACACCCTGGTTGCTCTGGCGCAGCGCCGCCGCCCGCCCGATCGCGGGCACCTCGGCCACGACACGCACCACGCTGGCCGTGCTGTGGCTCTTCCCCATCGTGGTGTTTGCGCTGCTGAGCACGCGCCGCACCATCGGCTTGCACTGGGTGCTGGGCTTCGTGCCGCTGTTCGTGGTGTGGGCCGGGCTGCGGCTGGAAGCGCGGCCGCTGCGCAGCGCGCTGACATGGACGGTGGTGCTCTCGGTGCCGCACCTGCTGGTGGTGGCGGCTATCGCGTGGGCACCGCTGGCCTGGTGGCAGCCTTTCAAGATTCACGACCGCACGGTGTTCCTGCGCGAGACGCCGGCGGTGGTCGCAGAGCTCAGGCAGGACATGCCGGCCGGCGCCACGTTGATGGCGCGCACCTACAACCCGGCGGGCATGCTGGCGTTTCACCACGGCGCCTACGTGCCGGTGTTCGGTGTGGGCCGCCACCATGCACGGCAGGACGACCAGATCGTCGACTTCCGTTCGTACGACGGCAAACCGATCCGTGTGTTTCTGTACGACGAACCGGTGCTCGCCGAGTTCACGCCCTACTTCGAGCGCGTGAGCGTGAAGCGCTTCGAGGTGGAGGGTGTGCCGTTCTTCGCGGTGGATGGGGTGGGGTTCCGGTTTCAGGCTTATCGCGACGGGGTGCTGGCCGTTGTCGCTCGGGAGTTTCACGACGTGCCGAAGTGGTTGCCGGTGTTGGGGAGTCCTTTTTGTGAGCGGTATGGGTTTGTGGCCTGCTCTCCTGGGCGTCGTTGAAGTTCTTTTGAAGTGATGGTTCTGCTTTCGTGGCGAGCCGGGCCGAGACCCGGCCAGCCACGAAAGAAAAAACATCACGACAAAGAAAACGGAACCCGCGCCGCGACCGCACACATCAACTCATACCCAATCGTCCCCGCCGCAGCCGCCACCTCATCCACCCCCAACACAGCCCCGGACGAAGCCCGCCCCCACAACACCACCTCCGACCCGATGCCGGACCCATCCAGGCCGGAGAGATCCACGGTGACCATGTCCATGCTCACCCGCCCCACCACCCGCGTGCGCACGCCATCCACCAGCACCGGCGTGCCATTGGGCGCGTGCCTTGGATACCCATCCGCATAACCACAAGCGACCACGCCGATGCGCATGGCCTTGTCTGCCGTGAAAGCCGAGCCGTAGCCCACGGTGTCGCCAGCCTGCAAGCTCTGCACGCCGATGATCCGGCTGGACAAGGTCATGGCCGGTTGCAGGTTCCACTCCAGGGCCGAGCGGGCGGGAAAGTCGGGCGCGCTGCCGTAGAGCGCAATGCCTTCGCGCACCCAGTCGGCGGCCAATGTCGTCACGCCCTCGCCGCGCAGCGCATCGCCTGGGTTTCGCAGCAGGGCCGCGCTGTTGCACAGCGTGCGCTCGCCCGGCAGGTCGGCGGTGGCGGCTTCGAAGGCGGCCACCTGGTGCGCGATGCCGCGGGGTCCGTCGGCGTCGCTGAAGTGCGTCATGAGCGAGATCTCGTCCACCTGTGGCAGCGCATTGAGCCGAGCCCAGGCGCTGCGAAAGGCGTTGGGCGTGAAGCCCAGGCGGTTCATGCCGCTGTTGAGTTTGAGGAAAACGCGGTGCGGTGCCAGCGTCTTGTGCGCGGCCAGCCAGTCGATCTGCTCGGTGCAATGCACCGTGTGCCACAGGTGCAGGCGCGAACACAGTTCCAGGTCGCGTGGCTCGAACACACCTTCGAGCAGCAGGATGGGGCCGCGCCAGTCCAGCGCGCGGATGCGTTCGGCCTCATTCAGATCGAGCAGGGCAAAGCCGTCTGCCGAGCGCAGGGCTTCGAAGCAGCGCTCAATGCCGTGACCGTAGGCATTGGCCTTGACCACCGCCCAGACCCGCGCATCGGGGGCGCATTCGCGGGCGCGTTGCAGGTTGTGGCGCAGGGCTTCGGGGTGGATGGTGGCGAGGATGGGGCGGGGCATGGGGCGGGCGTGAGGTCCGTCATCGAAAGGCGTTGAAAGCGGGTTCAACGCCGGTGAATACGTGGTCGTTTCAGGGCCGCGTGCTATAACCCCGCATCCCTTGGAGACACCCGTCAACTGTCGCATAAAAAAGCCGCTGCGACCCGCTCAGCCACTCTCCGCTGAGGCCCTTCGGCGCTCAAAATCATCGCCATGAAGCGCGGCTTCTACACCATCATGACGGCGCAGTTCTTCAGTTCGCTGGCGGACAACGCGCTGTTCGTGGCCGCGATCGAACTGCTGCGCACGCGTGGTGCCCCCGAGTGGCAAAGCGCTGCCCTCGTTCCCCTGTTTGCCTTGTTCTACGTGGTGCTCGCGCCTTTTGTGGGCGCGTTCGCGGATGCGAGGCCAAAAGGCCAGGTCATGTTCATCAGCAACGCCATCAAGGTCGTGGGCTGCCTGCTCATGCTCACCGGCGTGCATCCGCTGCTGGCCTACACGCTGGTGGGTCTGGGTGCCGCAGCCTACTCGCCGGCCAAGTACGGCATCCTCACCGAACTGCTGCCGCCCTCACAGCTGGTCAAGGCCAACGGCTGGATCGAAGGCCTCACCATCGCTTCCATCATCCTGGGCGTGTTGCTGGGCGGCCAGTTGGTGAGCCCGTGGGTGTCGGCACACTTGCTGGCGATCGACATCCCCGGTTTGCACACCGGCATCCACCACCCCGCACAAGCTGCGGTGGCCGCGCTGATGTTGGTCTACATGCTGGCGGCGTGGTTCAACACCCGCATCCCGCTCACCGGCGTGACGCCACGCCCCATGCCCGCCAACCCCTGGGCGCTGCTGCCCGATTTCTGGCGCTGCAACAGCCGCCTGTGGCGCGACCGGCTGGGCCAGATCTCACTGGCCACCACCACGCTGTTCTGGGGCGTGTCGGGCAACCTGCGTTACATCGTGCTGGCCTGGGCCGGTGCGGCATTGGGCTACAGCACCACGCAGGCGTCCTCGCTGGTGGGCGTGGTGGCGCTGGGCACGGCGGTGGGTGCGGTGGTGGCCTCCATGCGCATGCGGCTCGACCAGGCCACGCGCGTGATGCCGCTGGGCATCGCCATGGGCGTGCTGGTGATCCTCATGAACTTCATCGACAACGTCTGGGTGGCCGCGCCGTTTCTGGTGCTGCTGGGTGGCCTGGGCGGTTTTCTGGTGGTGCCCATGAACGCGCTGTTGCAGCACCGGGGACACAACCTCATGGGTGCGGGCCGCTCGATCGCCGTGCAGAACTTCAACGAACAAGCCTGCATCCTGGTGCTGGGCGCGCTCTACGCATCCTCCACCGCCTGGGGCTGGTCGGCCTTCGCGGCCATCACCGCCTTTGGTGTGCTGGTGGCCGGCTTCATGGCCGTGATCGCACTCTGGCACCGCCACAACCAGCGCACGCATCCGCACGAGCTGGAGCGGCTGCTGGAAATCGCCAGGCGCGACGACCTGCACGGCTAGAACCCGACGTTGGTGGGCGCGAAGCCGTCGAGGCTCACCAGCCGGTGCTGCGCCAGCACCTTGTACAGATCACTCTCGCTCACCGAGCGCGACAGGTAGGCGTCGCTGCCGGCCAGGCCCGCCTTCATGCGGTCCATGCTGCCGGCGGTGGGGGCGAACATGATCACCACCGGCGCGCCCTTGGGGCCCTTGGTCTGTTTGGCAGAGCGGCAGATCTGGTTGGCGTCGGGGTCGCCCTTGAGCCGGTCGATCACCACCAGGCGGTAGGGGTTGGCCTTGAGCATCACCAGCGCCTGCGCGGCTTCGCGCGACCAGTCGATGTTCAGGCCATAGCGCTTGAAACGCTTGAGCAGGATGCGGCCTTCCACCAGGCTCTCGGCCACCAGCAGCATGTCGCCGCGCGCCACGTCGGGCACGGCGGCCTTGTCGGTGCTGATGCGGGAACGTGGCGAACGGGTGGAGCGCGGCGCGGGCGGTGATGGCAGGTCGTCCAGTCCCCCAAAGTCGGTCAGGCGCATCGTGCCCTGCCGGTTGCCGGGCGCAGTCGTGCGCTGTGGCGGCGGGGGCATGGCCGCCAGGGCACGTTCTTCGCCGCGTTCCATGGGCCGGGTGGCCGGAAACTCGGTGTCGGCCGAGCGGCGCCGGCGCAGGTTCACCGCCGGGGCCATGGGCCGGGGCGGCTCTTCTTCGGGCGGCAGGGTGGCTGAAAACCCGCGGTCGGCGCCCATGCTGGAGGCCACCGGGGGCAGGTGGTCGGGTGCTGCCAGGCGGCCACTGGCCAGGCGCATGCTGGCGTCCAGGCCTTGCAGCTGGGAGCTCTGGAACGGCTGGGTGGCCGCAAACCCGCCAGCGGGCGCACGCTGGTTCGCTGCCGCCGGGCGCACGCCGACGATGACATCCAGCGCGTTGAGCACCGACACCAGCTTGACGGGTTTGAGCTGCAGTGGCCAGCCAGTGCCGCCGTCGGATTGCCCGATCAGCAGGATTTTGCCGGGCAGTTCGGCATAGCGAACAAGGTGCAGTGCCTGGGTGTTGTCGGCGTTGACGATCAGGATCTGGGCGTCCATCACCTCGTCCTGCACGGTGTAGCTGGGGGGGCGGCGCGCGGCCATGCGGAAAAAGGACTCGAAAGTGGCAGACTCGGCTTGCGTGAAGCCCACCAGCGCCACCGAATAAGCTGCCACCATCGATCTGCCCCGCCCGCTGAAAAGTTGGTTGATGTCCTAAGACCTTGATGAGTATGCCTTTTTTGTAACGAAACAAGCTGTCTCCGATGGGCATCTCATTTGAAATGCGACACCTCGGACGCGGTCCCCCTCAGGCACCCGCTCCTAACTTTCCCCCGACCATTCCCCAAGGAGCCCCATGTCCAGCATCCACGACTTTGACGCCCTGTCCATCGACGGCAAACCGGTGTCGCTCGCGCAGTTCAAGGGAAAACCCCTGCTGATCGTCAACACCGCCAGTGCCTGTGGCTTCACCCCGCAGTTCGGCGGTCTGGAAAAGCTGCACAAGACCTATGGCGGGCGTGGTCTGGTGGTGCTGGGATTTCCCTGCAACCAGTTCGGCAGCCAGGATCCGGGCAGCAACGACGAGATCGCCAGCTTTTGCCAGCTCAACTACGGGGTGACTTTCCCCATGATGGAGAAGGTGAACGTGAACGGCGCTGAAGCCCACCCGCTGTACCAGTGGCTCACGGCCGAGGCCCCGGGGCTGTTGGGCAGCAAGGCGATCAAATGGAACTTCACCAAGTTTCTGGTGGGCAAGGACGGGCGCGTGATCAAACGCTACGCGCCGCATGACGCCCCGGAGAAACTGGCCGCGGACATCGAGGCCGCGCTGGCCTGAGCAAGGCTCCCTAGCGCAGCCAGCCGCGCTTGCGGAAGTACAGCATGGGCACCACGGCCGACAGCACCATCAGCGCCAGCGCCAATGGGTAGCCGTACTGCCACTGCAGTTCGGGCATGAAGGCGAAGTTCATGCCGTAGCTGCTGGCCACCAGCGTGGGCGGCAGCAGCGAGACGCTGGCCACCGAGAAGATCTTGATGATCTTGTTCTGGTTGATGTTGATGAAACCCACCGTGGCGTCCATCAGGAAGTTGATCTTGTCGAACAGGAAGGCGGTGTGGCTGTCGAGCGAGTCCAGGTCGCGCAGGATCTGGCGCGCGTCTTCGAACTGCTCGGCGCTCAGCAGGCGGCTGCGCATCATGAAGCTCACCGCGCGGCGCGTGTCCATCACGTTGCGGCGGATACGGCCCGACATGTCCTCGTGGCGTGCGATCGCCGACAGCGCCTCGCTCAGCAGGTTGTCCGAGGCGTTGCTGTTGAGCACCTTCTTGCTCACTGTTTCGATCTCGTCGTAGATGTCCTCCAACGTGTCGGCGCAGTACTCGGCGTCGGCGTCGAACAGCATCAGCAGCACGTCCTTGGCGTCCTCGATCAGGCCCGGCATGCGGCGCGCGCGCATGCGCAGCAGGCGGAACACCGGCACGTCTTCGTCGTGGATGGAGAACAGCACGCCCTGGCTCTTCAGGGTGTCGTTGTGCTCGTTGAGGATGAAGGCCACCCGCACCGCGCGCGGGTCTTCCTCGTCGTCGATCAGGAAGTCGGAGCGCACATGCAGCTCGCCGTTGTCTTCTTCGAAGAAGCGGGCCGACTCCTCGATGTCCTCGTCCATCGCGTCTTCGGGAATCGACAGGCCGAAGTGCTGCTTGACCCAGCGGCGCTCTTCGGGAGTGGGGTCTTCGAGGTCGACCCAGATCGGCTTGAACTGAGCCAGCTCTTCGAGCGACTCGATCTCTTCCTGGAAGAGGCGGCCATTGGCCAGGGTGAAAACGTTGAGCATGGAGCGCTCCCGGCGAGGTCTGCTGTCTGAAAGGGCGGGCCGCGTGGGCGGGCCGCGTGGGCGGTAAAGGTGCTTTCAGCCAGCAGGCCGCCCGATTCAGGCCGCCGCGCGGGCGGCGACGATCAGACGGTGGCGGGGGTGGCTGAAAGCACGCAACTGGGGGGCGTGCTGTCCATGGGGCTATCCGGGGTGGGTTGGAGTGGCGAATTATGGCACTGCAGCAGCGCTGTCGAGGGGCGCATGAGGCGCCAGAAAACGCATCAGTTCGTCTTTTCGGCGCCAGGCATCGTGCTCACCCAATTCGATCAGCGCGTGCACGAAGCCGGGTTCAAACAGCAGGTAGCTGGCCAGCGCCGCGGCGCTGCCGGCGGCACCACGCGCGGTGTCCAGCGCGCCCAGGCCGGCCAGGGTGTTGCGGGTGGGCGCGGGCAATTCGCCAATGTGTTTGTGCGCCAGTTCGTCGAGCGAGAAGCTGGGCTGGATCGCCAGCACGTCGACCGGCCGGTAGGGCAGTGCCGCGGCCAGCGAGGGCGGCAGGCGCGACAGGGTCTGGCTCACGCGCTGGGCCTGCTCCACGTCGGCCTGCAAGGTGTCGTGGAACACGCTGGCCATGGCGTGGCCGGCGATGGTGCCGGCCGTGGGGTCGCCCGCCGCGCGCACCACCATGCCCGAGCGCTGTGGCTGGCCCACACCGATCACCAGCACGCGCCGCGCGCCGAAATGGATGGCGGGCGACAGCGGCGAGAGCTGGCGCATGGAGCCGTCACCAAAATGCTCCTTGTGGCCATCGACCCACAGCGGCACGGCCGGAAAGAGAAACGGGATGGCGCTGGATGCCATGAGGTGTTCGATGGTGACGGGCTGGAAATCCGCCCGCCGCCCGGGCCGGTGCCAGGCCTGCGCAGGATGGCCGGGGCGGGTCTGGCAGAAGGTCCAGTGCTCACCGCTGGTGTAGCTCGACGCGGTGACGCCGAGCGCTTCAATGGTGCGCTGCTCCAGCGCGCGCTCCAGACCTTGCAGGTTGATCGCGCGGTGCAGGGTGTCCACCAGCGGCAGCGTGTCGAGCAGGGCGCGGTGGCGCCGCACCTGGCGCGCCAGCGTCCAGCCCGCCACCAGCCGGTTGGCGCGCACCCAGCCCGGCGCCTCCAGCCGGTAGACCTGTTCCGAGCGCAAGCCCATCCAGAACCGCGCCAGCAGCGGCAAGGCCGCCAGCCCCTGCTCGGCCACGCTGGCGAGGTAGGCCGCATTCAGCGCACCGGCCGACGTGCCGAACAACCAGCGAAACGGAAACGCCTGCGCGCCCTTCGGCTGCATGGCGGCCAGCGCCTTGAGCACGCCGGCCTGGTAGGCCGTGCGCGCACCGCCACCCATCAACACCAGCGCACACGCGTCGGGACTCGCCTCGTGAGAGGCGGGCGTCAACATGTTGTGGGTGATCAGGGTGTCGAGGGACATGGCGTACGGCTTTCTTCAGGTCGCGCGGCCAGGGCGCTTATGCCTTGCCTCGGCTCAGCAACCAATACAGGAAGATCGCGCCGAAGGTGGCGGTGCCGATGCCGCCCAGGCCGAACTCGCCGAACTTCAGCGTGTATTCGCCCGTGCCCAGGATGATCGGGATCGCGGCCACCAGCAGGTTCTTGTTGTCCGAGAAGTCGACCTTGTTGTCGACCCAGATCTTGGCGCCGGCGATGGCGATGAGGCCGAACACCACGATGGACACACCGCCCATCACGGCCAGCGGGATCGCCTGGATCAGCGCGCCGAACTTCGGGCTGAAACCCAGCACGATGGCGATGCACGCGGCCACCACGAACATGGCGGTGGAGTAGATCTTGGTGGCGGCCATCACGCCGATGTTCTCGGCGTAGGTGGTCACGCCGGTACCGCCCGCCGCGCCGCTGACCATGGTGGCCACGCCGTCGCCGATGAAGGCTTTGCCGAGATACGGGTTGAGGTCGCGCCCGGTCATGGCGCTCACGGCCTTGATGTGGCCCAGGTTCTCGGCCACCAGGATCAGCGCCACCGGTGCAATCAGCAGGATCGCTTGCGCCTGGAACACCGGCGCGGCAAAGGTGGGCATGCCGAACCACGCGGCGTTGGCGATGCCCGAGACGTCGATGGGTTTGCCCAGGCCCAGGCCGTTGGTGAGCACAGCGTAGACCACGCTGGCCACGATGAGGCCGACCAGGATCAGCAGGCGCTGCGTCATGCCGCGCGCGTACACGGCCACCAGCGCCACGCTGATGAAGGTGATGGCTTGCATCCAGGCGTCGAATCCGGTGGGCGCCATGTTCTTGATGGGGATGGCGGCGAGGTTCAGGCCGATCACGGCCACCACGGTGCCGGTGACCACCGGCGGCATGAGGCGTTCGATCCAGTGCACGGCCGCGCCTTCATCCACCTCGTCGACCTCCATGCCGGCCATGGGTCGCGACCTGGTGTGCTTCACGTTGGTGGCGTGCACGATGAAGCCGATGACGGTGTAGACCAGGCCGCAAATGATGATGCCGCCCAGCGCCACGCCCAGGTTGGCGTTGGGGCCGGGGCCGGCATAGCCACTGGCGGCGATCACCACGCCGATGAAGGCGAAGCTGGAGCCGAGGTAGCTGGGCACCTTGCCGCCGGTGATGAAGAAGAAGATGAGCGTGCCGATGCCGCTCATGAGGATGGCCACGTTGGGGTTGAAGCCCATGAGCAGCGGCGCCAGCACCGTGGCACCAAACATGGCGATGACGTGCTGCACCCCCATCACGGTGGTCTGCGGCCAGGGCAGTCTCTCGTCGGGGGCGATCACGCCGCCGTTGTCGAGAGTGGAGGACGGCTTTTCCGTCCAGCTGAACAGGCCCATGGGGTACTCCTAAGTGGTGGTCGAGGTTGGCGGCATTGTGCCCGCAACCCTGGCCCCCTCAGGTGCCCGGCCTGTGCGCTCAGGTCCCGATGGCGGGCAGCACTTCGCCCCGGTTCTCGCCAAAGCCGATGCGCGCCGCGCCCGGCTTTTCGCACCAGCCGCGCAGGATGATGGCGTCGCCGTCTTCCAGAAAGGTGCGTGCTTCGCCGGTGCCGGGCAGCGGAATGCTGCGCGTGCCGCCCAGGCTGAGCTCCACCATGGCGCCGGCCTGCTCGGGCGTGGGGCCGGAGATGGTGCCGGTGCCCAGCAGGTCGCCCGGTTGCAGGTTGCAGCCGCCCACGCTGTGCTGCGCCACCATCTGCGCGATGGTCCAGTACTGGTGGCGAAAGCTGGTGGCGGAAAGGCGGTCGGGTGCCACGGCGCGTTCACGGTGCTGGCGAGACTCGATCAGCACTTCCAGCTGCACGTCCACACCGCCACGCTGTGAGTTGGTCGCGCTGGTGAGGTAGGCCAGTGGCTGCGGTTCGTCGGCGGGGTGGGCGAAGGGCACACGGTAGGGCGCCAACGCCTCCATCGTCACGATCCAGGGCGAGACGGTGGTGCAGAAGTTCTTGCCGAGGAAGGGGCCGAGCGGGTTCATTTCCCAGAACTGGTGATCGCGCGCCGACCAGTCGTTGAGCAGGCACATGCCGAAGATGTGGTCTTCGGCTTCGGCGATGGGGATGGGCGTGCCCAGGTTGTTGCCCGGGCCGATGTAGAAGCCGAGTTCAAGCTCGTGGTCGAGGCGCCGGCAGGGGCCGTAGATCGGGGCTGATGCGCCCGGCGGCATGGCCTGGCCCATGGGGCGTTTGAACGGTGTGCCGCTCACCACCACACTGGAGGCGCGGCCGTGGTACGCGATGGGGATCCACTGGAAGTTGGGCGTGAGCGGGTCGTCGGGCCGGATCACGCGGCCGACGTTGCGCGCGTGGTGGATGGAGGTGTAGAAGTCGGTGTAGTTGCCCACGCGCGTGGGCACACGCATCTCGGTCTCGGCCTGCGGCACCAGACTGTCGCGCAGTGCGTTCATGCCCGGGCCGCTGGCGCCGGCCTTGAGCAGGTCGAACAGCGCGTGGCGCAGCGCGCGCCAGGCTGCGGGGCCCAGCGCCAGAAAGTCGTTGAGGGCGTCGCCGGTGCAGGCGTTCACCGCCTGTGCGGCCGGGCCCGACACCGCGCCTTCACGCGCGACGGCCGCCAGGTCGATCACCTGGTCGCCGATGGCCACGCCACCGCGAAAGGCTTCGCTGATGCCGGCGCGGCGGAACACACCGAAAGGCAGGTTCTGGATCGGGAAATCGGTGCCCGGTGCGTTGGCGGATTCGAGCCAGCTGCGGGCGTTGACGTCGTGGGTGTGGTTGAGTTCCATGAGGTTTCCTGTGAGAAAGAGCGGCGATCCGGCGCCGGGCCGCCCCAAGCCGGATCAGCCCCCTCGGGGGGCAGCGACCCGCGCAGCGGCGGAGCGTGGGGGCTATGCCGTTGCCTGGAGAGCGTCGTCGAAGATCGCGACCGCGCGGGTCCAGCCCGCCGAGGCGCCACGGATCTTGTGCGGGAAGCACGAGATGAAGAAACCGTCGGCCGGCAAGGCTTCAAGGTTGTGCATCTTCTCCAGGTGGCAGTAGCCGATGTCGCGCCCGGCCTTGTGTCCTTCCCAGATCAGCGACGCGTCTTTGGTTTGGTCGTACTTCACGGCCGTGTGCACGAAGGGCGCGTCCCAGCTCCAGGCGTCGGTGCCGGTCAGGCGCACGCCGCGCTCCAGCAGGTACATGGTGGCCTCGTAGCCCATGCCGCAACCGGCCGCCACATAGTCGTTGTGGCCGTAGCGGGAGCCCGCGCGGGTGTTCACCACCACGATCTCCAGGGGTTTGAGGGTGTGGTTGACGCGCTTCAACTCGGCTTCCACGTCGTCGGCGGTGACCACATAGCCGTCGGCAAAGTGCCGAAAGTCCAGCTTCACGCCGGGCTGGAAGCACCACTCCAGCGGCACGTCGTGGATCGCGATCGCGGGCTTCTTCTCGCCCAGCGCCTGGTCCATGGTGGAGTGGAAGTGGTAGGGCGCATCGAGGTGCGTGCCGTTGTGGGTGGAGAGCTGCACCAGCTCCACCGCCCAGCCCTCGCCGTCGGGCAGGTCTTCCTTTTTCAGGCCCGGAAAGAAGGGCTCGATCTGCTCGAAGGTGTGCTCGTGCGTGAAGTACTGGATCTTGGGCGCGAAGGCTGGCGGATCGCTCACCACGTCGTTTTCAAGGTAGATGGACAGGTCGACAAATCGTCGGGGCATGGGGTCTCCCAGGTGCGTTGAAATCAGGGGTGCTGCCAGCGCAGCAAACGGCGTTCGGCCAGGGCGAGCAGCACATTGCTGGCGAAGCCCAGGGCTCCGAGCAGCACGATGCCGGCAAACAGATCGCTGGCTTGAAAGGAGCGGGCGGCCAGCAGGATGGCCTGGCCCAGCCCGGGCTGGGAGGCGATCATTTCGCCCACCACCGACACGATGAGCGAGACCGTGAGCGACAGGCGCATGCCGGCCAGGATGTCGGGCATGGCGTTGGGCAGGCCCACCTTGAGCACGAAGGCAAGGTGGCCCAGTTCCAGCGAGCGCGACACCTCGCGCAACTGCGGGTGCACGTTCGCCAGTCCGTGCAGCGTGGCCAGCAGCACGGGCCACATGGCGCCAAACGCCACCACTGCCAACACCATGTTGCCCGACAGGCCGAACAGGGCGATGGCCAGCGGCATCACGGCCGAGGCCGGCAGCGGGCGGATGAATTCGAGCGTGGGGGCGATCCATTCGCGGGCGCGCGCTGAACTGCCGATGAGCGCGCCCAGCGCGATGCCCAGCGCGCTGGCCAGCACCCAGCCGCTGACCATGCGGCTGAGCGTGGCCCAGGTGTAGGCTGCGAGGTCTCCGCCGGCCATGCCCTGCACCAGGCTGGCCAGCGTGGCCTGTGGCGACGGCAGGAAGGCGCGGTTGACCCAGCCGCCCTGGCTGGCCGCCCACCACAGGGCGATGAAACCGCCCAGCACCAGCGCCGATCCGGCAGCGCCGCTCAGCATCGAGAGGGTCTTGCGCATTGTGCTCATGCGGTCTGCTCTCCCATGCGACGCGCCACCCAGCGCTGCAGCGCCAGTGCGCCGGTGTTGATGGCATAGCCCACCACACCGATCCACGCGAGCCAGGCCAGCATGAGCGCCGGGTCCAGGCTTTGCTGCGCGATCATCATGGCGTAGCCCATGCCGTGCGGGTTGGCCGCGATCTCCACCGTGACGGCCACCACCAGCGCAATGGCCACGCCCAGGCGCAGCGCCACAAACAGGCGCGGCACGATGGCCGGGCCGACGATCCAGACGAAACGCTGCAGCCTGGAGAGCTGCAGCGCGCGCGCCACCTCCAGCAGACGCGGCTCGACCTGCAGCACCGCAGCCTGCGTGAGCACCAGCATGGGCCACAGGCAGGCAAACGCCACCACGCTCACTTCCATGCGCAGGCCGAAGCCGAACACCAGCATGGCCAGCGGGATCAGCGCCACCGATGGAATGGGGCGCGCGACCTCGACGCTGAGGTAGCCGAGTTGCGCGGCGCGGCGCGACAGGCCGAGCAGCGTGCCGAGCAGCACGCCGCCGAGTGCGCCGATCAGCAGACCCAGCGCGGCGCTGCCCAGCGTGAAGGCCGTGGCCTCCAGCAGCGAGCCGTCCATGAGCGCACCACCGAAGGCGCGCACGGCGGCGGTGGGCGGCGCGATCGCGTCGCTCCCCTGGCCCGTGGTGCGGGCCCAGAGTTCGAGTGAACCCAGCAGCACGGCTGGAAAGACCAGGGCTTTCATTCAGTGGCCCAGGTAGTGGTACAGCTCGCGGCGCAGGCGCAGGAATTCCGGGTGCTCCTTGGTGCTCAACTGGTCGCGCGGCTGCGGAAGCGGCACCTCGATCAGCGCGGCCAGGCTGGGCAGCGCGGCTGTGGGGTTGCTGCGCAGCGCGATCACGCGGTCGCCCAGGTACAGCGCCTCTTCCAGGTCGTGGGTGACAAACATAACCGTGAGGCCCTCCTCGCGCACCAGGCGAGCGAGCTCGTCCTGCAGCGTCTCACGCGTCATGGCATCGAGCGCGCCAAAGGGCTCGTCCATCAGCATCACGTCGGGTTGTTGCGCCAGGCAGCGCGCGATCTGAACGCGCTGCTGCATGCCACCCGAGAGCTGGGCCGGAAACTTGTCGGCGTGGGCGCCCAGACCCACTGTCTGCAGCACACGCGCAATGCGCGCCGGTCGGTCTGCCACCGGCACAAGCGCGGCCTCCAATGCCAGGCTCACGTTGGCCTGCACCGTGCGCCAGGGCAACAGGGCGCGCCCGTAGTCCTGGAACACAAACGCCACCTCGCGGCTGGGACCGGTGATGGCCCGGCCCTGCCGGTGCACGCTGCCGCTGCTGGGCGCAACAAACCCGGCGGCGGCGCGCAGCAGCGTGGTCTTGCCACAGCCCGATGGGCCGATCACGCAGACGAACTCCCCGCGCCGGATGGACAGGTCCACCGGCGACAGGATTTCCCGACCGCCCAGCGTGATGGCCACCTGGTCGAACTGCAGGACGGTGTCGGACACTGGGCTCATGGGTGCCTGGCGCTCACTTCGCGATCAGGCTGGCGACGTTGGGCTGGCCCTTGAGCATGGCCTGGTCGTTCATGAGGTCGACCCAGTAGTTGAGCTGCTTCTCGGTCACCACCGGCCCGGGCGGCGAGATCTGGATTTTTGCGATCACCTCGGGCGGCAGCTTGATGTATTTGCCGATGGCCGCGCGCACCGCATCGTTGTTCTTCGGTTGCTGCATGAAGGCGGCGGCTTCCTGCACGGCCTCGCGGAAGGCGCGCGCTGCGCCGGCGTTCTGCGCCACCCAGTCGCGCCGTGCGGTGTGGATGATGGTGGGCTGGTTCTCGGGCAGAAAGGTCGAGTAGTAGGACGCCACGTAGCCGATGCCGCTGTCGGTGATGCGGCTCATGAACGGGTCGGCGCTGACCACTGCATCGACCGAGCCGCCGCGCAGCAGGTCGCCGTGTTGCGGGAACGATGCCTCGACGAAGTTGACGGTTTTGAAGTCCACGCCCTGTGTCTTGAGCCAGCCGCGAAAGGTCACGTGCAGAAACGCCCCGAGGCCGGGCACGCCGATTTTTTTGCCGACGCAATCCTTGGCGGTGCGGATGCCGCTGCCGGCCTTGGCCACCAGACCGAAGCCGGTGATGGTCTTGGAGGTCACGCCGCCGCCGGCCACCACCACGTGGTCCAGCCCGCCGTCGACCGACTGCAGGAACACGCTGGGCGTAGGTCCGCCGATCTGCAGCGAGCCCGCCTGCACCGCGGCCGGGATGGTGGAGTTGATCGGGATGAACTTGAGCTCCACGTCGAGCGCACGCTTCTTGAAGTAGCCGTTTTCCGCCGCGATGAACACCGAGGCGAAGTCGGTAACGGCGGTGTAGCCGAACACGATCTTGGTCGCGTTCTGTGCGAACGCAGGCAGGCCGATGGCGGCCGGTATAGCGGCCAGAGCGGCCAGGGCAGTGCGTCTTTTCATCTCTGTCTCCTCGTGGTGGTAGTGGCGGAACGGGATGGGGAAGGGGTGGGCAGGGCAGCGCGCAGGCCGCCGACGATGAAGCGCACCAGGCGCTCGCTCGCGGCGGGGTCGCCGGGCTGGTTCAACTCCAGCGAGAGGCGCGCAATGCGGTCGTCCACCAGGTGGTGCAGCAGGGCACCGAGCGCAAATTGGTAGCCCCAGGCCACATCGGCGCGTGTGGCGTGTGGCAAGGCGCTGTGCAGGGCATCAATGAAACGGTGGGCCATGGGGTCGAAAAACTCGCGCAGAACGCGGTCGGCCTCCTGGCTGCTGTAGGCCAGCTCGCGGCCCACCAGCTGTGCGTAGTGATGGCCCTCGGGGCTGGAGCGCAGCTTGATGACGGGGCCCACAAAAGCCTCGACGATGCGCGTGAGTGTTTGCGGATCCTGGGGGTCGTGTGAGGCCGCATTGAGTGCGGCAAGGCGCTCTTCGATGGTCTGGTTCCAGTGCGCGAAGATGGCGTGGAACAGCTCGTGTTTCGGGCCGTAGTAGTAGCTCACCAGCGCCAGCGGCACACCGGCTTCTTCGGCGATCTGGCGGATCGTGACCGCGTGGTAGCCGCTTTGCGCAAACAACTTTTCGGCTGCCAGCAAGATGGCCTGCTGGCGGTCGGGGCGCTGGGCATTGCGCGATGCAGCAGCGTTGTGGCGAGTGCGCGGCGTGGCAGAGAGCGGACGGTGACGGGCGGGCATGATGGCATTGAACGGCTGTACAAAAAAGTTGAACACCCGTACAAACCCGGGTCTGAAATCCCTTGGTTCGCGACTGCGCTGTTAACCTGATGGACAAAAAGGATAACGGCATGAACGAGACAAGCGCACCACCCTACACCCCACAGATCCGCCTGTACCAGCAGTGGCTGGCCGATCAGCGCGGCCTGACGTTCGACAGCTACGACGACCTCTGGCGCTGGTCGACCACCGAACTGGACGCGTTCTGGCAAAGCATCTGGGACTACTTCGACATGCGCTCACCGACGCCCCACACGGCGGTGCTGGAGCGCAACGTGATGCCCGGCGCACGCTGGTTTCCCGGCGCACAGGTGAACTACGCACAGCAGGTGTTTCGCCACGTGCAGCCGGCGCACGACGCCGGCTTCATGGCCATCGTGAGCCGCAACGAGAAGGGCCGCCATGTGGAGATGAGCTGGCCCGAATTGCGCCGCCAGGTGGCGTCGCTCGCGCTGCACCTGCAGGCCCAGGGCGTGCAGCCCGGCGACCGTGTGGCCGCGTATTTGCCCAACATTCCCGAGGCCATGGTGGCGTTTCTGGCCACGGTGAGCATCGGTGGCGTGTGGAGCATCTGTGCACCCGACATGGGCACCCACGCCGTGCTCGACCGCTTTCGCCAGATCGATCCGGTGGTGCTGATCGCCTGCGACGGCGTGACCTACGGCGCGCGCGACTTCGACCGCCTGGCCGTGGTGGCCGAACTGCGCGCCGCCCTGCCCACGGTGCGCCATGTGGTGCTGCACACCAACCTGGCCGCCGAGGATGCAGAGGCTGCCGACCGAGCGCTGGAGGCAGCCGCGCCCTGCACTGCGTTTGCCGAAGCCACATCGCGCATGGACGCCGCGGTGGCGAAGTTCGAACCGCTCTGGCTGCCCTTCGACCACCCGCTGTGGATCGTGTATTCGAGCGGCACCACCGGCCTGCCCAAACCCATCGTGCACGGCCACGGCGGCACCACCATCGTGGCGCTCGCGCTCAAGATCCTGCACAACGACATCGGCTGCAGCTACGAGCCCAACAGCTGGGGCGAGCGTTACCACTGGTACAGCTCCACCGGCTGGGTGATGTGGAATGCGCAGACCGGCGGCCTGTTGGGCGGTACCACCTGTGTGATCTATGACGGCAATCCCGGCGGCTCCAAAGACAAACCCGACTGGACCACGCTGTGGCGCTTCGCGGCCGAGCAGGGCGTGACCTTCTTCGGCGCGGGCGCCGCGTTTTTTGCGAACTGCCTCAAGGCGGGCGTGGACCTGTCCACGTGTGGGGATCTGTCGGCCGTGCGCGCGCTGGGCACCACCGGGTCGCCATTGTCGGAAGACGCGCAGAACTGGGGGACGGAGCAGTTCCGCAGGGTGTGGGCAGCGCAAGACCGATCCACCTCCGGGCCGCCCCAAGGTGGATCAGCCCCCTCGGGGGGCAGAGGACCACGCGCAGCGGGGGAGCGTGGGGGCGACATCTGGTGGTGCAACATTTCGGGTGGCACCGACTTCGCCGGCGCCTTCATCGGCGGCCACCGCGACTTGCCGCAGACACCCGGCCGCATGCAATGCCGCCTCATGGGCTGCGCGGTGGAAGCGTGGAACGAGCAGGGACTGCCGGCGAATGACGAGGTGGGCGAGTTGGTGTGCACGCAGCCCATTCCGTCAATGCCGCTGTACTTCGTGGGCGATGTCGACAACAAGCGCTTGCTGGGCAGCTACTTCGACATGTACCCCGCAGGACATGGTCGCCGACCCGGTGGCGGTGATCTTGACAAAGAGGCCGGTGCCGTCTGGCGACACGGCGACTGGCTGCGCATCCATCCCGATGGATCGTGTGTGATCTACGGCCGCTCGGACGCCACCATCAACCGCCACGGGCTGCGCATGGGCACCAGCGAGCTCTACAGCGCGGTCGAGGCGCTGCCCGAGGTGATGGACTCGATGGTGGTCGATCTTGAATACCTGGGCCGCGAGAGTTACATGCCGCTGTTCGTGGTGCTGCGCGAAGGCGTGGCGCTCGACGACGCGGTGCGCGCCCGCATCACCGACAGCATCCGCACCGCACTCTCGCCGCGCTTTGTGCCCAACGACGTGTTCCAGGTGGCCGAAATCCCGCGCACGCTTTCGGGCAAGAAGCAGGAGCTGCCGATCAAGAAGCTGCTGCTGGGCCAGCCGGTGGAGAAGGTGATCAACAAGGAAGCCATGGCCAACCCCGGCTGCCTGGACTGGTTCGTGAGCTTCGCGGCGCAGCGCAGCGCGGCGATCTGAGCGCCAGAGTCTTGAGGGCCAACCCGCTGTTGGCAACCCTGGCCATCGGGGAGTTCAGCGGGAACGCGGGCATCCAGCTCAACCCGATCCCGTTCAAGGGCTCGACCGAGATCATGAGCTCCATCCTCGGGGGCCACATCCGCATGATGAGCGGCACCACCGAGTTCGCGCCGCACGTGCAGAGCGGCAAGCAGCGCCTGCTGGCCACGCTGGGCCGTGAGCGCAACAAGGCCTTTGCCGATGTGCCCACCGTGTAGGAGAGCGGCTGGGACACCATCACCGAATCACCGTTCGACATCGGTGGTCCCAAGGGCATGGACCCTGCTTTGGTGAAGGTGCTGCACGACGCCGTCAAGACCACTTTCGACAGGTTCTACCAGCCCACGATCTACATGAACGCGGCCGACTACACGGCGTATGCCGCACGCACGTTTGCGGCTGAGAAGAACACGATCGAGCGGCTGGGGTTGTCGAAAAAAGAACTGATCGCGTCAGCGCGATTCGCCGCCGGGCCGCCCCAAGGCGAATCAGCCCCCTTGGGGGGGCAGCGACCCGCGAAGCGGCGGAGCGTGGGGGCTACCGTTTGCTCACGAGGACGATGCCAACAGCCACACCCACCAACGCCAACACCAGCTGCAGCGTGAGCGGCTCGCTCAGCAGCACCACGCCGAACACCAGCGCGAACACCGGTGTGAGGAAGGTGAAGGTCGACATCTGCGTGGCCGGGTAGTGGCGCAGCATCCACATCCAGGTGAGGTAGCTCGCAAATGCGCCCACCACGGTCTGGATGGCCAGCGATCCCCAGGCGCGCGCCGAGTAGTCAAGCGACCACACCTCACCCAGCGCGAGCGAGATGAAGGGCGCCACCGCCGCTGTGACGGCCACCTGGTAGAACAGGGTTTTCTCAGGGCTGGCGGTCGCGAGTTTGGTGGCGCGGATGGTGAGCGTGGTCAGGCCCCAGAGCACACCCGCCGCCAACGCCATCGCGTCGCCGAGCCATGCGCCCGCCACCGGGGAGCCGTGCATGAAGCCTTCGCCGAAGGCGATGGCCACCGCCGCGAACGCGATCACCAGGCCCACCCACTGGATGCGCCGCAGCTTCTCTCCGGGCACCACGCGCGGCAGCAACAACGCCACCACAAAGGGGCTGGTGTAGAGGAACACCGTGAGGCGCGAAGCGGTGGTGTGCATCAGCCCAAGGTAAATAAAGGCGAACTCCCCGGCGAACAGCGAGCCCGCGAGCAGGCCCGCCTTGAGCGTGCCGTCGCGTTCAAACAGCGGCACACCGCGCACTGCACACCACAGCCAGATCAACACGGCTGCGCCCCAGAAACGCAGCGAGGCCTGCCACAGCGGCGGCACTTCGGCCACCGTGGCCTTGATCAGGATCTGCTGGAAACCCCAGAAAGCACAACACACCACCAGCAGGGTGATGGCGAGAGCGTCAAGGTGGGTCTTGCGAACGGTGGTGGGACTCATGCCCTCGATTGTCGCGAGGTCGCACGCGGCGTCCTGTCACCCGGGCGCGGCGTGCTCAGAGCGGGTGTTCGGTGTAGAAGCGCCCGCCGTGGAACAGCAGCGGTGAGGCCTCGGCGCGGTGGCTGCAGCGCTCCACTTCGCCCACGAAGATCACATGGTCACCTTCGGCGTACTGGCTGCGGTTGAAACATTCGAAACTGGCGGCCGCGCCTTCGAGCAAGGGTGCGCCGTTGCCGCCTTCGCGAAACGCCACGCCAGCCCAGCGGTCGGTGTCCTTGGCGGCGAACTGCTCGGCCAGCGCCTGCTGGTCGGCAGCGAGCACGTTGATCGCGTAGTGGCGGCCGTTGGAAAACGCCGCCATCGAGCCCGCTGACTTGCCCAGGCTCCAGAGCACCAGTGGTGGGTTGAGCGAGACCGAGTTGAACGAGTTGGCGGTGAGTCCCACCAGTTCACCGCTGTCGGTGCGCGCGGTGACGATGGTCACGCCGGTGGCGAACATGCCCAGCGAGGCGCGGAACTCGCGCGCCGAAAAATCGGGAGCGCGGGCCTGGAGGGTGGGGGGGCGGTCAGAAGGCATCAAGGGCAGGTGCGTGGAGCGGTGGTGGATGGATTCTCGGTGATCGGTGGCTTTGTTCGGTACCGTCCCTAGAATGCCGTGATGCTTTGCCCCCCTTTGTTCCCCGCGAACCGCCTGTCTGCGTGGGCCGTGTTCGCCTTGCTGGCCGTGGGGTGGCTTTGTACCAGCGATGCGCAGGCCGCCTCGCCCCTGCGCGGACCACCGCACCACCGCACCACCGTGCCCGCCAGTGCGCCGCCCTGCATGCACCTCTCGGCCCGCCTGCCGCACATGGGCCGCGCGCTGTGCGATGCGGCCGAACTGGTCGCCACCGAGGGCCGTTCGTCGCAGGGTCGCACGCTGTACGCGCGCGACGTGGTGGCGCCCCAGGCGCGCCTGCGGGTGCTGGTGGTGGGCGCCATGCACGGCGACGAGATGTCCTCGGCCTCGGTGGCGCTGCACTGGATCCAGCACGCGCTGAAGGAGCCTGCCGACGCCCACTGGCGCTTCATCCCCGTGCTCAACCCCGACGGCCTGCTGGCGCGGCCGGCCAAACGCGTGAACGCGCGCGGCGTGGACCTCAACCGCAACTTCCCGACGCCCAACTGGGCCAGCGATGCCAAGGTGTACTGGGAGCAGCGCACCCGCAAGGACCCACGCCGCTGGCCGGGCCCAAGCCCGTTGTCGGAGCCGGAGTCGCGTTTTCTGCACGAGGAAATGGCACGCTTCCAGCCCCACCTGATCGTGAGCATCCACGCCCCCTACGGCGTGCTCGACTTCGACGGTCCGGGCGCACCGCCGCCCAAGCTCGGGCGGCTTTACCTGGACCAGGTGGGCATCTTTCCCGGCAGCCTGGGCAACTACGGGGGTGTGCACCGTGGCATGCCGGTGGTGACCATCGAACTGCCCAACGCCTTTCGCACGCCGCTGGACAGCGAGATGCGGCAGATGTGGCTGGACTTGCAGGGCTGGATGGTGGAGCGCCTGCGTCCCTGAGGTCGGCGCGCCACGTTGTCAGGCAGCGACCATGCGGATCTCGCCGCTGCGCAAGCCGTGTTCGTAGCGCAGCAACTCGGTGCGCACCACCGGCATGAGCATGTACAGCCCCACGATGTTGGCCAGCGACATGGCGAAGATCATCGAGTCGGAAAAGTCGATCACCGGACCCAGGCCCATGGTGGTGCCGATGACCACGAAGGTCAGGAACATGAACTTGTAGGCCATTGTCGAAACCATGCTGTCGCCCAGCAGGTAGATCCAGGCCTGCAATCCGTAGTAGCTCCAGGTGATCATGGTGGAGAAGGCGAACAGCACCACGCACAGGGCGAGCACGTAGGGAAACCACGCGATTGCACTGCCGAAGGCCACGGAAGTCAGGGCCACGCCCCGGGCCTCACCGGCCAGCTCGGTGACGCCGCCCATGTTCACGTGGCCGGTGATGATGATCACCAGTGCGGTCATGGTGCAGATCACCACGGTGTCGATGAAGGGCTCCAGCAAGGCGGCAAAGCCTTGTGATACCGGTTGGTCTGTGCGCACCGCCGAATGGGCGATCGCGGCCGAGCCGATGCCGGCCTCGTTGGAAAAAGTCGCACGGCGGAAGCCCTGGATCAGCGCACCCACCACGCCACCGGTCACGCCCTCGGCCGAAAACGCCCCGGCAAAAATCTGCCCGAACGCCCACAGGATCTGGTCTGCGTGCACCGCCAGCACGATCAGGCCCGCGCCCACGTAGATGAGCGCCATGGTGGGCACCAGCTTGGAGGTGACTGTGGCAATCGACCGGATGCCACCAATGATCACCAGGCCCACCAGCACCGCCATGACCAGACCGAACACCCAGGCGTTGCCGGCCAGTGGGCTGTCGACGCCGCCGGTGACACCCAGCACCTGCTGGAAGCTCTGGTTGGCCTGGAACATGTTGCCGCCCCCGATGGAGCCGCCAATGCAGCAGATGGCGAAGAACACCGCCAGAAACTTGCCCAGGCGGGGCCGGCCCTGTTCGGCCAGACCCTTGGAGAGGTACCGCATGGGACCGCCCGCCACTGTGCCGGCGGGCTGCTTGATGTCGCGGTACTTCACACCCAGCGTGACCTCGGTGAACTTCGACGCCATGCCCAGCAGCCCGGCCAGGATCATCCAGAAAGTGGCGCCCGCGCCGCCGATGGCTACCGCCACGGCCACACCGGCAATGTTGCCCAGGCCCACGGTTCCCGAGACCGCTGCTGTGAGTGCCTGGAAGGGCGACACCTCGCCGGGCTTGGTCTTGTCGGAGTAGCGTCCGCGCACGACGTCAATGGCGTGCCGGAAGCCGCGGATCTGGATGAAGCGAAAGTAAAAGGTGAAGACCGTGGCAGCCAGGATCAACCAGCCCACGATGAGCGGAAACGTGGTGCCGGCCACCGGCACTGAAAAGAAGATGAAGCCGGCGATGGCGTCGGAGAACGGTTGAATGGCCGCGCTGATGCGCTCGTCCAGGCTGGCGGTGGCCAGAGCTCCGGTGGGGTTCATGGTTTGTCTCCTTGTCGTGGAATGGTCGGGACGTCGAGCGTCCCGTACCCGGCCCGCCACGCTGGCGCGGACCCAGAAAAGGCCGTGGCCGCCTGGCGGTCCCCGGCCCTGGCGGCAGGATCAGGCGCGCTGGCTCGGCGGCGTGGCTTGCAGGTGCGGCGTCTGGCCCTTCCTGCTGCTGCGTACCGGAGCGTCGATCCCGTGAAACCCGAATGCCATGGCAGGTCGCTCACCGCTGATGAGTTCAGCCAGTGCCAGGCCCGAGCCGGCACCGTGCGTCCATCCCAGCGTGCCGTGGCCTGCGTTGATCCAGAGGTTTTTCAGCGGCAGGCGGCCAATGAGCGGGATGTTGGTCGGCGTGGCCGGGCGCAGGCCGCACCAGAACTGCGGATCACCGCCCTGTTCGGGCGTGCGCGTGTCGGCCACACCGGGAAACACCTGCTCGATGCGGCGCACCAGCATCTCGCAGCGCTTCTTCGCCAGCGGCGTGTCCAGCGTCAGATCAAAACCGCCGAGCTCGATGGTGCCGGCGACGCGCAGCTGGTTGCCCAGGCGCGAGACGGCGATCTTGAGCTGGTCGTCGATCATGCTCACGCTGGGCGCCTGCGCGGGCTTGAGCAGCGGCAGCGTGGCGCTGTAGCCCTTGCCCGGATAGATCGGCACGCTCAGGCCAACCGTCTTGAGCAGCGGCGTGGTGTACGAACCGCAGGCGACCACGAAAGCGTCGGCCTTCAGCACGCGTGCAATCCCGCTCTGGCGGTCGCGCACCCGCACCTCGCGGATCTCGTGGCCGTCGCTGTCCAGGCGCTCGATGTCGTGGCCGAACATCAGCCGCGCGCCGCGCTGGCCGCACAGCGCAGCAAGCTGCTGCGTGAAGCTGCGGGCATCGCCCGACTCGTCGCTCTGCGTGTAGGTGCCGCCCACGATGCGGTCGGCAAAGGCGCTGAGCGCAGGCTCGATGGCCAGCAACTCATTGCGTGAAACCACGCGGCGCTTGACGCCGAAACGCTGCATCACGGCGGCGGCTTCGGCGGCGCCGTCGAAGGATTTCTGGTCGGTGTAGTAATGGGCGATGCCCCGCTCCAGCCGGTGGTAGTCGATGCCGGTGGCGGCCACCACGGCCTTGAGCGCGTTGTGGCTGTAGGAGCCCAAGGCCACCAGCTGTGCCACGTTGCGCTCGAAGGCGGCGTCGTTGCACTGCGCAAGGAACTGGAGACCCCAGCGCCACTGTGCCCAGTCGAGCTGCGGGCGGAACAGCAGTGGCGATTCGTCGGAGAACATCCACTTCAGGGTTTTGAGCGGCGCGTCCTTGTTGGCCCAGGGCTCGCAGTAGCTGACCGAAATCTGTGCCGCGTTGGCGAAGCTGGTCTCCAGCGCCGCGTCGCTCTGGCGGTCGACCAGTGTGACCTCGTGACCACGCTCCAGCAAGTGCCACGCCGTGCTGACGCCGATGATGCCCGCGCCGAGAATGGTGACCTGCATGACCTGCTCCTCAAAGGATTGAAACTGATCGCAGTATCGAAAGAAGCGGCTTCGAAGTGAAGCGGAATTAAACTAAAATTTTGGGCATCAGATCTGCTTATATGACCAGCGAGCACCCATGAGCACCTTCGATCCCGACGCCCTCGAATGCCTGGCCGCCATCATTGAAGAGGGCGGATTCGAGCGTGCGGCACAGCGCCTGTCGATCACGCAGTCTGCGGTGTCGCAGCGGCTGAGGGCTTTGGAGGCGCAGGTCGGTACGGTGCTCATTGTGCGCAGCCGCCCGCTCAAGCCCACGCAAGCCGGCCAGCTCATGCTCAAGCACGCCAAGATGATGCGGCTGCTGCGCGCCGACCTTGAAAAAGACCTCAAGGAGCTCGCGCCCAGCTCCACCGGCAGCGGCCGCGAGGAAGAGCGCATCTCGGTGGCCATCAACGCCGACAGCATTGCCACCTGGGCGCTGCCCGCGCTCGACGAACTGGCACAAAACGGCCTGCCGATTGAAATCATCACCGACGACCAGGAGTTCACCCACGAGTGGCTGCGCGAAGGCCAGGTACTGGGCTGCGTCACCTCGCTTGGCCAGGCCTTGCGCGGCTGCAAGATGGAAGCGTTGGGCTGCATGGACTACGTGGCCGTGGCACGGGCCGACTACGCCGCGCAGCATTGCCCCAAGGGCTTGAGCGCACACAACTTTCACAAGGTCCCGTTCGTGGCCTTCAACCGCAAGGACAACCTGCAGCACGGTTTCGTGATGAAGGCCTTTGGTCTGCCGCGCGTCATGCTCAAGCAACTGTTCGTGCCCTCCAGCGAAGGCCAGGTGCGCGCCGTGCAGTCCGGCTGGGGGGTGAGTGTGCTGCCCGAGCTGCGGGTGCGTGAGCTCATTGAATCGGGCGAACTGGTCAATCTGGCTCCGCGCCACCGGCTCGGTGTGGCGCTCTACTGGCATTGCTGGAACCTGAGCTCGGACGTGCTGGACGCCTTGAGCAAGGCCTTGCGGACTGCAGCCGCCGACAACCTGCGACCGGCCAGCTGAAACAAAAAAAGCCCCGCGAGTGCGGGGCTTTGTGTGAGCAAGTGCCTGCTTACTTGGGCATGATCACGGTGTCGATGACGTGGATCACGCCGTTGTCGGCCGCGATGTCGGTCTTGACCACGTTGGCTGCGTCCACCTTCACGCCGCCCATGGTGGCCACGGTGATCGAGCTGCCTTGCACGGTTTTGACCATGCCGGCTTTCACGTCCGCGGCCATCACCTTGCCGGGCACCACGTGGTAGGTCAGCACCTTGGTCAGGGCGGCCTTGTCTTTCAACAGGGCGTCCAGCGTGGCCTTGGGGATCTTGGCGAAGGCTTCATCGGTGGGGGCGAACACGGTGAACGGACCCGGGCCCTTGAGCGTGTCGACCAGGCCGGCGGCCTGGACAGCTGCGACCAGGGTCTTGAACGAGCCGGCGGCCACAGCCGTGTCGACGATGTCGGCGGCCTGGGCCGAGCCGAGTGCGCCGAGTGCCAGCAGGGATGCGATGAGTGTCTTCTTCATGGTGATGTCCTTGGGAAAGGTTGAGGGAGCGGGATGGTGGAAGCACATGACTGCATGGGCAGAAGCGCCGTGCCCTGTTACGAGCGCATTCTGGCCGCAGAAGTTTCCAAAGAGACCGCTTGGTATGTAACAAGACTTTGCAGTAGGGATATCGACGGCTCCGTCGATATCGGGCAAAATTGCAGCCCTACCAAAAGGTTGTCCATGACCAGCGCAGTCCACAAAGATCCCGCCGAATCTCCCCAGAAACGCAGCTTCCGCCAGCAAATGCACCTCGCCCGCGAAGACGCCATCGTGTCGGCGGTGAACCGCTTGCTGGCCGAAAAAGGCTTCGATGCGATGACCGTGGACGAGGTCGCCGCCGAGGTGGGCATCGCCAAGGCCAGCTTGTACAAGCACTTCTCCAGCAAGGAAGATCTGGCCGCTGCGGCCATGGTGCGTGTGATGGATCGGGCGCGTGCCTTTCTGGACAGTCTGGAAAGCCAACCCGGGCGCGCGCCGATCGAGCAGCTGCGGGCGGTCGCACGCTGGACCATGGAGGTTCAGCTCGCGGGCGAAATGCCGTCACTCCCCAGCGAAAACTCCAGCCTGCGTGCGTCGCTCACCACCAACAAGGCGTATGTGGACGGCCTCATGGACGTGAGCGAGCGACTGGGCCAATGGATCACGCAGGCCCAGGCCGACGGCAGCCTCAACACCCAGCTGCCCCCCATTGCCGTGCTTTACACCTTGTTCGCGCGGGCCTGCGATCCGGTGCTGGGCTTCCTCAAGGGTTCGGGCCAGCACAGCAACGACGAGATCATCGAGATGGTGCTCAGCACCTGTTTTGACGGTTTGAAGTCGCGCTGACGGGCAGGGTTCAGCACACGAGAAAAAGGCCGCAGTCGCGGCCTTTGTTGTCTGCGCAGACGGGTTTCAGCGAACCAGCAACACGGGCACGCTGCAGTGGGCGAGTACCTTGGTGGCCACCGAGCCCATGACGAGGTTGCCCAGCGCGCTGTGGCCGTGCGATCCCATCATCAACAGGTCGAACTTGCCTTCATTGGCGACCTTGGCAATCACCTCGCCCGGCGTACCGACCTTGGACACCACCGTCGGTTCCATGCCGTGGCGCTTGAGGAACTTGACCACCGGGGCCGTGATCTTGGCCGCTTCGTCGGCGTAGTAGCCGTTGGCGATCTCGGCACCCACGGCCGCGCGGGCGCGGGGTGGCAGCGGCAACTGCACCGTGACCAACGTGATGGTGTTCTTGGTGCCGAACATCTCGTCGTGTGTGGCGAGATAGGCCAGCATCTTCTTGGTGTACGCGCTGCCATCAACGGCGAGCAGGATCTTCATGAGGGTCTCCTTGGGTTTCAATGGAATGCGTGCGAGTTTAGAGGCAACCCGGGCGTTTTCTTTGCGCTGGCTCAAACCTGATGTGTCCGCTCGTGTGCCCGTGCCGGCACACTCACCTCGATGCAGCGCATGGGCACAAAGGATGTCTGTTCGTTCTTGTCGTGATAACCCAGCGGGTTGGCCACGATGCGGCAGCGCCCCACCTGCACATCGGTCGGGCAATGCAGGTGACCGTGCAGCCAGAAGTCGGCCAGCGGCAGCAGCTCGTCCAGCCCATTGCAGAAGCCCGCCGTGCCAGGGCTCATGCCGTAGCGTGGGTCCATGCTGTGCAGCGTGGGCGCGAAATGGGTGATGACCACCGTGGGACCGTCGAAGGGCTGGGCCAGCGCCTCGCGCAGCCAGGTCTGGCAGTCCAGCGCGAGCGAGCGCATGGCTTCGGCATCAAACAGGCGGCTGTGCCGGCGGCCGCCCATTTTCTGCAGGTAGTGGTTGGCCGCGCGAAATGCCTTCTCGCGCTGGCGCAGACGGTGCGTGAGCGGATCGGGCACGCGCGGTCTTTGAACGGCTCCGGCACGGCTGTGGCGTGCGGGCGTGGGTTCCGGTGCGTGCTCGCCCAAGGCGTCGTAGTCGCTCCAGAGCGTGGTGCCGATCAGCCGCACACCCTGCATCTGCAGGCGCTCGCGCTCCAGCCACTGGATGCCCAGTCGATCGCAGGCCTTTCGCAATTCGGCGTGGGCCTCGTCCACATCGAGCGCGTCGTATTCGTGGTTGCCCGGCACAAACACCACCGGCGCGGGCCAGCCCGCGTATTGCGGCAGGGGCGAGAAGCGCTGAAGACCCCAGTCGGGCTCGTTCATCACGCTCCCGTCGCGCCGCGTCTGGTAAGAGCCGATATCCCCGGCCAGCACCAGCAGGTCGGCTTCGGGCGCCGGCACCGGCACAAAGTCGGGGTTGGCTTCGAGGTGCAGGTCGCTGAGCAGTTGGATCTTCATGCGGCCATTGTCGGACAGGGCCGTCACGCAGGTTTGACGGACTTGCGCCGTGACGCGGCGGGTGCGGCCGCAGCGGCCGCACGAAACCCGACCGCCGACGCCCGCTCGACCGACTGGCGCAGCCAGCGGTGGCCGCTGTTGTGGGTGGCCTGGCGATGCCACAGCGCATCCACGTGCACGGGCGGCACCTGCAGCGGCAGTTCCAGCAGAGCGAGTTCGTGTTCCATACCGGTGGCACCTACAAAGTGGCGCGGCAGCACTGTGAGCAAATCGGTGGTGGCCACCACGCGCCCGGCCGTGAAGAACTGGTTCACGGTGAGCACCACACGGCGCTGGCGGGAAAGGGCCGCCAGCGACTCGTCCACAAAACCGAAAGGCCTTCCCGAAAAACTCACCAACAGATGGCGCGCGTTGCAATAGGCGTCCAGGCTCAACGGCTGCCCGGCCAGCGGGTGGCCTTTGCGCATCACCACCACGTACTCGCCGTCGTACAGGCGCTGGTGCAGGAACTGCGGGTTGTTTTCCTGCAGGTGCCGGGCGCCGAGTTCGGCCAGCACGCCCGGAAAATGCCCGATGGCCAGATCGGCTGTGCCGTTCTCCAGCAGCTCGCGCGGATCGCGCGTGGTCAACGGCAACACGCGCAGGTTCACCCCGGGCGCTTCGGCTTCGAAGATGTCGATCAGGCCGGGCACCAGCTTGGCGGCGGTGGCGTCCGCCATGGCCAGCACAAAAGCATTGTGGGCACTCAGCGGGTCGAAGGTGCCCGGGGCCAGCGATTCGCGCAGCAGGTGTAGCGCGTCCCGAATGGAGGGCCACAGGCTCAGCGCCAGCGGCGTGGGCTCCACCCCGTAGCCTGAGCGACGCACCAGGTCGTCGCCCACCACCTCGCGCAGCCGGCGCAAGGCGTTGCTCACCGCAGGCTGGGTCATGGCGAGGTTGTGGGCGGCGCGGGTCAGGTTGCGCTCGGACATGACCTCGTCAAAGACCCGCAGCAGGTTCAGGTCGAGGTTGCGAAAATTGAGGCTATTTATCACCCTTGTGAATGTAAGACATCACAAAGATAAATTAGCGAATAATGCGGGTTAACCCTAGTATTGCGCTGTCCAAAAGACATTCTTTCCTTCTCAGGAGCCTGCCATGAGCACCCTTGCATCCTCACCTTCTTCCGTATCGATCGGCCAGCGCCGCGCCCCCTCCAGCCACCGCCAGCCCAACCGCGTTGACGGCTCCCGTGGCCTCGCCGCCATGTTGCTGGCCGCTGTTGTGGCTGCCATGGTTGTCCTCGCCGACCGTTTGATCAGCACCTGGGCCGACGGCCACCTCTTGCTGGCCTGGGTGTTTCTTTGGGTCGTGGTGTTTGCGGGTCTGGCCTTGTTTGCCGATTCGGCCCGCCGCCTGGCCCGCCGCGGCATCGTGGTGCTGGACAGCTGGTCGGAGTCGATGGCCGAAGCCCGCGCTGAAACGCGCCTGTGGGAAATGGCCCGCCAGGACCCACGTCTGATGAGCGAACTCACCCTGGCCCGCACGCGCGCCGAGCAGGAAGAACCCGCCACCAGCTTCGATTCAGCCTTGGCGCCACTGGGTCTGCCGGTCGCAGCCGAGGCCACCGTGCCGCAGGCGTCGTACTGGGAACGGCTGGGACAGGCCCGTGCTGCACGCCACCTGCAAAACCGCTACCTCTGATCTGTCCCGCGCCGACCCTCCAGGGTCGCCCACAAAAAAGCCACCGGGTCTGGTGGCTTTTTTTTGCCCGGGCGTCTTGGTACCGGGGGGTGTTCCGGCCCGCGGCAGATCGTGCCGCGGGCCGTCGGGACTGCCGGCTTCAGGCAGCCAGGCGCTTCTCGATCTTCGCTTTTGTCTCCTCGAGTTCCCGTGGCAAGTGATGGGCCAGCTGCGT
Organism: Hydrogenophaga sp.; assembly: GCF_022844385.1. Lineage (GTDB taxonomy): Bacteria > Pseudomonadota > Gammaproteobacteria > Burkholderiales > Burkholderiaceae_C > Hydrogenophaga. The sequence continues at coordinate 8,068 of NZ_JALHLX010000010.1, read as the reverse complement.
GAACAGCTCGCTGTGCAGGGCGAGTTCCTGTGTCCAGGCGGCGTTGTCGATGTGGGTGACGGTCTGGTACTGCTCGGTGGAGAAGTTCAGGCCGTCCCAGTGGATGTCTTCATAGCGCGGGCTCACGCCGAACGCGTGCTCGGAGCCCTGGCCACGACCCTCCAGGCGGTCGATCATCCATTTGAGCACGCGCATGTTTTCACCGAAGCCGGGCCAGACGAACTTGCCGGCCTCGTCCTTGCGGAACCAGTTCACACAGAAGATGCCCGGCAATGTCGCGCCCTGGCCTTGCAGTTTCGCGCCCAGGTCGAGCCAGTGCTGGAAGTAGTCGCTCATGTTGTAGCCGGCAAACGGCAGCATGGCGAACGGGTCGCGGCGTACCACGCCTTGCGCGCCAAAGGCGGCGGCGGTGGTCTCCGAACCCATGGTGGCGGCCATGTACACGCCTTCGGTCCAGTTGCGGGCTTCGGTCACCAGTGGCACGGTGGTGGAGCGGCGGCCGCCGAAGATGAAGGCGTCGATCGGCACGCCCGCCGGATCGTCCCAGGCCGGGTCGAGTGCGGGGTTGTTGGTGGCGGCCACGGTGAAGCGCGCGTTGGGGTGAGCGGCCTTGGCGCCGGTCTCCTTGGCGATCTGTGGCGTCCAGTCCTTGCCCTGCCAGTCGATGGCGTGCGCTGGAGCCGCGCCCATGCCTTCCCACCAGATGTCGCCGTCGTCGGTCAGGGCCACGTTGGTGAAGATCACGTCGCGGTCCAGGCTGGCCATGCAGTTCGGGTTGGTCAGGGTGTTGGTGCCCGGTGCCACGCCGAAGTAGCCCGCTTCCGGGTTGATCGCGTAAAGGCGGCCATCGTCGTGCGGCTTGATCCAGGCGATGTCATCACCGATGGTGGTGACACTCCAGCCCTCGAAACCCTTGGGCGGGATCAGCATGGCGAAGTTGGTTTTGCCACAGGCGCTGGGGAAGGCCGCGGCCACGTGGTACTTCTTGCCCTCGGGGTTGGTCACACCCAGGATGAGCATGTGCTCGGCCAGCCAGCCCTGGCGCTTGCCCATGGTGGAGGCGATGCGCAGCGCAAAACACTTCTTGCCCAACAGCGCGTTGCCGCCGTAGCCCGAGCCGTAGCTCCAGATTTCGCGGGTTTCGGGGTAGTGGACGATGTATTTGGTGGTGGGGTTGCAAGGCCAGCCGGTCTGGTCGGTAACGCCTGCGGCGAGCGGCGCGCCCACGGTGTGCACGCAAGGCACGAACTCACCGTCGGTGCCGAGCACGTCGTACACGGCCTTGCCCATGCGTGTCATGAGCTTCATGTTGACCGCCACGTAAGCGCTGTCGGAGAGCTCGATGCCGATGTGTGCAATCGGGCTGCCCAGCGGTCCCATGCTGAACGGCACCACGTACATGGTGCGACCGCGCATGCAGCCGTCAAACAGCGGTTGCAGGGTGGCGCGCATCTCGGCCGGAGCTTTCCAGTTGTTGGTCGGGCCGGCGTCTTCCTGCTTCTCGCAGCAGATGAAGGTGCGGTCTTCCACGCGGGCCACGTCCGACGGGTCAGAGCAGGCCAGGAAGCTGTTCGGGCGCTTGACCGGGTCGAGCCGCTTCATCGTGCCGGCGTCCACCAGCTGGTTGCACAGCCGCGCGTACTCCTCGTCGCTGCCATCACACCAGACCACGGTGTCGGGCTTGCACAGGGCGGCCATGTCGGCCACCCAGGCGATCAGCCGGGCGTTCTTCACATAGGACGGGGTGTTGAGGGTCAGGCCCTGCATCACGGGTGAGTTCATTGAAAGACTCCAGAGGTTGATAACCGGTGTGCACCAGAGACGCCGACAGCCGCGGGCTGCACACAAATGCAGCTGGGCGGCTGTCAGGGGTCCCTTGTGCTTGAAAGGGGCGGTCGGCGCTGGTGGCTGTGGGCGGTTGGCGCCCGGCAGCGAGAGGGACAAGGGGCGGGTTGGTGTGCCCGCGGCTCGGTCCGTGTGTCGTCCTTGATGCCGATTTTATGAAACCGGGCGCCGGGTTACGAACTGGTTACATGCAAAACCCGCATAACGTGATGCATTGGACAGTCTGAACGTTCGACCGTTTCACCAAGCAAAACGGCCGGACGCCCCGAGGGAGCGTCCGGCCGTTGCGCCGACGGCAGGTGCGTCAGGCCATGAACACAGCGATGAAGGCCAGCAGGAACATGAGCACGGCACCGGCGACGGGCAGCACGATGGGCATCATGGGAACGATGGACTCGACCACGTCTTCGGGCTGGTCGGAGGGGGTGTGGTGGTCGTGCTGGGACATGTTGATTTCCGCTGGATGGTTCAAAAACTGCAGAGATTTTACGGCAGGCGCTTCACAGCAAGGCGTAGGTGGTGCTGGCGCGGCACACGCTGCGGCCGTCGGTGGCGCCCGCGATGTCGATTTCGCCGAACACCAGGCTCTTGCCGGCGCGGATCACGCGTGCGGTGACCCGGGCGTCCTGACCAGAGAGTGGTTTGAGAAAGCTGGTGTTCAGCTGCACCGTGGTCATGGGGCGCTGATCGCCGAGTTGCGTGACGATGGCCAGCACCATGGCGGTGTCGGCGGCCGACATCATGGCCTGGCCGCACAGCATGCCGCCCACGCGCGAGAGCTGGTCGCTCTGCGGCAGGCGCAGTGTGACCTCGCCGTCAGCGAACGACTCGACCTGCAACCCCAGGGCCTGGACCCAGGGCGCGAACCACGCGGACAGCAGGCCTTGCAGCGAATCAACGGACACGGTGGCGGGGGGGGCGTGGGTCATTCAGTCCTCTTTGCGCAAACGGGTAAGCCAATGGTCCATGAGTTTGCCGGCGGCCTCGCGCCCACCCAGGCCGAACGACAGCGCAAACGCCACCGCCACGGCGCCCAGCGTGAGCCCGAAGGCGAGGTTGACGATGTCGTCGGCAATGCCCATGGCGCGCAGGCCCATGGCGATGACCAGTGCGAGGATGGCGTAGCGGCCGATGCGCGCCAGTCCCTGCGTCCGTGCGCCGCTGGCGCGGTCGATGGCGTCGTGGGCCACGTTGGCCAGCCAGAAGCCGATCACCAGGATGGCCGAGCCCAGCAGGATGTCGCCGCCAAAACGGATGAAGCTGGCCACGATGTCGCTGACCTGGTGGAAACCCAGTTGGGCAGCCGCTTCCACGGTGGCGAACAGCATGGCGAAGAACAGCACCACCCGACCCACCGTGCGGGACGCGCTGGTTTTCTCGAAAGCATGGGCCATCTGCACACGTGCGGGCAGGGTGTCAAAGCCCAGTGCGGCCAGCAGACTGGCCAGCAACTGGCTCGCAAAACTGGCCACCAGCCAGGTGACGACCAGGATCAGGCCGGCCGCCACGATGTTGGGCACGGCCTGCATCAGACTGGAAAGCATGTCGGTGGCCGGTCGGGAGATGGCCTCGATCTTCAAGGCGTCGAGTGCGGCGATGAGCGAGGGCAGGAACACGGCGATGAAGACCAGCATGCCGATCACGCTGGAGAGCTGCACCGTTTCTGCCAGGCCTGCGCGACTCCCCAGGCGGTCGATGCCCGCTGTGCGGCTGAGGTGCGTGGTGAGCTTGCGCAACACGGTCGCCACGATCCAGCCCACACCGCCGATCACGATGGCGGCCACCGCATTGGGCAGCATGTCCAGGGTTTTGGTCACCATGCTGCGCAGCGGGTCGAGCAGACCTTCGAGCTGCAGGGCGCCGAGGATGGCTGGCACAAACAGCAGGATCACCAGCCAGAACAGGGCCCCGGCAAGCCCTTCGCTGATAGGCGCCATGTCGGCGTGCTCCGACAGCTTGTCGTCGAGCGTGGTTTTGTCGAGCAGTTTCTGCGCCAGCGCCCGCACCACGCTGGCCACCAGCCAGCCCACCAGCGCCAGCACCAGGCCACCCACCAGGCGCGGCGCGTATTCAAAGAGCTGCGTGGTGAAGGCCGAGAACGGGCCGGAGACGATGGCCAGGTTCAGCGAGTTGAACACCGCCACCAGCGTGAGCAGGATCACCACCCAGAACAGGCCGAGCGCCACCGCACCTTCAATGTCGACCCCGGTGCCGGTGAGCTTGCCGAAACGGTGGTTCACGCCGCTGAAGCCCAGCGTCTTGCGCGTGGCCGCCCGCACCAGAACCGCGATCAGCCAGCCCAGGATGAAGATGGCGAGTGCACCGAGCAACTGCGGAATGTGCGTGCCCAGGTTGCTTTGCAACGAGTCCCACAAGGCGTTGGTGTTCATGGCGTTCCTCCGGTTCGTGTGTCAGGCCCGGGCCATGATGCAGAGCGGCTTGGCCAGCGTCAACCATGCTGGCGCCCGATGTCAGAGCAACGCAGTCTCGAACCCCGCCTGCTGCAGGCGCTCGATCACCTGCGCGATGTGCTCGCGCCCACGCGTCTGCAGCACCAGTTCGATGGCGACGTTCTGCGCCGCCAGCAAGGTGAAGGCGCGCTGGTGGTGCACCTCGTCGATGTTGGCGCCGGCGTCGGCCACGGTGGCGGTGATGCGCGCGAGATTGCCCGGCACGTCGCGCGCGTTCACCTGGATGCGTGCCAGCCGCCCGGCGCGCACCATGCCCCGTTCGATGATGGAGGCCAGCAACATCGGATCGATGTTGCCACCGCACAGCACCAGGCCCACGCGTTTGCCGGCAAAGCGTTGCGGGTGCTTGATGAGCGCGGCCAGGCCGGCGGCGCCTGCCCCCTCCACCAGCGTCTTTTCAATTTCCAGCAGCATCACGATGGCTTGTTCGATGTCGCCTTCGTCGACCAGCAGCAGGTCGTCCACCTTCTGGCGCACGATGGCCTCGGTGATCACGCCCGGCGTGCCCACGGCGATGCCTTCGGCGATGGTGCTCGTGCCCTGCGGCAGGTGCGTGCCCTTGATGGCGTTGACCATGGCCGGGAAACGCTCGGTCTGCACGCCGATGATTTCGATGCCGGGGCGGATGGCTTTGGCCGCCGTGGCCATGCCGGCGATCAGACCGCCGCCACCAATGGCCACCACCAGCGTGTCCAGGTCCGGTTGTTCACGCAACATTTCGAGCGCCACCGTGCCCTGGCCAGCCACGATGTCTTCGTCGTCGTAGGGATGCACGAACACCAGACCTTCCCGGGCCGCGAGTTCGCGCGCGTGGGTGCGCGACTCGTCCAGCGTGTCGCCGTGCAGCACCACCTCGGCACCAAAGCCGCGCGTGCGCTCCACCTTCACGCCGGGCGTGAAGCGCGGCATGACGATCACCGCCCGAATGCCGAGCCGTTGCGCGTGGTACGCCACACCCTGCGCGTGGTTGCCCGCACTCATGGCGATGACGCCACGCGCCCGCTCATTGGCGCCGAGCTGCGCAAGCTTGTTGCAGGCACCGCGCTCCTTGAACGAGGCGGTGTACTGCAGGTTCTCGAACTTGAGAAACACCTGGCAGCCGGTGAGCTGCGAGATGGTGCGCGATTCCACGAAGGGCGTGTCCAGCACCTGACCGACCAGGCGGGCGGCGGCTGCTTGAATGTCTTTGAGTTCCAGCATCGCGCGATTGTGAACCGGCGGCGGCGGACCGCGTCGGCATAAAGCCGGACAAATCCCACAAACACCGTCCATCACTCACTTCCATGAATCATCAAGCTGGGTTATGGTCCATTTGAATGCCGGATGTCCCGGTACGGCGTCACTGGAAGCACGTTCTGGAGGTGTCTGGATGAGCAAGCGTTCCGTGCAGCCTGCAGCCACCGCAGGCCGCACCCCGACCGACCCGAGAGAGGGCCGAATGCCCCTTTTGGGCGAAGGGCGCGTGTTCGTGCCGCACGGCTTGCGCCAGGCGCCGGTGCTCGACCTCATGTGCTCGCACTTCGTGCTCACCCTGGCCGCGCGTCAGGGCCCGCGCTTCAATGTGCGGCGCGACCTCAACACCCTGCTCTCGCTCGCTGGCCGACACCTCGTGTGGCCGCACACCGTGCTGTTGCGCCTGCGCGAGTTCCTGCAGCGTCGCTGCAAGGACAACGAACTCTGGAGCGGCCACGACCGGCTCGCGACCAACGCCTTCATGGAGCGCTACGGCGTCTGGCGCGGCCCGTACGAAGAAGGCACCTTGTTCTTCTACCTGGACGAGTACGCCAAGGAGTCGCCCAAAGACCTGCTCTCGGTGCTGGCGGTCACCGGTGAGTGGCTCAGCCACTCGCTCAAAAAGCAGTCCACCCTGGTGGAGAAAAACATCGACGCGCTGGCCGGCCTGCTGCAGCTCAACCGCGCCGAGCGCGCGCTCCTGCTCTACGGCACGCTCGCGCGCTACCAGCGCGACCTGCGCTCCATCCTGGTGGAGTTCAAGGTGAACAACGCCCCCGAGGCCTATGCGGCGATCGCCGACGTGGCCGGCGTGAAGGCCAGCGAAGTGGGTGAGGCGCTGCGCGCCGGCTCGCGGCTGGAGCGCATCGGCATGGTGGAGAACCTGATCTCCGAGCACAACATCACCGACCTGGCCGACCTCATGAAGGTGAGCGAGAAGCTGCCGCCGGTGCTGATGCGCCAGTACCGCACGCAGAGCGAGCTCATGGCGGTGTTCACCCGCCCCGCCGCGCGCTCGGCGCTCACGCCCAAAGACTTCGACTATGTGGGCGAAGACGTGCGCCTGCTCTGCGGCCTGCTGCGCGAAGCCGTCGCGCGCAAGGAGCCCGGGGTGAACGTGCTGATGTACGGCCCGCCCGGCACCGGCAAGACCGAGCTGGCGCGGGTGGTCGCGCAGGCCGCCGGGCTGGAGTTGTTTGAAGTGGAATACGCCGACCGCGACGGCAATGCGCTGTCGGGCCGCGACCGCTACCGCTCGCTGCAGATCGCGCAGGTGTTCCTCAAAGGAACGGCGCATTCGGCGCTGCTGTTCGACGAGGTGGAAGACGTGTTCCCGCCCATCTCCAGCGAGGCGGCGCAGATCATGGCGCGTGCCGAACACGTGGCGCCCTCGCACACCGGCAGCGTCAGCGGCAAGGCCTGGGTCAACCAGATCCTGGAAACCAATGCCGTGCCCACGATCTGGGTGACCAACCGCATCGAGCAGATCGATCCCGCGTTTCGCCGCCGCTTCGCTTACCACCTCGAACTCAAGAGCCCGCCGCCCGGTGCCCGCGAGCAGCTGGTGCGCAAGACGCTCGAAGGCGCGCCGGTGTCCGACGCGCTGGTGGCACGCCTGACCGAGCGCAAGGGCCTCACGCCGGCTCAGATCCGCACCGCGGTGCGGTTTGCCGAACTCGCTGCCAGCCCTGTCAAGCCCGCCGCGCGCCGCAGCGCCAAGGCCCGCGCCACGCAGCCGCCAATGCTCGACGATCTGATCGAGCGGCAGCTGAAGAACGCCGATCTGGCCCTGGGCCGCAAGCCCGACCTGGTGCAACGTCCCGGTGTCACCCAGTACAGCCTGGACATGCTCAACGTCGAGTCGCGCTACGAACTGCCACGGGTGATCGCCGCACTCAAGGCGCGCGGTCATGGCTGCCTGTGTTTTCACGGTGCCCCCGGCACCGGCAAGACTGCGCTGGCAGAGCACCTGGCGCAGCAGCTGGAACGCCCGCTGATGATCCGCCGCGCCAGCGACCTGGTGAGCAAGTTCGTGGGTGAGACCGAGCAGCAGATGGCGGCCATGTTCCGCGAAGCCGAGGCCGAGAAGGCCGTGCTGCTGCTGGATGAGGCCGACAGCTTCCTGCAGGACCGCCGTGGCGCGCAGCGCACCTACGAGGTGACCGAGGTCAACGAGATGCTGCAGGGCATGGAGCGCTTCGCCGGCATTTTCATCTGCACCACCAACCTGATGGACAGCATCGACCAGGCGGCGCTGCGGCGTTTCACCTTCAAGATCCGCTTCAAGCCGCTCTCAGCCGAGCAGCGCCAAACCATGTTCGTGGTGGAGGCGCTGGAGGGTGATGCGTTGCGGCTGGAGCCGGCGCACGCGGTGCGCCTGGCCAAGCTTGACCAGCTCTGTCCGGGTGACTTTGCGGCGGTGAAACGGCAGGTGGAGATCCTTGCCGAAGTGCTGCAGCCCGAGGAATTCATCGCGCAGCTCGAAGCCGAGCACCGCATCAAGCCCGAGGTGCGGGAGG
>NZ_JALHLX010000009.1 GCF_022844385.1 Hydrogenophaga sp. | reverse complement strand
ATGATGGTGCTCCTGTCGTGATCGAGGCCAATTGCCTCGGCTCACAACATCGGCGCGTGCACCATCGCCGTCAACCAACCATCCCTGCTCGGAGACTACCGCGAGAGCGGTTTAGTCCTCAGACTGAACTCGGTCATTCGACGATGCAGCCTCCAGTGACCGCTTTTGCGGGAAACAGTCGAGTGGCCTAGAAGGGATTGGCCGGCAGCCTCCGGAACCGGCCGTTGGACCCGGCATTCGCATTCGTACTGGTCGATTTGGAGAACGCCATATCGCGGTTGATACCCACGCCGGCGGCCTCAGCACGGGACCTTCGCCGCATATCTCATACATGCGGAACCGGCGCGCCGGTCAGCTAACATTCGATGTACGGAGGAGCACCGGCATCCGCCAAAGGTCGCTGAGCTTGGTGGCCACGGGCCACTTTCGGGACGAGATGCACTGCAAGGAAGAGATCCTTCAGGCAGGGAGAAACCAACAATGCACCTGGCCAAACTGGTCATCAAGAACTTCCGCAAGCTCGGGCATGCGGAGCTGTCATTTCAGGCCGGCCTGAATGTCCTAGTCGGCGGCAACAACGTCGGCAAGACGGCGGTGGTCGACGCCTTGCGCGCGCTGCTGGCTGGGCACGACGAGCCTTACCCGCGCCTCGGCGAAGAGGATGTGCATCGACCCAAAGGCGGTGTCCCATCTGGCGACATCGTCTTCGAGTACGTGTTCAGCGGGCTGGACGAAGACGATGAAGCGGACTTCCTGGCCGCCCTCGTGCCTGACGCGGCAGGGAAACTCGAAGCGCACATCAAGATCCGCTACTCGGACCCCGACAAGGGCGGCCGCCTGCGCGCCAAGCGGTGGTGCGGTGAGCATGAGGACGTCGGCCTGACGACGGACATGATGGAGAACCTCAGGGGCGTCTACCTGCCGCCGCTGCGCGACGCGTCGCAAGGCCTCAAGCCGGGCCGCACCAGCCAGCTTGCACGGCTGCTGCAACTCTTGGCCGAGGAAGACGGTGTCAAAGGCATCGACAAAGCGCTGCAAGATCTCGATAAAGAGCTGAAGAAGCACCTGCCCATCGTCAATACACAGAAGGCCATCGACACCCGGCATCAGTCCATGCTGGGCACGCAGCTCGCGCAGTTGCTGGAAGTCGGCCTGAGCGCTAGCGACTTCAAGAGCTTGAAGTCCCGGCTGTCGTTGGTCGTGGACGCCTTCGAGATCGAGCAGAACGGGCTGGGATTCAACAACCTGATCTACATGGCGGTCGTGCTCAGCGAGCTGACCAAGAACCCGGACTCCTGCTACCGCGGACTGATCGTCGAGGAGCCGGAGGCACATCTGCACCCGCAGCTTCAAGCCGTGCTGCTGCAGTACCTGCAGTCCATCCAGGCCATCGACGGCGAGAAGCCGGTCCAGCTGTTTGTCACCAGCCACTCTCCCAACTTCGCAAGCATTGCCGACCTGGATAGCCTGGTGTGCCTCGTCGATACGGGCGCTGCGGTCGAGACCTTCCTTCCCCGCAGCATTACCTTCGACAAAGGGAAACGCGAGAAGCTAGAGCGCTACCTCGATGTCACACGCGCTGAGCTCTTCTTTGCTCGTCGGGTCATCTTTGTCGAAGGCGCGGCCGAGCTCATGATGGTAGACGCGCTCGCCGAGCGCATGGGCTTCAACCTGCGCCAGCATGGCGTGAGCCTGATCAGTGTCGAGGGGCTGAACTTCGATTCGTTCTTGCCTCTCTTCGGCGACAAGGCGCTGAAGATCCCGGTGGCGGTCCTCACAGATGCCGACCCAGTGGCGCCCAAGCCTGTCCCAGTGGGCGCAGTTGCTACGCCTTCAGCACCGGCGGTGGCCGCACCAGTTGCGGCACCGACAGTAGCGGCACCGGCAGTAGCACCGGCACCTACAGTAGCTTCGGCAGCGACTGAGGACGAAGACAACGAAGACGAGGATGCCGAGCCGCTATATCCCGCGCCGGGAGACACCATCACCGTCTCGGCGAACGCCGCGAAGATGAAGGCTCGCGAGGATAGCCACGTCAAAGTGTTCTATGGCCTCAAGACTTTCGAGTACGACCTGGCCCTGGATCCTGACAACCGCGCCGCCATGCTGAAAGCGCTGAAGGAGCTGCGGCCTCGGATCGCCAAGTCACTCGGAACCACCGTCGCCGCGGAGGTCGGTGACGCTGCCAAGGCCAAGGCGCTGTTCTGCGGCATGTTCGAACGCAAGTCAAAGAACGTCCAGAAAGGCAGCTTTGCTCAGTCGCTGGCGCAGGTCATTTCAGACGAGATGGTCTCCTTCAATGTGCCGGCCTACATACAGGACGCCATCAAGCACGTCTGCAAAGCAGCAGCGACGTCGGATTCATGAGCGGCCTCACCCCTGAGCAGCAAGGCGTCGTCGACGCGCCGATGGTGCCGCTTTGCGTCATCGCTTGCGCTGGTAGTGGCAAGACCAAGACCGCCGTACACCGCGTTGTGCAGATGCGGCGGAATCTCGGTGAGGCGCGCGGCCGCGTGGCGCTGCTCTCTTTTTCCAACGTAGCGGTCGACACCTTCCGCAGGGCCTATGACGATCTGGCCGGCAGCCTGCCGTCCAACGCCGGCCGATCGCGGGTGGACATCGACACGCTCGACGGATTCATCACCACGCACATGATCCGGCCCCATTGCCATCGGACCATGCAGTCGCCGCGGGCGGCCTTCCTTGTGACGGGCGATGAAACGTTCCTGGAAGGCTTCAAGTTCTCGACGTCATCGTTTCCTCAGTCGATCAAGGAGCTGAAGCTGGCGTTTGTCAACGGCAAGGAGGTCTTCTTCTACGTGTTCAACGAACAGCCTGACCTGGTCGACACCTCCATCGCGCGCAACCTCATCGCAAAGCTGGGCCGCACGGGCGCCTACACCCACGACCTCGGGCGCTACTGGGCCTACCGGGCGCTGAAGGAGCAACCGAAACTTCTCGCCGCACTTGCACGTCGCTATCCGCACATCGTGATCGACGAGGCCCAAGACATCGGGTCGGTCCATCAGGCCATTCTGGAACTGCTGATAGGTGCCGGCTCTCGCGTAACGTTGATCGGCGACCCCAATCAGGGCATCTATGAGTTCGCGGGCGCTGACGGAAGGTTCCTCATCGAATACCACCAGCGCGCCGGTGTTCAGCAGCACTCGCTGAAGAAGAACTTCCGTTCGGCCCCCTGTATCGTGGACTTGGCCAATGGCCTGTGCGGCCGCGTCGACGTCGCCGAACGGCCCGCGCCTGGCACGCCACACGGTGCCTTCTTCACCGGCTATAAGGGAGACCAGCACCCCCAGCTCATCTCCTCATTCCAGGGTGCCATGTCAGCCGCCGGCGCGGACATCAAGCGTTCCGCCATCTTGTGCCGAGCCAAAAAGTTGGCTGGGACACTTCGTGGCGACGAGGCACCGGTTGGTCAAGGCCTGGTCAAGCTGTTCGCCGCCGCCGCGGTGCTGCGTGATCGCCGCAAAGACTTCCTCAGGGCGTTCCAACGCGTAGCCGTCGCGGTGGTCGCACTGCTGGACAACGCACCTCACGGCCTGGTGAGCCAGATCACGCAACCGTCCAACAAGCCCGATGACTGGAAACTGCGCAAGGCGATCTGGGCCTTCACCCGCAACCCTGCAACCGGCCTGCCGTCGTCGTCACTGGTGGGCGACAAGGAGTGGCATGCCCAGCTGCTGGCGCGTATCAAAGTGCTGCTGACCGACCTCGAAAACGACTTCGGCTTCACGCAAGTCGCCAACCTCGGCAACAAGATTTCTAAGAAGGCGTTGCCGAGCACGCCGCTGATCAGCGCCAAGGACTTGGCTGATGACGATGCAACGGCACTGCGGATCGACACTGTGCATAAGGCCAAGGGAGAAAGCCTGGACGCCGTCCTGTATGTGACTACCAAGGAGCACGTGAAGGAAATGCTGGGCGGCGTCACGACAGAGTTGGGCCGCATTGGGTACGTCGCGGCGACGCGAGCCCGGGACCTGCTCTGGATAGCTGTACCTCACAACGCCCTGAAAGAGCTTCGGCCGGCGTTGATCGCCAAAGGATTCGTGGAAGTAGGTGCGGCGGCAGCGCCTGCAGCCAAAGCCGCGGCGCACGTCGTGATCGCGCCCGTTCTGGCAAGCCATCCGGTCGTCCCGACTGTCCTGCCGGTCGCAGGTCCGGACTCCATCCAAACGCCATGATGGACATGGACGACAAGCTGATCGGATTTCTCTACGCGGTCGTCGGCGCTGCCATCGCTTTGTTAGGCAAATGGGCGATTGACGCCATCACCCGGCACAGCGAGAAGAGCAACCACGCGGCCTACTTGTGCGTGCGGGTCGTCTGCGAACTGGACCGTTTCGCGACGGGTTGCGCCGCCGTAGCTCAGGATTTCGGCCCCGAGCCTGATGACGAAACTTCCGAGATGGCGACGGTGCGCGACCCGAGCTTCGCTCCTCATGATCTTCCGGTCGACTGGAAGTCGATCGACATCCGGTTGGTCTACGACGTCCTGAATCTTCCCGGCGAGCAGGCGCTTGCCGAAAGCCGTATCACCCAGCACTGGAACCATGCCTGGACCGACGCCGAAAGCACCTTGGAGATGCGACGGGAGCTGTATCTCAAGCTTGGCCTCAAGGCGGCCAGGCTGTCCAGGTCCCTGCGGCGGATTGGCAAACTGCCGCCTGCCGATGATTCTCTGGACCGGCTGGAGGAGCTAGATGGAGAGGCTAAAGAGCGTGCCGCGGCCATGGCCAAGCGGCTGACGGAGCTGCCGGAGACGCCCTGGCCGGCGTCGGCTGTCCCGAAAGCTTGAGTTCAGCTAGCTACCCGTTCTGCGTGGTGTGAATAACTGACAGCAACGGGTCGATCTGAAACGGTCGCAGAACGCTGCAGCGGTCCCTCGGACGTCGTCAGCGCGGCCAGCGGTATCGTACGGCCGCCTTTCCGTCAAACCAGCCGGTTAGTACCTCCGCCGGCCGGAACCTTGACGACCGGGACCGGCGCAGGACCGGTCGCACGACGCCACGCGCCTAATGGCCGAGATCGCTGCGAAACGGGTCTTGAGATCCTGAGGGGCAGGTCAAGACTGACTGCAGCCGGCCAGATTTTGCAGCCCAATGACAGCCGGCGGCGGAACCTGCCGTTCGTCATCCTGCGAGGCGGCCGACCGCTACACCTTCAGCAGCGGCCACTCAACAGGGATGGGCGCACGAGGTGCCTAACGTTTCCTACACGCCGAGGCGACCGGCTCTTCGCGACCCTGAACGGACACTCGCCGTCCAGATCTTGCTACCCCGAAGCCGCTTGTTGGACACGCACACAGGGCCCCGTTTGGAGGCCCCGTGCTTGAAGGCACTTATCGGCGGGCGGTACTGAGAGTGATTGAGGCGCAGCGCAGGGCTTGAGTCAGCAGGTCGGCGGTGGGCTCGTCGCTGGCCTTCTCGGCCAGCGGAAAGATGCCTCGCGCGATGCGCGCCAAGGCTTCGTGACCGTCGACCAGCAACTTCATCTCGCTTGCGCCTTGGGCGGCGTGGTGGGCGTGTCGGGCACCGAGCTCAGGCTGGCGAACTGCGCGTGTCTGCCGGGTGCGAGATGGCCCTGGCTGCGGAGGCGCTCTGGGTTGGAGTCCACCGCGGCCCGAGCTTTGTGCACTGCGCCATGAACATGGTGTGGAGAGTGTTGAACATCCGCCCCGTCACGTTCCAGTGGAAGTTTTGAGTGGTCAGGTAGAGCGTGGAGGGGGCGGCCAGCAGCTACCTCAGGCCGCTGCAATTGCGGCACGGTCCTTGGCGCTGATTCCGCTCTTGAAAGCAATGCTGTGGTCTGCCGGGCCGTGCAGCCACCGCCGGCGTCTTCTTGCCCGTGTCTGCCTTCGCCATCGCCTTCTTTTGAGAATTGAAACGACCCCCGCGCTCCAGCGAAGCGCGGGGGTTACGGCGGGGCCGGGGCCGGCCCTGGCGCTCAAGCCAGGTCGTAGCGGCCCAGGTTCATCACCTTGGTCCAGGCGGCGCCGAAGTCGGCGACGAACTTGTCCTGCGCGTCGCTGGAGGCATAAACCTCCGCCAGCGAACGCAGCTGCGAGTTTGAGCCGAAGACCAGATCGACCACCGTGCCCGTGGCCTTCACAGCACCGGTCTTGCGGTCGCGGCCTTCCAGCGCATGGCCCGAAGACTTCGTCCACTTCGTGTTCATGTCGAGCAGGTTCACGAAGAAGTCGTTGCTCAGCGTGCCAGGGCGCGTGGTGAACACACCATGCGCTGCCTGGCCGACGTTGGCGTCCAGCACCCGCAGGCCGCCCACCAGCACCGTCATTTCCGGCGCGTTCAAGGTCAGCAGCTGCGCCTTGTCCACCAGCAACTCGGCGGCCGCGGCTTCCAGCCCGGGGCGCGCGTAGTTGCGGAACCCGTCGGCCACTGGCTCCAGCGCGGCGAAGGACTCGATGTCGGTCTGGTCCTGCGTCGCGTCGGTGCGGCCGGGAATGAAGGGCAGGCTCAAGGCCACGCCACCGGCTTTCGCAGCGGCTTCCACCGCAGCGTCGCCGGCCAGCACGATGAGGTCGGCCAACGAAATCTTCTTGCCGTCGGTCTGGGAGTTGTTGAACTCGGCCTGGAGGTCTTCCAGCGTCTTCAGCACCTTGGCCAGTTCGGTGGGCTGGTTCACCTCCCAATCTTTCTGCGGTGCCAGGCGGATACGGGCGCCGTTGCTGCCGCCGCGCTTGTCGCTGCCGCGGAAGGTGCTGGCCGAGGCCCAGGCGGTGCCGACCAATTGCGCGGTGCTCAGGCCCGAGGCCAGCACTTTGGCCTTCAGCGCAGCCACGTCACGCTCGTTCACAAGGGCGTGGTCGACCGCGGGCACTGGGTCTTGCCAGATCATCACTTCGGCCGGCACCAGCTTGCCCAGGTAGCGGGCGCGCGGGCCCATGTCGCGGTGCGTCAGCTTGTACCAGGCGCGGGCGAAGGCGTCGGCGAACTCGGCCGGGTTGGCGTGGTACCGGCGCGAGATCTTCTCGTAGGCCGGGTCCATGCGCAGCGCCAGGTCTGCCGTGGTCATCATCGGCCGGTGCTTCAGGCCGGGCACATGGGCATCGGGAATCATGTGCTCGGGCTTGGTGTTCTTCGGGTGCCACTGGTGCGCGCCGGCCGGACTCTTGCTCAGCTCCCACTCGTAGCCGAACAGCATGTCGAAGTAGCCCATATCCCACGTTGTCGGGTTGGGTTTCCACGCGCCTTCAATGCCGCTGGTGATGGTGTGCTCGCCCTTGCCGCTGCCGAGTTTGTTGATCCAGCCGAAGCCTTGTTCTTCAACCGCCTCGCCCTCGGGCTCGGTGCCGACATTGCTTTCCAGGCCGGCGCCGTGCGCCTTGCCGAAGGTGTGGCCGCCCGCCACCAGCGCCACCGTTTCGTCGTCGTTCATCGCCATGCGGGCGAAGGTCTCGCGCACGTCGTGGGCCGAGGCCACGGGGTCGGGGTTGCCATCCGGGCCTTGCGGGTTGACGTAGATCAGGCCCATCTGCACCGCGCCCAGCGGGTTGGCCAGGTTGCGTTCGCCGCTGTAGCGGCTGCCGGGCTTGTCGCTGGTGGCCAGCCACGCCTTCTCGACGCCCCAGTTGATGTCTTGTTCCGGTTCCCAGATGTCGGGGCGGCCACCAGCAAAACCGAAGGTCTTAAAGCCCATGGTTTCCATGGCCTCGTTACCGGCCAGCACCAACAGGTCGGCCCAGCTGAGCTTCTGCCCGTACTTCTGCTTAATGGGCCACAGCAGGCGGCGCGCCTTATCGAGGTTGCCGTTATCGGGCCAGCTGTTCAAAGGTGCGAAACGCTGCGAGCCGCTGCCGGCGCCGCCGCGGCCGTCATGGATACGATAGGTGCCTGCGGCGTGCCAGGTCATACGCACGAAGAGGCCGCCGTAGTGGCCCCAGTCGGCCGGCCACCACTCTTGTGAATCAGTCATCAGGGCGCGCAGGTCCGCCACCGCGGCGTCGAGGTCCAGCGTCTTGAAGGCCTCGGCGTAATTGAAGCTCGGGTTCAGCGGCGAAGGCGTGCCGCCTTGCTGGTGCAGCATGTTCAGGTTCAACGCATTCGGCCACCAATCGGTGTTGCGCGTGCCGGGACCGGCCACAAGGCGCTCACTGCTGCCGCCCGAAAAGGGGCAGCCTGCGGCGCTGGCGCTGCGGGTATCGTTGTCGGGGGTGTCGAGAGCGGCAAGCTGGGTCATCTTTAACTCCGGGCAGGTTCGGGATTGAACGAAAATTAGTTTAAGAATCGCGCTGCTGCGGGTCAACTCAAAGGCCTTTAAGACAGCGATAGGTGCGCCGCCTATGACGCCGATAGTGCGGGAAGACCCTAGGGCAGCACCCCCAAAGGCTTGAGAGGTCAGGCGCGTCACACCCGGCAGCGTGCAGGCGTAAATGCAATTGCGCAGCGCTGCGATGGCCTCGTAGAGCGGAAAAGTGCGGTGCCACGCCAGCACCACGCGACGCGTGGGCAACGCCGCTGCAAAATGCCCGTAACGGATGTGCGTTTGTTGTTCTGCCCGCGCGCTGAGCTGCGGCCCCACCGTCACGACCATGCCTGAGTCCTCTAGGTACTTGATGGTCTCCAGGCTGCTGCCCGCGAAGCCCCTGCGGATGCCCTCGGCGTTGCCGGCAAAGTGTGTGTACGCGGGGCGGAGCCTTGGCGCGCCGCCAGCGCCTTGCGTTTTGCTTCACCCATCGGGTGAATGTCCCGCGACAACCCAAAGCCGCGCAAGTGCTGGCTCAGCGGGCGATCAGGAGGGGGCCTGCCAGACCAGGATCGACAGCTGGACATATTCGAGGCCGGCGGCCTTCAACGCCGCGGCGCGCGCGGCGCTCAGACCGACGCCGGAGGTCATCAGATTGGTGTAACAGCCGAGCCGGCGTGCTCCGGCGACGATCATCTCCAGGTCATCGCGCACCAGCAACTCGCCACCGGATAGGCCAAGCTGTACGGCGCCCAACTCGCGGCCCTCGCGCAGCCAGTCGGCGGCGCTGAGCTCCGTTTTCTAGCGCGCGAAGTCGACCGGGTTGTAGCAGAACACGCAGTGCAGTGGGCAGCGGTAGGTCAGCTCGGCGAGCAGCCACAGCGGGGGGCCGATGGCTGGTACGGCAGCGGTGGTGAAGGACATGCTGATGCTCATCGCGCTCAGTCCCAGATCAGCAAGCACTGCTTGCCGGGCAGCTCGGCAAAGGCGAGCACGTCGGCTTCGCTTGAACACGACTCAGCCTTGCAGCTCACGACCAGACCAAGCTCGGGCGTCTACAGTATTCGTCTAAGGAGATCCCAATGAACCACGTTTCCAAGCCGCTGCATGCCGCCGCCCCGACCCTCCCCGATCCCGACCCTGGCGAAACGCTGGAATGGCGCGACGCCCTGCTTTCGCTGGCGGCCAGGCAGGGTCCGGCGCGAGTCCGGCAGATCCTCGACGAACTCGCGCGCGTGGCCCGCGGCCAGCGCATCGGCTGGCAGCCCGAACTCAATACGCCCTACGTGAACACCATCGCGGTGGAGGACCAGCCCGCCTTCACCGGCGATCTCGCGGTCGAAGAGCGCCTGGCCTCGCTTATGCGCTGGAACGCGCTGGCCATGGTGGTGCGCGCCAACCAGGCGTACGGCGAACTTGGCGGGCACATCGCGAGCTACGCCAGCGCGGCCGACCTGTTCGAGACCGGCTTCAACCACTTCTTCCGCGCGGGACGCGACGGAGACCTGGTGTTCTTCCAGCCGCACAGCGCACCCGGTGTGTACGCGCGTGCGTTTCTGGAAGGCCGCCTGAGCGAAGCCGACCTGCTGCACTACCGCCAGGAACTCACCGCGCCGCCGGCCGGCGCGCGCGGCCTCTCCAGCTACCCGCACCCCTGGCTCATGCCCGATTTCTGGCAGTTCCCCACGGGCTCCATGGGCATTGGTCCGATCAGCTCGATCTACCACGCGCGCTTCATGCGTTACCTCACACACCGCCAACTGCAGAACTGCGAAGGCCGGAAGGTATGGGGCGTGTTTGGCGACGGCGAGATGGACGAGCCCGAGAGCATGTGCGCGCTCACCCTGGCCGCGCGCGAGAAGCTCGACAACCTGGTGTGGGTGGTCAACTGCAACCTGCAGCGCCTGGACGGCCCGGTGCGCGGCAACGGCCGCATCATCGACGAGCTGGAAAAGCTCTTCGCAGGCGCCGGCTGGAACGTGATCAAGCTCGTGTGGGGCAGCGACTGGGACGGCCTGTTCGCGCGCGACACCACCGGCGCGCTCGCCCGCACTTTCGCCCACACGGTCGACGGCCAGATGCAGACCTTCGCCGCGAAAGACGGGCGCTTCAACCGCGACAACTTCTTCGGTCAGAACCCCGAGCTGGCGGCGCTGGCCCAGGGCATGACCGACGAGCAGATCGACCGCTTGAAGCGCGGCGGCCACGATCTGGTGAAGATCCACGCGGCCTACGCCGCCGCCTCTGCGCATGCGGGTCACCCCACCGTGATCCTGGCCCACACCAAGAAGGGGTACGGCATGGGCAGCGCGGGCCAGGGCAAGATGACCACGCACAGCCAGAAGAAGTTCGAAGGCGCCGACCTGATCGAATTCCGCAACCGTTTCAACCTGCCGCTCACCGACGAACAGGCCACCGGTCTGGCCTTCCTCAAACCCGCCGACGACAGCGCCGAAATGCGCTACCTGCGCGAACACCGCGAGCGCCTGGGCGGTGCCCTGCCCCGGCGCGAGACCGCGTGCGCCGTGGTGCCCGTGCCCGCCATCGAGACGTACGCCACCTTTGCGCTCAAGGCCGACGGCAAGGAAATGAGCACCACCATGGCCTTTGTGCGCATGCTCGGGGGCCTGCTCAAGGACCCACAGCTGGGCCCGCGCATCGTGCCCATCGTGGCCGACGAGGCGCGCACCTTCGGCATGGCCAACCTGTTCAAGCAGGTCGGCATCTACAGCAGTGTGGGCCAGCGCTACGCGCCGGAAGACATCGGCTCGGTGCTCAGCTACCGCGAGGCGCTCGACGGCCAGATTCTGGAAGAAGGCATCAGCGAAGCTGGCGCCCTGGCGAGCTGGACGGCGGCCGCCACCAGCTACAGCGTGCATGGCCTGGCCATGCTGCCGTTTTACATCTACTACTCCATGTTCGGCTTCCAGCGCGTGGGCGACGCGATCTGGGCCGCGGCTGACCAGCGCTCTCGCGGCTTCCTGCTGGGTGCCACATCAGGTCGTACCACGCTGGGCGGCGAAGGCCTGCAGCACCAGGACGGCAGCAGCCACCTCGTAGCCGCGACTATTCCTAACTGCAAGGCTTATGACCCGGCGTTTGCGGGCGAACTCGCGGTGATCATGGACGCCGGCATGCGCGAGATGCTGGTCGAGCAGCAGGACGTGTTTTATTACGTCACGCTGATGAACGAGAACTACGCCCAGCCCGACCTGCCCGAGGGCGCAGCCGAGGGTGTGCTCAAAGGTGGTTACCTATTCGGACTCTTCGGGCCTGAGGGCGCGAAGCAGCGCGTCACGCTGCTCGGCTCGGGTGCGATCTTCACCGAGGTGGTGAAGGCGGCCGAACAGCTGGCAGCTCAGGGGCTGGGCGTGAACGTCTTCAGCATCACGAGCTGGAGCGAACTCGCGCGCGACGGCGTGGCCCACGGGGTGGACTCACACCTCACACAATTGCTGACTGAGAGCACCGGGCCCGTGATCGCCGCCACCGACTACGTGCGCACCGTGCCCGAGAGCGTGCGCGCCTTCATGCCCGAGGGCCGGTGCTTCCACACCCTTGGCACCGACGGCTTCGGCCGCAGCGACACGCGCGCCGCGTTGCGCGCCTTCTTCCAGGTCGATGCTGCGAGCATTGTGCAGCGGGCTCTGGAGGCCCTGCGGTGAGCGCCACATAGCCCAAATACAACTCTCGCCCCTCGCCCTCTCTCCCATCCCGATCCCATGCACATCCAGGTCAATCGGGAACTCAAAGCCTACATCGATCTCCTGACCCTAGACGAATTCAAAGCACTGGAACGCAGCCTGCTGGCCGAGAGCTGCCGCGATGCGCTGAAGCAATGGGGCGACCTGCTTGTGGACGACCACAACCGCTACGTCATCTTTCAGCAGCACAACCTGCCGTTTCAGACGGTGCAGAACACCCGCTTCCAGTCCATGGATGATGTGCACTTTTGGATGATCGACCAGCACCTGGGCTGGCGCAGCGTGTCCGACTTCCAGCGCGGTGTGCTGGCCTTGCGCAAGCGCGAGATCATGGCCGCGCAGCGCTCGCGCTTTCTGACGGCGGCACCGTCACCCCAAGAACTGAAGCCCGATGACGCCCAACTGGCCCCGCACACGGACGCACCGGTAGCGCCTGCGGCCAGACCACTGCACAGACGGGAAGACATTGCCAAGGCCGCGCGGCTGAGCAGCAGCCAGGTGGTGCAGATCGAGAAGATCCAGAAACTGGCCGCTCCCGAGCTTGTGGAAGCGCTCAAAGCCGGCGCGATTTCGCTCAACGCCGCCGCTCCCGTGGCCGGCCTGCCGCAGAACGAACAGATTGCCGCCGCTCTGGCAGGCAAGGACGAACTCAAGCTGGCCGCCAAACGCGCGCGTGAGTCGCGCCGCAAGCCGCCAGAAGCCGGGGGACAAGGCGCACGCTGCTTCACTGGCTGGCGAACGCGCGGCCCTCCGCCTCAAGGTGAAGGAGCTGCAGGCCGACAACCGCGCTGCTCGAAGAGGTGGCCGCGCTGCGCTCGCAAATGGAGGCGCAGTCCGCCTGAAAACTTCATTCAGGGTTGCGCAAACGCTCTTTCCATCTCGCGGCGAAACTTCACCGCCGTGGCGTTGGCATCGAACGCCACATCGTTCCAGCTCACGGCGTGCCCGGCTTTCACCGGGTTTAGCAGCTTCACTCCGTGGGCCAGACCTAACGGCAGGCCGCCCAAGGCGAGTGATTCCTGTGCGGGGAGCAGCTTGCCGTACACGGTGAAGCCGCCCTCACCATCGAGCATTTCACCCGCCTGCAGATCGCGTTTGGCCGTGGCCACCACGTCGCCGTTCCAGCATACAGGCGCGCCCGTGGATTCACCGCGCACGCCGATGGACGCTACCGTGATGCCGAGTTCAAGACCGATCAAGTGGAACGGTTTGTACATGCTCGAGTACTGGCCACTGGGGTCCGTGATCAGGCCGTATTCCTTGAAGCAACGAGCCACGTAGTCGCTGTCGGCCACGAAGGTCACATACACGCCCCAGCGCAAATCGCGAAACACCGGGCGGGTGTCGCGCTCCACGCTGGAAATTACCTCCACCTCGCCGCGCTGGTCGAGAATGCCGCCGTGCTCCCGTGGCTTGAGGATGCGGGCCAGATCGTCCACCCCGACGGCTGGAAATTTCAATCCGCGGGGTGCATTCAAGCCGGTGGAATTGGCCACCGCTGCCATCTCGATGGCGCTCTTGGTGCCATCCAGAAAGCTGTTGAACATCTGCGCGTTCATGCCGCCTCGGGCGGCATCTTCGGCGGTCAGACCGTAATGGTTCCATACCGTTTCGGGCGTGCTCTCATGGTAGGTGGGCAGGTACTTCGTGCCTTTGCCAGCCGCCACCACCGCGAACCCCGCGGCCCGCGCCCAGTCGACCATTTCACAAATCAAAGCAGGCTGATCGCCATAGGCCAGCGAATACACAATGCCCGCCTCATCGGCCTTGCGCATGAGCAGCGGGCCAGCCAAGGCGTCGGCCTCCACGTTCACCATCACGATGTGTTTCTTGAATTCGCAACACGCCAGCACATGCGCAATGCCTACCGCCGGGTTGCCCGTTGAGTCGATGATGATGTCAACAAATGGCGACGCGATGAGCTTCATGTTGTCATCAATGATGGCCGTGTTACCCAGCTTGGCCGCTTGCTCCAGCGACGGGGCGCTGTACGCCTCTTCTTTCCAGCCCACGTTCTTGAGCGCGGCTTTGGCCCGTGTGGGCGACAAATCGGCAATTCCCACCAAGTGGATGCCCGGCGTGCGCGGCACCTGCGAGAGGTACATGGACCCGAATTTACCGGCACCGATCATGCCGACGCGAAGGGGTTTGCCTTCAGCTGCGCGCTGTTGAAGTTTGGAGAACAGGTTCATGCTTGCCTCGGCAGATGATTGTTGGGTTGGAAGACAGAATACTTGAGGGACACGGTGCCGGTGATGCGGAGGCCTGCGGCAGCGAATCAAGACCGTCAGGTTTCCTTCTACTCTTTGCCGTCAAGAGCGTCATTGAGTCTCGATGTATCGTTGTCGCAGCACCCGGTGCAGAATCTTGCCCGTCGCAGTTCGGGGCATGTCGCCTTCGTTGATGAAGACCACTTCGCTCGGACACTTGAATCCCGCAAGGCGCTGACGACACCAGTCCCGCAGTTCGGCTTCGCTGGCCACCTCGCCCTGGTGCAACACAACCACGGCCTTGGCGGTCTCGCCCCATTTTTCATGTGGCACGCCGATCACCGCAACATCACGCACTTTTGGGTGCTGCCCCAGCACGCCCTCGACCTCGGAGGGATACACGTTCTCGCCGCCGCTGATGATCATGTTGCTCTTGCGGTCCACCAGCCAGATGAAACCTTCGTCGTCGCGGCGCGCCATGTCGCCCACCGAGCACCATTCGCCGTCCATGGCTTCCGCGGTTTTTTCGGGGTTGTGCCAGTAGCCGTCGAACACATAGGCGGTGCGTGAAAACAGTTCACCCACTTCACCGTCGGGCACCTCGCGGCGCTCTTCGTCCAGCAGGCGGATGGCGCCGCTGCCGGCCCACTCGCGGCCCACCGAGCCGAGCTTGCGCAACTGCTCCTGCGGCCGCAGCAGCGTGACCCAGCCGGCCTCGGTGGAGCCGTAGAGCTCGTACAGATGGCCGTTGGGGAACAGCTCCATGATCCCGCGCTTGGTGTCCTGCCGCGCGGGGGCTGAAGAGATCATCAGCTTGCCTACCGCGCTCAGGTCGTACCGGGCCTTCACCTCGTCGGGCAGGGCCAGCAACATGATGTAGTGCGTGGGCACCAGCGATGTGAAGGTCACGCGGTCTTCGGCCAGGGTCTTGAGCAGTGCCTCTGGGTCGAAGCTGCGGCGGTCGTCGATCACAATCGTCGCGCCCAAGTGGATGAAGGTGGAGCCGAAGTAGAGCGAGTTGGCGTGGCACAGCGGCATCACCAGCAGCGCCGTGTCGTCGCGGGTGAAGCCCATCTCGAGAGCGGTGGCCAGGGCAATCAGCGTGTTGCCGCCGTGGTTGCGGATGGCGCCTTTGGGCCGGCCCGTGGTGCCCGAGGTGTACATGAGGGCGCACATGCGCTCGGGTGGCACGCGCTCAAACACCGGCTCGGCGGGGGCGCCCGCCATCAGCGCCTCGTAGCCCAGCCAGCCGGCGGGCGCGTGGTCGGCCAGCACCACGTGGCGCCCGGGGGGCAACGCCAGTTCACCGCGCACGCCGTCCAGCGTGGCGCAAAACTCCGGCCCGGTGATCACCGCAGCCACATCGGCATGGCCAAGGATGTAGGCCATCTCAGGGCCGGTGAGCCGGAAGTTCAGCGGCACCACCACCAGCCCCGCGCGGGCCATGCCGGCGTAGATCTCCACCCACTCCAGGCAGTTGTAGGCGATCACACCTACCCGGTCACCCGGGACCAGGCCCAGGCCCAGCAAGGCAGCGCCGAGTTGCGAGGCGCGCCGGTCCCATTGCGCAAAGCTCAGGCGCCGGCGCGAATCGCGCACCGCAAGCTTGTCCGGCGTCAGGCGGGCGTGGGTGGCGACGGCATCGGCCATGGTGAGCAGGTGGCTCATGGTGGGTCTCCTGTGGGGGCGGTTGGCGGGTGGCGTTGAGAGGGGCTTGATTTTTATGAATTCTGAATTCAGAATGCAGTTTCCGTCAACCCCCGCCTCGGTTGATTCCCTTCCACGCTGTTGGCTCGGCGACAGCCCGAACCCGGCATCCACCAGGAGACACCATGGCCCCACCGCCCATTGGCGAGCAGTCCGCCGCCGCCGTCATTGCCCGCTTTCTGAAGGCCCGGGGCGTGAAACGGGTCTACGCCCTTTGTGGCGGGCACATCATGCCAATCTGGATGCGGCTGGACGCCGAGGGCATCCGCATCGTGGATGTGCGCGACGAGCGCGCGGCGGTCTACATGGCGCACGCCGAAGCGCAACTCACGGGCGGCCTGGGCGTGGCGCTGGTCACCACCGGGCCGGGGGTCACCAACGCCATGACGGGTATTGCCAACGCCCACGTGGCCAAGGCCCCGGTGCTGGTCCTTTCGGGCCTGCCGCCCACCGCGCAGGAAAACCGCGGCGCCCTGCAGGACATCGTGCACACCGAGCTGGTGCGCAGCCTCACGCGCTACGCCCGCACCGTTCGCCACCCGGATCTGGTGCCGCAGGAACTGGCCGAAGCCACGGCCCGCGCCCTGGGCGAGGCGGGCGAACCCGGCCCGGTGTACCTGGACTTCCCCATCGACACCTTGCGCGCCAACGTGTCCCGCGCGGTGCAGTTGCCCGAGATCTTCACGCCTCCACCCGCACTGCCCCAGCCGCCGAATCCGCAGGCCGTGCAGGCCGCGGTGCAGAAACTCTGGGCGGCGAAGCGCCCTCTGTTCATTTCGGGGCGCGGTGCGCGCGGCGCCGGCCCGGCACTGGCCGCGCTGCTCAACCGCGTGGGCGCGGCCTACCTCGACACCGGTGAGAGCCGGGGCCTGATCGACGACGAACACCCCAGCGTGGTGGCCGCCATGCGCGGCGGCGTGATGGGCCAGGCCGACCTGATCGTCACGGTGGGGCGGCGGCTCGATTTCCAGCTCGCCTACGGGTCGCCTGCGGTGTTCGGCGACGCCGCATTCCTGCGCATCGCCGACTGTGCAGCCGAGCTGCGCGACAACCGCCGCGGTGCGGTGGAGCTGTTCGCCGACCCGGCGCTGGCGCTGCAGGCCCTGCTGGACGCGGCACCCGACCGCACGCCCGCCAGCGACGCCGCCTGGCTTGCCGGCCTGCGCGAACAGCACCTGCTGCGCTCGGCCAAACTGCACCAGTCCATGCAGGACGCACCCAACGGCAGCGACGGCCGCCTGCATCCCAACCGCGTGCTGGCCGCGCTGCGCAAAGCCCTGCCCACCGACGCGATCGTGGTCGCCGACGGCGGCGACTTCCTGAGCTTTGCGCGCGTGGGCCTGCCCGCCACCACCTACCTCGACCCCGGCTCGCTCGGCTGCATCGGCATCGGAACGCCGTTCGGCATCGCGGCCAGCCTGGCCTGCCCCGGCCGCACCGTGGTGGTGGCCACCGGCGATGGTGCCTTCGGCTTCAACGCCATGGAGATCGACACTGCCGTGCGGCAGAAGGCGCCGGTGCTGGTGGTGGTGGCCAACAACGGCTCGTGGGCCATCGAGGTGCGCGACCAGCAGGAGACCCATGGCAAGGTGGTGGGCACGCACCTGCAGTTCGCTGACCACGCAGCCATGGCGCGCGCCTTTGGCATGCACGCCGAACGCGTCACACAGGCCAGCGAACTGCCCGGCGCCATTGCCCGCGCGCTGGCCGAACTGGAAGCTGGCCGCCCGGCATTGCTGGACGTGGTGGTGACCCCGGAGGCGGCGTCGTCGGATGCCAAATCG
The DNA here is from genome assembly GCF_022844385.1 of Hydrogenophaga sp. Lineage (GTDB taxonomy): Bacteria > Pseudomonadota > Gammaproteobacteria > Burkholderiales > Burkholderiaceae_C > Hydrogenophaga. The sequence goes on along the minus strand of NZ_JALHLX010000009.1, from coordinate 42,653 downwards.
GGCCTGGCCTGGGTGCCCGACCTGCAGGCCCTGGGCGCCTGGGACGATGCCGAGCGCCGCTGGAGGGCGGGGTGACGCCCCACTACCATTGCGATCATGAAAACACTGCACGCCGCGCCCAGCTTGGTTGAACAGGTTCACCAGTCCATCCTGGCGGACATCGCCGCGGGCCACCTGCGGCCCGGCGTGCGGATCATCCAGGAGCAGCTGGCCCAGCAGCTCGGCATTTCACGCCAGCCGGTGCAGCATGCCCTGACCCTGCTGCGGAAAGAAGGTGTTCTGATCGACGCGCCGGGGCGTGGCTTGCAGGTGGCGCCGCTCGACCTGGATCATGTGCGCCAGATGTACGACGTGCGCGCGGTCATCGAAGGCCTGGCGTTCCGCAAGGCTGCTGAAAACAACACGGCACAGGCGGCGGCAAAGGGGTCAGCCCTGATCCGCGCCGGTCGCAAGGCCGTGGCCAGCCGCTCCTTCCACCAAATGATCTCGGCCGACATGGCCTTTCACGACTTCATCTATGCGTTGTCGAAAAATCCGTTGGTGGCACCCGCGATGCAGACCCACTGGACACAGACCCAACGTGTGATGGGAGAGGTGTTGATGCACGACGACAAACCACGCGACATCTGGGACCAGCACGAAGCTCTGCTAGCTGCCGTGGCTTCGGGCGATGGCGAAGTCGCCGAGCGTCTGGCTCGCCAGCACATTCTGGATGCGGCTGATTTCATGATCGAGCGCATGCGAGTCGAACGCGCGGGGCGACGGCCGTAACGAGCTGGGGCCCGCCGATCGAGACGATGAACGCAGGCTGTTCCATCACGTACTTTCAGGGGCGCGCGCCGGCCCGCCGCAGGATCTCGACGATCGTGCGGTGCCCGCGCTGCTCGGCGTGCGCCAACGGTCTCACACCCTGCGCGTCGGCCAGTTGCACGCTGGCGCCATGTGCGACCAGCAGGCGCACGATCTCGGTGTGGGCAGGGCCACCGTCACCCAAGATGATGGCCTCGAGCAGTGCCGTCCAGCCAAGGCGGTTGACATGGTCCACATCGATCCGTGTCTTCAGCAGCTCGCGCACCGCCTCGACATGACCGTAATGCGCCGCCGGGATCAGTGCCGTGCCTCCGTAGCGGTTGATGCTTTTTAGGTCGGCACCAGACGCCAGCGTCAATCGGAGAATCGCAAGCCGCCCCCGTGCGCCGGCATACAGAAACGGCGAGTCTTGCATCACATCCCTGGCGTTCACGTCGGCACCGCGCTCGATCAGCAGCTGTGCCGCGTCGACGCGGTCAGCATGCGTGGCGGCAAGCAAAGCGGTGCGACCTTGCGCGTCGCGGCTGTCCACCGGCACGCCGGCGTCAAGCAGCCGCTGCAGCGTGACCATGTCGCCAGCTTCGGCCGCGCTCACCAGCGCAGGCACTCGCGCAACAACCCACCCCGACCAAGTCGCTCCCGCGGCAAGCAGCGTGCGGCGCTTCATCGCGGCGCGCCTGCATCTGTCAGGGCCTCGCCGTAGAACATGCGGGACATCCCGGCCCATCCTGCAGCGGCCTCACACATGCGGCAGGGACGCGAGGTGGACACCAGAACGCAGCCAGACAGGTCTCGCGTGCGTAGTCGACGCGCAGCATCGCGGATGGCTTCCATCTCGGCGTGCGCGGTGGGGTCACTGGCGGTCACCACGCGGCTGGGTGCGGCGCCGACCACCACCTCGGCGCGCAGCACAACGGCACCGAAGGGCTGGTCGCCGGCGCGCAGAGCGTCGTCGCGCAGGGCTTCGGCACGGCGCATCGCTTCACGCAAGGAAGAGTCGGCGGGCAGCACTGGCCACGACAGCCACGGCAACACCGCAAGCAAACAGCACCGGCGCAGGGCATCGGGTGGACAGTGCTGGAACCGCATGCAGACTATTCTGCACGCCCGGCACCATAGCTTGCAAGGTCGCGAACGGCCCTCCGGCGTGATGCCTGCCTAGCCAAGCGGACCCTGAGCTCTTGTGGGGCTGTTCAAGACTGGTTGCTGTCGGTCAACATTGACTCCTGAAACTTCGCGAGATTCGTGACCGGTCACTCAATCGAAGTGGGCTTCAGCCAATTCTCTGCACCCAACTCAACGTCTTGCCTAGCAGGCCCTGACGTCTCCCTCATATCCAGTAAGGATAAAATCTAAGAAGCGTAGCTGGCATTCTCCGCATCAGCTTGCAGCATAGGCACAAGGTTACGCGCAAATGCTGGCAGGGTCTCAAGGTTCCGCATACAAACATGCATGTGACGGTCTGCCCATGTGTCGTCCAATGGAATGATCTTTATGTCCATGGACCCGACATGAAGATTCACCGCAGACTTGGGAAGGATTCCTACGCCAGCTTGGGCTTCAATCATGCGACAGGCTGCCTGGAAATTTCCCACCTGAATACGCAGTTGAAGCTGGCTGTGCATGCCGTCGCAGATTTGCTTGAGAAAGGCGTGCAGAGCACTCGCCTCGTGCAGACCAACATGCACGAGGTCCAGAGTTTCGCTGAAAGCGATGCTGGACCGAATGGCCAGTGAATGGCTGGTGGGCACAACCAGTACCAGTTGATCCGATCGGTACGGAATGATTTCCAGGTTCTCAGTGTTCACGGAACCCGCTACGACCCCAATATCGGCGAAACCATCGAGCACCGCACGCACGATGTCGTGGCTGAGCATCTCACGCAGATGAATGTTGATGTCCGGATGGTTCTTGAGGTAACTACCTAGAACCGGTGGCAAAAACTCGCACAGGGCGGTTGTGTTGGAGAAGATGCGAAGCTGGCCTTTGATGCCATTTGCGTACTCCTGCATGTCGCCGCGCATGTTCTCGATTTGCCCCAGCACTGCAATGGCGTGCTGCAAAAAGGTCTTGCCAGGCTGGGTCAGCGTCATGCCTTGACTGCTGCGGTACAGCAGTTTGGCCCCGACGCTTTCCTCAAGGTTCTTGATGCGAGTGCTGGCTGCCGCCAGGGAGATGTGCGAGCTTTCAGCGCCACGGGTGAGGCTATTGAGTTCGGCGACCCGAACAATTAGACGCAAGTCGACCAGATCAAAGTGCATGGGCAGAAGCGATTTGGTTGAGCCGGACTGGCTTCCCAGCCGGGGCAAGCGATTGGGACGCAGCGCTAACGCCGGGAAGCGTTCAAGCATACCCTTCGGAAATGCCAAAGCACCGCTTTCGAAATCAAAGATTGCTCAGGTAGGCCACTACAGTAACCATAGGGACTATGCCCAAACTTATACCTCCTTCCTGCAGATCATGAGCGAAGACATCCGTGCCCTAGATGCCATTACGCTGGCGGATTTGCGCAGCTGGGTCGGTTGCACGGAAGCCTCCAAAGACGACATCACCCCGGCGCCGCTGCGTGCCTTGTCAGCTGTGCTCGACCGCGGCGATTCCGACCCAGCGTTGGGTGCCGTGGTGCCGCCCCTGTGGCACTGGCTCTACTTTCTGCAGCACCCACGCCAAAGCGAGCTTGGCGTCGATGGACATGCCAAGCGCGGCGGCTTTCTGCCACCCGTGCCGCTGCCCCGGCGAATGTGGGCAGGTGGGCGACTGCGGTGGCAGGCGGAGAACCCGCTTTTGGTCGGCGATGCAGTTAGCCGGATCTCCAGGATCGCGTCCGTCGAGCACAAGGCAGGACGCAGTGGGGACCTGCTATTTGTGCTGGTTGAGCACGAGATGCACAACCAGCGGGGACTGGCGCTCACCGAGGAGCACGACATTGTTTACCGAGCAGCGGCCCGGCGAGACGACGCGGTGCCCAAGCCCATTGCCGCCGAGGCCACCGCCGCGTGGCAGCGGGAGGTGGTGCCCGACCCCATGCTGCTCTTCCGCTATTCAGCTCTCACCTTCAATGGTCACCGCATCCACTACGACCGAAGCTACGCGACCGAGGTCGAGGGCTATCCGGGCCTGATCGTTCACGGGCCGCTGATCGCGACTTTGCTGGTAGACCTGGTGCGCCAACAACGGCCTGAGGCGCGCATCCAGTCGTTTGAATTTCGAGCGGTGCGACCCACGTTTGACCTGTACGCCTTCCGGCTCAATGGCCAGCTGTCGGCCGACGGCAAGACTGTTCGCCTCTGGGCCCAGGATAACGAAGGCTGGCTAACCATGCAGGGCAGCGCCACGCTGGCCTGAGCGCTGGACTTCGAATCACATCAACAACCCAAACTTCATGATCAAGACCACCTCCGACCAGTACCAGGACATTCGCGACGCCGTGCGCGCGCTGTGCGCCGAGTTTCCAGATGCCTACCACCGAGAGATCGACGAACAGCGCGGCTACCCCGAGGCCTTCGTCAACGCGCTGACCAAGGCCGGCTGGTTGGCCGCCATGATTCCGGCTGACTATGGCGGCTCCGGCCTGGGCCTGGCAGAGGCTTCGGTGATCATGGAGGAGATCAACCGTAGCGGTGGAAATTCGGGCGCCTGCCACGGTCAGATGTACAACATGGGCACTTTGCTGCGTCACGGATCTGCTAAGCAAAAATCCTTGTACCTGCCCAAGATCGCCACCGGCGAATGGCGGCTGCAGTCCATGGGCGTGACCGAGCCCACCACCGGCACCGACACCACCCAGCTCAAGACCACGGCGGTAAAAAAAGGCGACAAATACGTGGTTAACGGCCAGAAGGTCTGGATCTCCCGGGTGCAGCATTCCGACTGGATGATTCTGCTGGCGCGAACTACGCCGCTCGCCGAGGTCAAGAAAAAGACCCAGGGCATGAGCATCTTCATGGTCGATTTGCGCGAGGCGGAAAAAAGCGGTATGACAGTGCGACCCATTCCGAACATGGTCAACCACGAGACCAACGAGCTATTCTTTGAGAACCTGGAAATCCCCGAAGACAACCTCATCGGCAAAGAAGGCGAAGGGTTCAGGTACATCCTCGACGGCCTGAACGCCGAGCGCACGCTGATCGCGGCGGAATGCATTGGCGATGGCTACTGGTTTCTCGACCGGGTAACGAGATACGTGCGCGAACGCGTGGTGTTCGGCCGCCCGATCGGGCAGAACCAGGGCGTGCAGTTCCCCATCGCCGACGCCTACATCGAAGTCGAAGCCGCCAACTTGATGCGCTACAAGGCTTGCGAACTGTTCGACGCCGGCCTGCCCTGCGGCGCTCAGGCCAATATGGCCAAGTACCTGGCGGCCAAGGCGAGCTGGGAAGCGGCCAACGCCTGCATCCAGTTCCACGGTGGTTTTGGTTTCGCCACCGAATACGACGTGGAGCGCAAGTTCCGCGAGACGCGGCTCTATCAGGTGGCCCCGATCTCAACCAACCTGATCTATTCCTACGTGGCCGAGCACTTGCTCGACTTGCCGCGTTCGTTCTGAGTACTGGGCATGACGAGAACGCCACTTCTCACAGCAGAGAAGCGCGCACAGAAACGTCGGCCGCTCGACGGCATCACAGTGGTCTCGCTCGAGCACGCCATTGCTGCACCGTCGTGTGCGACATCTCGGGTTACGGCGAAGACGGCCCCTACCGCGACAAAAAGGCCTACGACTTGTTGATCCAGAGCGAGGCCGGGTTCCTCTCCGTCACTGGCACGCCCGAGGTGCCCAGCAAGTCGGGCAATTCGGTGGCCGACATTGCCGCCGGCATGTACGCTTACACCAGCGTGCTGTCGGCCCTGCTGCTGCGCGGGGCCACCGGGGTGGGCAGCCATATCGACGTGTCCATGCTCGAAGCGCTAGGCGAATGGATGTCCTTCCCGATGTACTACGCCTTCGAGGGCGCGCCTCCGCCACCGCGGAGTGGCGCCGCCCACGCTAGCATCTACCCCTACGGCGCTTTTGCCGCTGGCGATGGCGGCACCGTGATGCCGGGCCTGCAGAACGAGCGCGAGTGGAAAGCGTTTTGCGACACGGTGTTGAAGAACCCCGCGTTGGCCAACGACCCGCGCTTTGACAACAACGAGCGCCGCAACCAGAACCGCGATGCGCTCAAGGCCATTGTGCTGGCCGCGTTTGGCGCGCTGAACGCCGGCCAAGTCTGCGCTTTGCTGGAACAGGCGCAGATCGCCAACGCGCGCATGAACGACATGGCCGGTCTCTGGGCCCACCCCCAGCTCCAGGCGCGTGAGCGTTGGCGCAGCGTGGGATCGCCCGAGGGCGACATACCTGCCCTGTTGCCACCGGGCCGCAGCAACGCCTTCGACTACGGCATGGACCCGGTGCCTGCCGTCGGCCAGCACAGCGAAGCCATCCTGGCCGAAACCGGCCTGAGCGCCGCCGCGATTGCTGCGATGCGCGCTTCGGGCGCTATCTGAACCTCCTGCACTGCAACCCACACACCGCTTGAAAGAACCCATATGACGTCCCCGAGCGCCCAACTCGCCACTTTTTCTGCCGAACTGCGGTTCGAGCAGATTCCCGAGACAGTGGTTCGAAAAACAGAAGACCTGCTGGTTGACTGGTTCGGTTCGGCCGTGGCTGGGCACGGCTCGCGCCCGGTGGACAGCATCGCGCGCTTTGCATTGGCCATGGGTGGCGCGAGCGAGCCCGGTGGCCCATCGGAAGTCATCGTGAACCGGCTTCGCACCAGCCCCTATCTCGCAGCGATGGTTAACGCCGCCGCTTCCCACGTGGCCGAGCAGGACGATGTGCACAACGGCTCGGTGTTCCACCCGGCTGCTGTTGTCTTCCCTGCAGCGTTGGCGGTAGCGCAGGCCATCGGGGCCAGCGGCGCGCGCTTCTTGACCGCCTCGGTGGCGGGTTACGAAGTGGGTATTCGGGTCGGTGAATTCCTCGGGCGCTCGCACTACAAGGTGTTCCACACCACCGGCACCGCAGGCACTTTGGCCGCTGCGGCAGCCGTCGGCAATCTGCTCGGTCTCAACAGCGCGCAGATGCTGCATGCCTTAGGCTCAGCAGGAACGCAGTCGGCCGGGTTGTGGGAATTTTTGCGCACCGCGTCCGACAGCAAACAGCTGCATACCGCGCACGCTGCCGCTGCCGGCTTGATGTCGGCCTACCTGGCGCTGGATGGTTTCACCAGTGCGGCCCAAATTTTTGAAGGGCCGCAAGGCATGGCCGCGGGCATGTCCAGCGACGCCGACCCCGCAAAACTGGTGGACGGGCTGGGCCAGCGCTGGGCCACGGTCGAAACCTCGTTCAAGTTCCATGCATCGTGCCGCCACACCCACCCCGCCGCCGACGCGCTGCTGCAGGTGATAAAGGCCAACAGTCTGCGTCCCGGCGATGTGGCGCGCGTGGTCGCGCATGTGCACCAAGGCGCCATCGACGTGCTGGGCCCGGTGGTCAACCCACGCACGGTGCACCAGAGCAAGTTTTCCATGGGCACGGTATTGGCACTGGTGGCACGCTTCGAGCACGCCGATCTCAACGCCTTTGATCAGCACTTCAAGGGCGCCGATACCGTGTCGTTTTGCGACAAGGTCGAGATGCAACTAGACGACGAAGTCGATTCCGCCTACCCGCAGCGCTGGATCGGCAAGGTCACGGTATACACCACCGATGGCCGCGTTCTGAACGGCCGGGTGGACGAACCCAAGGGCGACCCGGGCAATACGCTGACCCGCTCGGAAATCACCGACAAGGCTTTGCGGCTGGCGGCCTACAGCGGCGGCGCCACACCCGCGCAAATGCAGACCGCCATCGATGGCCTGTGGCAAATCGCTAGCGCTGACCGTGTCGGAGTTTTGCTGAATCCATGAACACGTCCACCCTGTCCCCGCTGGCCACGGTCTTCACCTTTTTGTTCGTGCCAGCCACCCGCCCGGAGCGCCTAGCCAAGGCCCTCGGCAGTGGTGCAGGCGCGGTGATCGTGGATCTGGAGATGCTGTGGCGCCGGCCGGAAAGTCTACCGCGCGCGTCTATCTGGCGCAGGCGCTTGTGAACCTGGACGAGGCCGAGCTCTCGCGCCTGCTGGTGCGCATCAATGCAGCGGGCACACCTTGGCATGAAGATGATCTGGCGCTGGTGAATCAGCTCGCCGTCCAGGGCCTGGCCGGGGTGGTCGTTCCCAAGGCCGAGTCATCAGCTCAGCTGGCGCATGTGTGGGCGCACGTCGACACGGTCAGCAACACCGGCTCTTGTGTGCGCTTTCCGGTGGTGGAGTCGGCACAAGGGCTGGGCGCGCTGGACGAGCTGGCCAACAGCCCGGGCGTGCTGCGCCTGGCGTTGGGCCACCTGGATTTGCAAGCCGACATGGGCGAGCGCTGCGGTGCGGACGAAGCCGAGCTGCATCTGGCGCGTTTTGCCCTGGTGGCGGCTTCGCGCCGCGCGGGTCTGGCATCCCCAGTGGACGGTGTAACCGTAGCGATCGCCGACACCGCGCGCTTGCAGACCGATACCGCCCGAAGCCGCCGTTTCGGCTTTGGCGCCAAGCTGTGCATACACACGGCACAGCTGGCGACCGTCAGCGAGATGTTCGCGCCCACGTCGGATCAAGAGCTCCAGTTCGAAGTCATGGGTAACGCACGTTCAATTTGAAACTCGCGGCGACAAGCGGCCGAAGGCGGCTGTATATCCGAAGCCGGCCGTTGGGTCCGCGAGGATCGCGTTCTTTCAGATGACCGCTGCTGACTCGAGACCATGATGTCACGGTTCGTTTGCCATAGGCGGCAATCGCGTTTTACGGACTCGGCCAGATCGTGGGCCCGCCGCTGGCGGCGATGCTCCTTTACCGCAGTGGCGACGCCGAGCTCGGTTTCACGCGGTCACTGGCGATCGCGGTGGCGGCACTGGTGACCGATGCGCTACTGTACTTGTGGATGGGCCGAGCGTTCCCAAGACGCTGAGCGGCTCCCGCGCCATGGCATCCAATCTTACTCAGTTGGCGATTGCCATTGGTGGCCAACCATGCGAATTCTCCGAGCCCGGCCGATTCTTCAGCCACCACGACCAGTCCTGCGGGAGCAGGGAGAAGGGGTCAGCGTGTGCAAGCTCCCGCGCCGCCCAGATCGGCCAGTGCGGGTTGGCCAGTGCCGGCCGTCCGAGGAACACCAGATCAACGAGTTCGTCACGTATGACTTGGTCCGCCACTGCTGGCTGGCCCAGGTTCCAGCTAGCCGCCACCGGAATACCGACATCTCTGCGTACGCGGCTTCCCCGCTCCACCATGAAAGCAGCACGGGAGAACGGTGGCTCGCGCATATCGTCGGTGTTCATGCCGATGCTCAGGTCTGCAAGATCCAGCCCGTGTACCTTCAATTGAGCGATCGCCCAGACCGCGTCGTCGAACTTCACGCCGTCTTCGTGGAAATCATCAGTCCCCAGACGCATCGTCAAGGGCAGCCGCTCGGGCCAAACGGCGCGTACCGCGTCTAGTGCCTCGCGATGAAAGCGCAGGCGCTTGTCAAGTGTTCCGCCGTACGCATCCGTGCGTTGATTGGCCAAGGGAGAGAAAAAACTCGCACCGAGGTAACCATGCGCGAAGTGCATCTCCAGCCACTCGAACCCAGCCGCGATCGCCCGTTTTGCGGCGGCCGCATAGGCCCGATGTAAATCATGAATCTCCGCTACGCTGAGCTCATCCACGGGGTATGGGAAGCGCCCGCCAAAGGGAATGGGCGAGGGGCCGCGCACTTGCCAGCCATCAGGGTGGTCTGGAGCAATCTGCCGCTTACCCTCCCAAGGCAGTTGCTCGCTTCCCTTGCGGCCGGTATGGCCAAGCTGAATCGCTGGTACCGCGCCCATGCCCTTGATTATTCTGACCACGCGAGCCAGGCTTTCGATCTGCTCGTCCTCCCAGAGCCCGGCGCACGAGGTGCTGGTACGGCCGTCGGGCGTGATGGCGATCTGTTCGGTGAAGACCAAGCCGAATCCGCCGGCCGCACGCGAGCCCATCAGCATCACGTGGAAATCATTCATCTTCCCGTCCGTTGTGCACCGATACATCGTCATCGGCGACATCGCGATGCGATTGCGAAGCGTGACACCCTTGAGCGTGTAGGGGGAAAACAAATTAGGCATGGACATGCTCCCGTGTTTCTTTCATCTTTTCATCGCCCATACCCGCGCTAAGACAGCCAGCAGCCCCTGGCGTGCACGACACCGCTCTTGGTAAACGCACCCATGGCACGGCCGAAGTCAAGCGCCCTGCGAGAGCTGACCTCAGCAGATACGAGATATGAGGACAAATATCACTCGCGGCTCAGACGGTGCGGCCGCCGTCCACCGGGAACTCGACGCCCGAGATGAAGGCTGCTTCATCGCTGGCGAGGAACACCGCAGCGTTGGCCACGTCGTCGGGCCGCGACAGCCTCCCGAGCGGGATGGTAGCGATGAAGCGCGCGCGGTTCTCGGGCGTGTCGGGCACGCCCATGAAGGCCTCGAGCAGCGCAGTCTCGCCGATGACGGGACAGATGGAGTTGACGCGAATGCGGTCGGGGCCGAGTTCCACGGCCATTGACTTGGACAGCAGGTTGACCGCGCCCTTGCTGGCGTTGTACCAGGTAAGACCCGGCCGCGGTCGGATGCCGGCAGTGGAGCCCACGTTGAGGATCACTCCACCGCCCTGAGCGCGCATCACTGGCACCACCTCGTGCGTCATGTGGTAAATCGACTTCACGTTGATCGCGAACACGCGGTCGAAGGTAGCCTCGTCCACGTCAAGCAGCGGCTGGTTGCGGTGCGTCCAACCCGCGTTGTTCACCACCACGTCGATACGGCCGAAACGCTCGCGCGCACCCGCCACCAGGTCGGCCACGTCGCGGCGCGAGGTCACGTCGCAGCGAACGCCAGCGCTGCGACCGCCACAGCGTGTGGCCACCTCACGCGCGCCGGCTTCGTTGATGTCGGCCAGCACCACGTGCGCGCCCTCGCGCGCGCAGGCCAGCGCAATGCCGGCGCCGAAGCCGCTGGCCGCGCCGGTAACGATGATGGTCTTTTCCTTGAGTCGCATGGTCTCCTCCGTCGTGGTGTTCCAAGGTACGCGTGCAGTGTGCGGCGCGACCGGGGTCGAGGCCATTGCCGATCTGCAAACGCAGGCTTGCACGCCTTGCAGATCCGGGTTTTCACCGAGGCATGGTCGGGTCCATTGCCCGGTGGCAGGGGGATACTTGAGTCCTTCCTGCGTGACCACCTATGCTGCCCGACCTCGACTCCCTGGTGCTTTTCATCCGCGCGGCCGAGACCCGCAACCTCACGCGCGCGGCCGAGGCAAGCTTCATCACCGTGCCAGCGGCCAGCCGGCGCCTGTCGCTTCTGGAACATCAGTTCAAGGCGCAGCTGTTCGAGCGGCACTCGCGCGGGCTGGATCTCACGGCTGCGGGCGAGCGCCTGCTGGTGCTTGCGCGCGAGGTGATCGCCACCGTGCACCACATGCGCGCCGAGATGACCAACTACGGCTCGGGTCACACCGCGGTGCTGCGCATCCACGGCAACACCTCGGCGATGGCGCAATTCCTGCCGGCCGACATCGCCAGTTTCCATCCCACGCGTCCGGACATTCGGCTGGTGCTGGAGGAATGCTGGAGCGCCGATGCCATCCGCAAGCTACGCAGTGGCGACATCGACCTGGGAGTGGTCGTCGAGGGTGTGGACACCGCGGGTCTGGCCACGCTGCCGTATCGCCACGATCAGCTCGCGGCGGTTGCGCCGCCAACGCTGGCCTTGCCCGAGCGCGTCACCTTCAGCGACCTGCTGGACCACGACCTGGTCGGTCTGGAGGGCGGGAGCTCCCTCACTCGGCTGCTGGAAGCCCACGCCACAGGTCTGATGAAGCCCATGGCGCTGCGTGTGCAGGTGCGCAGCTTCGAGGCTGTGTGCCGCGCGGTCGAGGCCGGCCTGGGCATCGGCGTGTTGCCCATGCAGGCCGCGCGAGGCACCGCCCAGTCGATGAACCTCCAGGTGCTGCCGCTCGCCGATCCTTGGGCATCCCGCCGCATGTTGCTGTGCACACGCACCGCGGCAGACCCGACCTCTGCGCTGGGCGCCTTGCTGATGCATTTGCAAGGCTGCGCCGCCCGCGAGGAAGCCGGGGTTTAAACCGCTGCAAGGCTGGCTTCGCCAGCGGGCAATTGCCTTGAGCGGATACCCTGGCCATCATCGCGGCCATGAACATCGCCACCCGCCCGCCGCGCAGCTTCCTGTTCTTGCCCGCCACCCGTCTGGAGCGGCTGGACAAGGCGCTGACTAGTGGCGCGGACGCGGTCATCATCGATCTGGAGGACGCGGTGGCACCGGCGGACAAGGCCGCCGCGCGCGCTGCACTGGCCAACGCCGCAGCGCCGATGGCCAGCGCAGCGCCTGGCACCCTTTGGCTGCGCATCAACGCCATGGACACACGCGAAGCCTCCGCCGATCTAGACCTATGGCAAGCCTTGCCGGCACCAGGCATCGTCCTGCCCAAGACACAACGGCTGGACGAACTGCGCGCCCTGCCCCCTGGCTGCCCCGTTCTGGCACTGATCGAGAGCGCGCAGGGCCTGGCGATGGCGCCCCGGCTGGGCGAGGTGCCGGCGGTCGTCAGCCTGGCCTTCGGCAGCATCGACTACGCACTGGACCTGGGTGGCATCGATCCCGACGACCGCGAGGCATTGCGCCACGCACGCTCCACCCTGGTGTGGGCCGCGCGTGTGGCCGGCCTGCCAGCGCCTGTGGACGGCGTGACTGCGCGGCTGGACGACGATGCAGCACTTCTGGCAGATGCGGGCGAGGCGCGCCGGCTGGGGTTCGGTGCCAAGCTGTGCATCCACCCCAGACAGGTGGCCACAGTGAACGCCGTGTTTGCCCCGAGCGCGGCCGACATCGAGTGGGCCCGGCGCGTGGTGGCGGCAGCGGGCGATGGCGCGGCCACACAGCTTGACGGCGCGATGATCGATCGCCCGGTGCTGCAGCGCGCGCAGCGCGTGCTGGCCGCCGCGCGCTGACCTGCCAGCACGCCGCTCAGTGCGGGCGGGTGCGCTGCACCGACGGCCGTTGCGCCAGCGCCGCGCCCAGCTCACGCAGCGCCGGCATCGCGGGCAACCACGGCGCATCGGTGAAGCGGAAATCAAGGTAGTCGAGTGCGTCAATCGCGGCCAGCGCGTCCAGCGTGGGCGCATCGCCGGTACGCAAGCGGCCCTCCGCAGCCATCGCCTCCAGTCGCTGCATGCCCTCGAGCATCGAGCGGCGCCTCCGCAGCCCCACTGGCGTCTCGTCGAACAGGGCTGGCGCCGTCACCTTGCGGATGATGATGGTGTGCACGGCTGCATCGATCACACCGAGCGCGATGCCGGTTCGCGACAGGACACCGGCAGGATCGCTGCCCAGCAGGCTGGGCGTACCGGGTCGGGTGGCTTCCAGCCACTGCACGATGAGCAGGCTTTCAGTCATGGGCGTTCCGTCGTCCAGCACCAGCGTGGGCACGCGGGTGGCCGCGTTGGCTGCGCGCAGGCGGGGATCGTCCGCCCAGGGATCGACGATGGTGGGTTCGACCTCGACGCCTTTTTCGATCAGCGCCATACGCGCGAGTCGGACGTAGGGCGAGGTGGTGTTGGCTAGCAAGTGCATATGTGTCTCCTGTGGGCGAGGGTCAGGCCGGCAGCGCGCCGAGTTGCTTGAGCATGCCCAGGTTGTCGAGCAGCGCCCAGTGTTCGATCAGCACGCCATCGCGGATCTGGAACAGATCGAGCACACCGATGTCGATCTTGCGCCCGGTCGCGGGCATGTCGCCAAACGGCCCGGTGTGCGTGGCTTGGACGCGCAGGCGCACCAACACCTTCTCGCCTTCGGCCACGAAATCCTCCAACGGCAACCTCATGTCGGGAAAGGCCGGCATCAGGGCGTCGTGGAGCTGTGCCACACCTGCCGGCCCACGCACCTCGAAGGGCAGTCCCGGATCGTGGCGCACGAAGGTCGGTGCGATGTGCTTCTGCATCCAGGCTACGTCTCTCTTGAGGAAGGCGGTGAAGTAGTCGCGGCAGAGCTGTTTGTTGGCTTCCGTTGTCATGATCTGGTCTCCTTGGTCGGCGGAATCAGGCGGGCAGCACGTCGAACCCCAGGCGGGGAAAGTGCAAGTGCAGGTCACCGGCCTGCGAGTCGTGGCGGTGGATCACCACCTGGGCGTCGCTGGCGGCCACCAGCGTGCCGTGCACCGGCACGCGCGCGTTGTCGTCGGGGGTCACCACGACGGCGGCGCCTGGCTTGAGACCGCCTGGGTCGCCGTCGGGGCGCAGGTGGGTGACGGGCGCGGGGCGCGCGGCCGCTGCGGCCGCCAGCGCTTCTTCGGGCATCATCTTCGTAACATGCCCGTGACCGACGGCTGCCAGGCGGTCGTACCAGGCCTCCAGTCCTTGCAGGCCGGCCAGCACATCCACCTCGGGCGGCGAGTTCTTACGCAGCAGGAAGGTCGTCTGCCAGCAGGCTAGGTCGAGCACGCTGGGGGTGGGACCGAACAGGAAATCGTGGCCGCGGACACGCGCCGCCGCCAGCGCCGATTTGAGCCAGCTGTACTGGGCATGCAGCACCTGCAGGTGGTGCGGCAGTTCGGGCGCCATCGCCGGCTTGCTGATGTCGATGCCCAGATAGCCCTCCTTGCGGTCCTTGATGAACTCCGGCGGCAATGCGTCACCAATGTAGTGCACCAGCACGCCGATGGTGGGGATCCAGACCGCCCGCTCCCATGCAAATGCCATGCCGCGCGCCAGGCCCTCGCAATCATTCGGGTACAGCGACGGTTCGGGTTGCAGGCGCTCCAGCGCGGGCAGGATGGCATTGGTGTCGCAGAAGATGTCGGCCCCGATCTGCAGCACCGGGATTCGGCGATAGCCACCGGTGAGCGCGGCCAGCAGGGGACGCGGTGGCAGTGGCGCCACATCCACCGATCGCCAGGAGATGCGCTTGAGGCCCAGGGTAGTGCGGATCTTTTCCGAGAAGGGCGAGAGCGCGTAGTTGTGAAGAACGATGTCGGTCAAGGAATGTCTCCGGTGAGGTGTGTTCTTGTGCGGTTGTCCGGCGGTCTTCAGTACATGATGTGGCCGCCGTCGACCACCAGCGTTTGTCCCGACACGAAGCCCGACAGGTCGGACAGCATGTACACGGCGGTGCCAACGAGATCGTCCGGCCGCTGCTCGCGCCCGATGGCGCGAGCCTTCAGGAACGACTGCTGCCACTCGATGGGGCGGTTCTTCGTAGCGTCGGTGATGACGAAGCCCGGCGCGATGCAGTTCACCCGTACGCCGTGCTTGCCGACCTCCTTGGCCAGACCCTTGGTCATGGACAGCACCGCGCCTTTGGTGGCCACGTAGTGCAGATAGCCGGGTTGGCCCGCCACAGCCACCACCGACGCGATATTCACGATGGCACCGCTGCCTTGAGCACGCATGGAGGGCATCACGGCCTTGCAGCAGTTCCACACGCCCTTCACGTTGACTGCGAAGATGCGGTCCCACTGGGCCGGGTCGATCTCCTCGAAATCGGTCAGCTTGACCTCGCGAAAGTAGGCTGCGTTGTTGATCAGGCCGTCTATGCGGCCGAATCGCTGCAGGGCGGCCGCGGCCATGGCCTGCGTGGACGCGTCGTCGGCCACATCGGCGCGCACGTACAGCGCCTGTCCGCCGGCCCGGGCGATGAGGTCCATGGTCTCGTCGGCCGGGCCCATGTCGGCCACCACGATGCGCGCGCCCTGGGCGCTGCAAGCCAGCGAAAACGCCTGGCCGATGCCGGTGGCCGCACCGGTGACGATGACGGTCCGGCCGTCGAGCAAAGGGGTTGATGACACAGTGCGGTCTCCTGGGTTGGTGAATGGGAGTGGATGTTCAATGTTTGTGGGGTGCGGTCCCCGGGCGCGCCGGCCGGGCCAAGCAACGGCCGTTGTCGGCGCATTCCTCGGCGAGCAGCACGCGCACCACTCGCTCGCGCACCGGGCCGGCGATGTCGATCTCGATCGCCCAGGAGCCACCCATCTCGAGCGCGAGTTCGCCGCGGTATTCTCCCGGCGCCACGCCCGGCACCGCCTTCACCGGCCGCACCGAATGGGCCATGGGCATCGACGGCATCGTGGCGCCCAGCGTGACGCTGGCGCCGCTCATGGGCTCGCCCTGCGCGGTGCGCAGTCCTACGCGGCAATCCAGAATCGGGCCCAGGCCGTGGGCGTCGCACTGCAGGTCCACCTGCGGTCGGCGGGTCTGTGCGGCCACTGGCTGGAGCAACGACAGCAAGGCTGCAGCTATGCACAGGCGTTTCATCATGTTTTCCTCCGCAGGAATCGGGACAATCGGTGCACGGTGACTTCGTCGAGCAGGCCCCGGGGCCGGTATCGCAGGAACAGCGCAACCAGCCCGCCGAAGACGACCATGCGCCAGCCGGCAAAGACCTTGGTGGCTTCGAGCAGACCGATGTCGAAGGCCACGCCGATCAGCGGCCCCAGCGCCGTGCCCAACCCGCCGATCAGCGCGTACCCCACCGCGTGCACGCCCAACATGGAATCGAACAGCGCGGGCTCGATGTAGGTGGCGCGGTGCGCGTACAGCCCACCCCCCAGTGCGGCCAGCGCGCCCGCCAGACCCACCGCAAACAGCTGTAGCCGCAGCACTGGCAGCCCCTGGCTGGCGGCCAGTGCTTCGTCGTGGCCCACCTGCCGCAACGCCAGTCCAAGACGGCGAGGGCGCAGCCAAGCTAGCGCCAGCAACACCCCCAGCAGCGTGCCCGCGCAGATCAATAGAAAGAAGCCGGGGGAAACATCGTTCTCCAGCAGCCAGCGGATGTCACGGAAACCGTCCGCACCCTGCGGCCCCACCGGTTGGCCGTCGATCTCGTGCGTGAAGTGCCAACTCAGGAGGCCGATACGCATCATCTCGGCCAGCGCCAGCGTGGCCACCGCATAGTTAAGACCGGACAGACGCAGCGTCGGGAACGCCAGCATCACCGACAGCACGGCCCCCACAACCATGCCGAGCAGCAGCGCCAGGCCCAGGGGCCATTGGGCCAGTGTGGACGCCAGCCCCGACGCATAGGCACCGACTCCGAAATAGGCCTGCTGCCCGAACGAGATGCGCCCCACCAGCAGCACGAGGTAGGCCGACAGCGCCAGCAGCGAGAGGATCGCGATGTCGGTCGCGAGTCCGATGGCCTGATCAACCGGCATGAACCACTCTCCCCTGCAGCCCACGGAGCCCGGCCGGCCCCAGCACCAGCACGGCGAACAACAAGGCCCAGCTGGCGAACTCCCGCCCCACCGGGCCGAATGCCGCTTGCGCATGCGCTTCCACGATACCCAGCAGCCAGCCACCCCAGAGCACGCCGCGCACGCTGCCCAGACCTCCCAGCATGGCCGCCACCAGGCCCTTGGTGAGCATCCACATGCCCAGCATGGGCGTGACCTGGCCTTCGATGGCCAGCACTGCAAAAGCTGCCACGCCGGACAACGCGCAGGCCACCAGAAAGGCCGTGGCCTGCACGCGGCCGACGGCGATGCCCACTAGCCCGGCCGCCGTGCGCTGGGTGGCGGTGGCCCGCCAGGCCAGGCCACCGCGCGTACGTTGCAGCCATATGCCCAGGGCCAGGGTCAGCCCAATGGCGAGCAAGGCCACCACCAGCCGATCCGGCCTCAGGTACAGACCGAGCCAGGCCCACTCGGTGGACGAGGACAGATGCGGAAAGGCATTGAGGTGCCTCGGTAACAGGTTGACCGCGAGCTGTTCAAGCTGCATCCAGAGCGCAAAGCTCGACGCCAGCGCAACCACCTCGCGCCCGTCGAAGCCGCTGCCCAAGCGCATCGCGCTGCCACGCCCTTCGTGACCATCGGCCCGACCCAGCGCGCCGAAGCAAAGGCGCTCGACATACAGACCGATCAGCGCAGCTCCGCCGATCACGCACAGCGCCACGCCCCAGGCCGGCACGGCATGGCGGGTGAACAACCAAGCGCCCACGTAAGCGGCCAGCATGGCGGTGGCTCCGTAGGCAAGATTGAGGCGGCGCAGAGTGCCGAACGTCAGGGTCAGGCCCAGGCCGACGAGTGCGTAAGCCGATCCTTCAAGCCAGCCATCGAGCGTGCGTTGCAGCAGGTCTTGCACCACACGCACCTGCGACTCAGGCAGCCCGACGCTGCCCGAGGTAGGCGCGCTGGATCACGTCATCGCTGCTCATCTCGCCCGGATTGCCCGAGAAGGTCACGCGACCCTGCTCCATCAGGTAGAAGTGCTGCGCCACCTTAAGCGCCATGTGGGCGTTCTGCTCGACCAGGAAGATGCTTACCCCTTCTGCGTGCAGCTGCCGGATGATCTGGAATATCTCGGCCACCACCAGCGGGGCCAGACCCACCGACGGCTCATCCATCAACAGCAGGCGTGGCCGCGACATCAGCGCCCGTGCCACCGCCAACATCTGCTGTTCGCCACCCGACAAGGTGCCCGCCATCTGGTCCACCCGTTCCTTCAGACGCGGGAAGCGAACGAACATGCGGTCGATGTCGTCGCGGATGGCGTTGCGGTCGCGCCGGCGGAAGGCTCCAGCCATGAGGTTCTCGCGCACGCTGAGCACAGGGAACACCAGCCGGTTCTCGGGCACCAGGGCTAGACCGCGCGCCACGATGTCGGCGCTGGACTTGCCCACCAGCTCTTCACCCTCGAAACGGATCGACCCCGTCTTTGGCCTGAGGATGCCCGCCACGGTCATCATGAGCGTGGTCTTTCCCGCGCCGTTAGGGCCCAGCAGGCAGGTCACCTGCCCGCTCTGCGCCGTCAGGTCCACCCCCTTGAGCGCTTCGATCTTGCCGTAGGCCGTGGCCAGTCCTTCAATGATCAGCATGGTTGTTTCCTCGGTCAGGCGGCCTGGGCCACGGAGTCGTCGGCGCCCAGGTAGGCCGCACGCACGGCCGGGTCCTGCTGCACCTGGGTGGGTGTGCCTTCGGCGATCTTGCGACCGAAGTTGAGCACCGCCACGCGGTCGCAGACCTCCATCACCAGCTCCATGTGGTGCTCGATTAGCAGGATCGTGTGGCCGCGATCTCGCAGCTCCCGGATGCGCCGGTCGAGTTCTTCGATCTCTTCGGCGTTCATGCCGGCGGCAGGCTCGTCCAGCAGCAGCAGCTCGGCGCCCGATGCAGCGGCGCGCGCCAGTTCGAGGCGGCGCTGTTCGCCGAAAGCGAGATTGCCCGCAAGCACATCGGCCTTGTCGGCCAGGTTGCTGAAGGCCAGCAGGCGCTGCACCTCCTCGCGCGCCTGATGGCCGGAGGCCAGCCAGCGCGCCTTCAGGCCCGACCAGCCGCCCTCGCGCACCACGCGCGCTGCCCAGACGTTCTGCCAAACCGTCAGATTGCCGAACAGTCGGATGTTCTGGAAGGTGCGCGCGATCCCGAGCTCCGCGCGTGTGTGCACCGGCAACTGGCCGATGTCCTGCCCCTTGAAGCGCAGCGCCCCGGTGGTAGGCGCATACAGGCCTGCAATCAAGTTGACGGTGGTGCTCTTGCCCGAGCCGTTCGGTCCGATCAGACCCAGGATCTCCCCCTTCCGTACCGTCAGGTCGAGCTGGTCCAGGGCCTTGACGCCACCGAAATGGCGGCTGAGCTGCTGCAACTCAAGCATGGGCTTTCTCCTTGTTGCCCGCATCGCTCTGGCCGTCCGGCGTACGGCCACCGCGCAGCAACCGGCCCAGTGGCGAGGTGATCATGCCGCTGGGACGCACCAGCATCATCAACAGGATGAGCGCCCCGAACAGCAGGCTGCGCCAGTCACCCAGGAAACGCAGGCCCTCAATCAGGATGCCCTGGATGAAAACCACGGCCAGCACGGTGCCGAACAGGCTGGAGAGCCCGCCCAGAATGGGGTAGGCAATGGCGAAGGTGGCCAGCAGGATGGTGAAGTTGGAGTGCTCGATATGCGTGGTGTAGTGCGCGAACACGCTGCCGGCCACGCCCGCGATGGCGCCGCCGATGCCGAAGGCAGACACCTTGGCGGCAGTCAGGTTGACGCCCACGCTTTGGGCGGCCACCTCGTCCTCGCCCACGGCACGCCAGAGGGTGCCGACACGCGAGCGGTCCAGCCAGGCGAGCACCGCCATCACAATCAGCACCAGACCCCAGATCAGCAGCACGATCTCGGTCGAGGTCCAGCCGTTGCTTGGGAAGTAGCGAATGCCGCCGAAGCCCAGACTGCCGTCGGGGCCAATCGGCGTTCCTTCGGGGCCCGGCACGCGCCAGGTGAGGTTGAAGAAGAACAGGCGAACGATTTCGGCGAACGCGGTGGTGGCCACTACCAGCATCAGGCCCTTGACCCGCAGCGCGGGAAAACCCACCGCGATGGCAACTACGGCCGCTATGAAGGCGGCCGCCGGCAGCGCCAGCCACAGCGGCCAGCCGGCCATCGACGTGAGCATGCCGGCGGCATAAGCGCCCACCGCGAAGAAGCCGCCCTGCGCCAGCGACACCTGACCGGTTTGCAGCACGCACCAGGCCGACAGGCCCAGCAAGGTGTGCACGCCGATGACCTGTGCGAGTCCGAGATAGAAGTCCATGGAGTGTCTCTTTCAGTCGCGGCCAGCCGGCGGTTTGAACAGCCCGCCCGGACGGAACACCAGAAAGGCGAACAGCAGCAGCATCACGTAGATGTCGCGCTCGGTGACGCCGCGCCAGTACTGGAACAGGTTCTCGAACCCTCCCACCAGCAGGCCGGCCACGATGGCGCCCGGGATGCTGCCCAGCCCGCCAATCACGGTCACCACCAAACCCTTGACGGTAAGCGGCAGCGTGAGCAGCGGGGACAGCACGCCGATGGCGGCTCCGGCCATGGCCCCGGCGATGCCGCCCAGCAGCCCCGCGATGACGAAGGTGCTGAGGTTGGTGGTGGTGATGTTCATGCCGCACAGGCGGGCGGCCGTGGCCTGCTGCGACACGGCGCGAGTGGCCAGCCCCAGGCGGGTGCGTTTGAGCAGCAGCGTCAGGCCGACCATGGCGGCGCAGCCCAGCACGAACACGAACAGCAGGTCGCCGCGCAGCGAGAGCGGCCCGATGTCGATGTTGGAGCCCACCCACATAGCAGGATAGTTCTG
Source organism: Hydrogenophaga sp. (assembly GCF_022844385.1). GTDB lineage: Bacteria > Pseudomonadota > Gammaproteobacteria > Burkholderiales > Burkholderiaceae_C > Hydrogenophaga. Next base: position 21,697 of record NZ_JALHLX010000009.1, on the reverse strand, counting down.
CGGCATACCGGCGGTGGCATGCACGATGGCTTCCTCAATGAGCAGCAGCATGCCCACGGTAGACATCAGCGTAGCCAGCGGCTTGTTGAGGGGCAGGAAGCGGAAGCACACCACGTACACCAACGCGCCCAGCACACCGCCAACCAGCGCCGCGGCCAAAAACACTAGCGCCGGCGGTGCGGTCTGCACGATGAGCAGACTGAGGTAGGCAGCCCCCACCGACGCGGCCGCGTACGACAGGTTGATCTTGTGCATCACGCCGAATATGAGCGTAAAGCCGATGCCGATCAGTGCGTAGATGGTGCCGAACAGCACGCCATCGATCACCGACTGCGTCAGGTCCAGCAGGTCGAGGTAGGTCATGGAGCGGGAGCGTTGGGTGTGCAAAGGAGGCGCCCCGCGCGGGGCGCCTCCGGCTCAGAACCGGACAAGCCGGTCAAGGCTTGTGGGCCACGGTCCAGGCGCCGCCCTTGGCCTGCACGAACAGGAAGGGCTTGATCGCCTCACGGTCGGCCGCGCGCTCAATCGGACCGAGCAGGCCCTGCGTCTGCTTGAGCGCAGCCAGGCCCTGGCGCATCTTCTGGCGGTCGGCCGCCACAGTATCGGGTTTGCCCATGATCTTCTGCTCTTCGATGATCTTCTTGAGCGTGAAGATGTTCTCCCAGGCAGCCGCGTTGTGCAGGTCCATGTTGGATTTCTTCGCCGCTACCGCTTCTGCTGCGGCCTTGGCCTCGGCTGTCACGGGGGCGAAGCTGGTCGGGATGATGATGCCTTCGGCCTGCTGCGCACAGCCCTGCAGCGTTTCCATGCTCGACGAGCTGGTCAGGCCGATGACGAGCTTGGGCTTGACACCCTGGCGCTGCATCTCCTTGAGCACGCCGCAGGTGGTGAACGGGTGGGCCGAGATAGCCACCACGTCGGGGTTGGCGCGCTTCATCTCGCGCACCTGGGTGCTGAAGGTGGTGTCGGCCAACAACCACTCGCTCTGGCCCAGCACCTCCAAGCCCACCTTGCCAGCGTTGTCCTTCATCACGTTGTAGGTTGCATTGCTGTGTGCGAAGTCCTTCTCGACACCGCCCCAGAAGGTCTTGAGCTCCTTGCGGGTTGCACCCACCCACTCGAACACCGACTTGTACATGGCGGCTTCGCTGGGCACGTTGCGGAACGACCATTCGGAAATCGAGGCCAGACCACCTTTGGCTGCCACGTCGGTGTACAGCGGGAACTGGATACCCGAGTCGCTCGCGTCGCCGGCTTTCTTCTGCAGGATGCCGAACACCGGCTCGGCCACGTTGCTGCAGGTCGGGCCCACGGCCACGATGGCATCGGGCTGCGAAGCGATGCGGCGCAACACGTTGATGCCTTCTTCAGCGCTGCAGCGGTCGTCGAGGTAGTCGATGACGATCTTCGCCTTCGCACCATCGCCCAGCGTCACGCCACCGGCGGCGTTGATCTGGTCGGCCGCGGCCTGCATGGCGGCCTCGCTCTGGATGCCGAAGATGCGCACGACGCCACTCTTGGCGCCCATGCCATAGATCTTGATGGTGCGCTCTTGTGCGTGTGCGGGCAGCGCGAACGAAGCCAGCGCCGCAGCGCAGGCAAGTGCCGAGAGGATGGCGGTGGGACGTTGCATGGTTTGTCTCCTGGATGTGATGACCGTGAAGGTAGGGGGCCGGTGCCGACGCAGTGTCGGGCCGATGGCCGGGTTGGACCATTTCGAAGTGGGCAAAGCAGAGTTAAGCCCGACGCAACGGACGTGTTGCGGCCTCGGCAATGCACGCTTCGCACAAAAGCAATTCCAGCCGGGGGCTCGGCTTTCCACAATCCACCCATTCCACGCACCACCGGAGACAGACCTATGACCACCATCGCCGCCATCCCCGCCGTGCCCGGCCGCCTCAGCATGCCTACCGGCAGCCCCATCGTGGCGCAGACGCACCGCCACTTCATCGACGGCCAGTGGGTCGCCTCGGCAGACGGTCGCACCGTGCCCACGCAGGCGCCGGCCACCGGTGAGCTGCTGGGCCACCTGGCGCGCGGCGGCAGCGCCGAGATCGACCGTGCCGTGACCGCCGCCCGCGCCGCGCTCGACGGCCCATGGGGCCGCATGACACCCACCGAGAGGGGCCGGCTGCTCATGAAACTGGCGCAGCGTGTGTCTGACGAGGCCGAGCGTCTGTCCTGGATCGAGGCGAACGACACGGGCAAGCCCATCACAGTGGCGCGCAACGACCTGCAGGCTCTCGTGCGCTACTTCGAGTTCTACGGTGGCGCTGCCGACAAGATCCACGGTCACACCATCCCATTCTTGGCGGGCTACGACGTAAAGCTCGTGCGCGAGCCGCACGGCGTTACCGGCCACATCATTCCGTGGAACTACCCGGCCCAGATGTTCGGTCGTACCATCGCGCCGGCCCTGGCAATGGGAAACGCCACCGTGCTCAAGCCCTCCGAGGAGGCCTGCCTCAGCTGCCTCGAGGTGGCGCAACTGGCGCACGAGGTGGGCTTCCCACCTGGCAGCATCAATATCGTCACCGGCATAGGCCCCGAGGCGGGTGCTGCACTGTCGGGCCACCGCGGTATCGATTTCATCACCTTCACCGGTTCGCCCCAGGCCGGCGAACTCGTGCAGGCCGCTGCGGCAAAGAACTACGTGCCGGTAGTACTCGAGCTCGGTGGCAAGTCCCCACAGGTGGTGTTTGCGGATGCCGACCTCGAGAAAGCCGCCACGACCGTGGTCAAGGCCATCACCCAGAACACCGGCCAGACCTGCTCGGCCGGCAGTCGCGTGCTGGTCGAGCGCAGCATCTTCGACAGCTTCATGCAGCGCGTGAACGACAAGTTCCGCGCCCTGCGCATCGGCACCCCCGAGCAGGACCCCGACCTCGGCCCTGTCATCAATGCGCGACAGGCTGAGCGTGTGCTGCGCTACATCGAGGAGAACGCCGGCACCGGCGTGCCGGTGATGGTGCAGACCCCGATGCCAGCCACGCTGCCTGCAGGCGGCCACTTCGTTCCGCCGACGGTGTTCGGCCCGGTCGACCCGGCCTCGCGCCTGGCGCAGGAAGAGGTGTTCGGTCCGGTGCTGGCGGCCATCCCTTTTGACGACGAGGAAGACGCGGTGCGCATTGCCAATGGCACCGAATACGGGCTGGTGGCCAGCGTGTGGACGCGCGACGGTGACCGCCAGGCGCGTATCGCCAAGCGCATCAAGACCGGGCAGATGTTCATCAACTGCTATGGTGCCGGTGGCGGCATCGAGCTTCCGTTCGGGGGCACCAAGCGCAGCGGCCACGGGCGCGAGAAGGGGTTCATTGCCCTGGAAGAAATGAGCACCGTCAAGACGGTGGTGCACCACCACGGCTAAAGTGCACCGGGGAGCGCACATGAGCGGACACCAAAAAGCCAAGCCGCTTGACGGCATCCTCGTGGTGGCGCTGGAGCAGGCCGTGGCCGCGCCCTGGTGCACCAGCCGCCTGGGCGATGCCGGCGCGCGGGTCATCAAGATCGAGCGCCCCGAGGGCGACTTTGCACGCGGCTACGACCATGCGGTGCACGGGGAGTCGTCTTACTTCGTGTGGATTAACCGCGGCAAGGAATCGATCGCGCTAGACCTCAAGCAGCCCGACGACATGGCGCTGCTGGAGCGCATGCTGACCCGGGCCGATGTGTTCATCCAGAACTTGGCGCCTGGCGCGACGGCACGGCTGGGCATCGGATCTGAGGCCCTGCGCCGGCGCCACCCGCGCCTAATCACCTGCGACATCTCCGGCTACGGCGACCACGGCAGCCTGCAGCTCATGAAGGCCTACGACCTGCTGATCCAGGCCGAAAGCGGGCTGGTGTCCATCAGCGGCGCGCCGGGGGAGTGGGGCCGCATCGGCGTGTCGCTGTGCGACATCACCGCCGGCATGAATGCACTTATCGGTATTCAGCAGGCGCTGTTTCTGCGCGAGCGCACCGGCCAGGGCTCGGGTATCAAGGTGTCGCTGTTCGACTCGGCCACTGAACTCATGGGTGTGCCGTTCCTGCAGACACGCCATGGCGGCAAGGCGCCAGAACGCGTGGGCCTTAAGCACCCGTCCATTGCACCCTACGGCGCCTTCACCTGCGCCGATGGCCGCGACATCTTGGTGTCTATCCAGAACGAGCGCGAGTGGGTGGACTTCTGCCGCGAGGTGCTGCGCCGGCCCAACCTGCCGGCCGATCCGCGCTTCCACAACAACGCGGCGCGCGTGGCCAACCGCCCGTTGGTGGACGGCACCGTGTCCGAAGTGTTCGCCACCCTCACCTCGGCTGAGGCGATCGATCGTCTTACCACCGCGAAGACCGCCTTCGGCAGCGTCAACTCTGTGCAGGACCTGATCTCGCACCCGCAGCTGCGCACGCGCCGCATGAACGTGAACGGCCACGCCGCCGACGTGCCCGCCCTGCCCTGGATCACTGAGTGGGACGACGACAGCTACCGCGAGGCACCGGTGCTCGATGCGCACGGCAGCGCGCTGCGTGCCGAGTTCGCCGCCACCGAAGCGGCCGCGCTCGCGCGCTGAGGCCAGGCGACTAACAACTTACCCGTAAATAAGTAAACTACCGCCCTGAGCCATACTTCAAGCGGCGAGGGGCGAATGCATGGTGTCACGCAAGCGGGTCGAATCGTGGGCGGTGAGTGATGCGTTCTGGCGCGGAGTTGAACCGTTGATACCGTTGCGGGAGCGCAGTACGGACATGGCATATGTGCGCAAGGCGGGTGCGGGACGCCCGCCCAAGCCAGCGCGACAAGTGTTCGAGGCCGTCATGTACTTTCTGCGCACTGGCTGCCAATGGAAGGCGCTGCCCAAGGAGCGCTTTGGCAGTTCAAGTGCGGTGCACAAGCGCTTCCTGGGTTGAGCAGTCAGTTGCAAAGCTTCCTCCTTCGGCGAACGACTTTTTCTAGCCGGTAAGAGCGCAGCCTAACCCTTACATCGAGAGCACATGCCCCGGCAAGCCGGTTCGTGCCTCTCAGGTCAATCGTTGAACGCCTGCCTCAAAAGTCCCCACTAGCTCCACATGGCGGAGCATCGACATGCTAGCGAGGTGCGCTTCCTAGAGAAAAAACATCTGCGGCAGGTACATCAATGCGCCATGTCCGCGCCACACATGGGCCCGCAACGTCTGCAGCACCACCAAGAGCCGACTCTCAATCCCTGTGATTGCCGGAACTTGAATGACCTCAACGTAGCCATGACTGGGGGCTCATCACTTCATCCCCACAGTCCGCAGTCGCTGCACAACGGCCTCACAGTGGCTAGGCAGCGTTACGACAGGTCGCCACTTATGGCCGTCTCCGAATAGCTGGCAAAACTCTGGTTCCGTTGATGGGTGCTGAGTGACGGCTTGGCGCGTCGATCACCCAGTCCTTAACTTTCTTCGGGCATTCCGCACCAGTCGGATGGGGAAGCGCTTTGGTCATATGGAGCCAACATCCGGGTGTTGGCGCGGAGTCGCACTCTGACGATTACGACTCGGTTGAATCATCTACGAATTCAAACAGTTGCCCCACGTCGACAGCGAAGAACTTGCACAGTGAGTTGATCGCGTCGAGATCAACTCGCGTTGCAGTCTCTTGGTACAGCAGCGTAACGGTGTTGCGGTGGAGGCCGGTGTCGCGCGCCACGTCGCTGATCTTGAGCTTTCGCTCTCCCATCAGGCGGGACAGGTGGCACTTGATCAAGACATGCTCCGAAGAAAAATATCATTCAAGATGATAAAAAACACTTGACGATAGCATTTATTCCTTCATAATGCCACCCAGGATGACAAAAAAGACGTTTGGATGCTCTTTTGTTGTTCTGATTGTCCCATTAACCTGAAGGAGTGAGAAGTGTCCACATGCACCTACCTGACAACTGATGAGTTGTCGTCCCGCATCAAGTACGACAGCAGAACCATCCGCGATCGACTTAAGGACAGCGTACTACTTGAGGGCCGTCACTACATCCGTCCATTTGGCGGCCGTAAAACTCTCTACATCTGGGAGCACATCGAGACGGATATGGCGCACCACTCGGCCATGGGCTCCGAGGCGATTCCTTTGGCCAATGGGGGTGTGCTTCATGGGTAGCATTCGCCGACATGAGAGCAAAGGCACGCTCTTCATTGACTTTCGCCATGCGGGGCAGCGACTGCGCGAGTACACATCGCTTGCAGACAATGCGGCCAACCGGAAGCGCTTGCAGAAGGCGCTTGATCGTGTAGAGGCGGAAATCGCACTCGGCACCTTCGACTACCAGAAGACATTTGGCAAGCCGCTTCCGTCCAGTCAGCCAGTGTCCGATGCCGCAGCAGAGGAAGACACACCTGAACTGCAACGTAACCCCATGTCCCGCACCGGCACGCCCACCTTCAAGGAGTTTGCCGACATGTGGTTCTCGGAGTCAGAAGTCTCCTGGCGCCGCAGCTACAAGGTGACGCAGCGTGGGTCGATCGACCAGTACCTCATCCCGTACTTCGGGGAGAAGGAGGTCGGCCAGATCACCAAGGCAGACGTACTGGCATTTCGGGCAACACTCGCCAAAGTAACCACCCGAAAATCCCAGAGCACATTGTCCAACCGTCGCATCAACTCCGTGATGAAGCCGTTGCGCCAGATCCTCAACGAAGCAGCCGACCGCCTTGAGTTTACTTCCGCGTTTCGCAACATCAAGCCGCTGAAGATGAAGCGCAGTGATGTCATGCCGTTCACCCTGGACGAGGTGCAGCAGATCCTAACTACGGTGCGGGCAGACTATCGCCAGTACTTCACCGTGCGCTTCTTCACAGGCATGAGGACGGGTGAAGCCCACGGCCTGAAATGGAAGTACATCGACTTCGAGCGCCGTCTGATCCTGGTGCGTGAGGCCATCGTGCTCAAGGAAGAGGACGAGCTCAAGACGGACGGCAGTGTGCGCGACATCCAGATGAACGACCTGGTGTTTGACGCGCTGCAGGCTCAGTTCAAGGTGACGGGCAAGACCTCCGAGTTCGTCTTCTGCAACCGCAACGGCACGCCCATCGACAACCAGAATTTTCTGAACCGGGTGTGGTCACCGCTCTTGCGTCATCTCGATATCCCGCACCGCCGGGCCTACCAGATGCGCCACACCGCGGCTACCTTGTGGCTGGCCTCGGGCGAAGCGCCGGAGTGGATCGCGCGCCAGCTCGGCCACACCAGCACCGAGATGCTGTTCCGTGTTTACAGCCGCTACGTGCCCAACCTGACGCGGCGCGACGGCTCGGCCATGGAGCGCTTGCTCAAGCAGCACATCTCGGTGGCGCCGGTGCAGGGTAGCGTCATCCGCTTGCTCGAAGAAGCTCAGACCGTGGAATTGGTGGAGCACGAACGTACGCCAGGGGTTCAACCCAACGAGAGTGACGCGCCTGCGGGGGGGGACCAAGCAAGTGCACTGTACGCCAGTACTGCGTCGCATCAGCACGCAGCTGACACGGCAAAGGGTGAGGCGCACAGCAATAAGCCACCCGTTGAGGTCCTTTTCCCCCGGTCAGCTGCGCGCCGAAAGCACGCAACCAAGGCGCAATCACTGAGCCCGCTGTCCTCCTTGCGTTCGGCCACATCCGCCGAACGTTCTCCGCAGGACTAGCAAGCCCAACCACGCAGATCCCCCACCTGCCGCAGCCTGAACGTTCGCTCGGGTCAGCAGGAAAGGCGGAGCTTTGCCCAGACCTTTTCAGAAGTCGACGTATTCACCCTCATTCGCGATGCCTGCGGGCATTCACCTCAAGGACCACACCATGCGGATTCGCCCCCTCATTTTCTCAAGCAAGCCACCGCTGAGCCGTGTCAATGGCAAGCCTCGTTTGATCTGGCGGAAGCACCCCACATCCAAGACCCGCCGCCTGATTCCCGGCCGCGTCCACCACGTGTCGACCTTCGCCTTTGTCGCGCTCCCCGAGGCCGCCACGCAAAACCTCAAACCTGCGGAGCGTGCCGCCCTGGTGGACTGGTTCAGCAAGGAGCGCATCCAGGTGGTCATGGACCACAAGGGCCACCACTTCAACGTGACCTTGCGCTCGACCGTCCTGATCGACCGCAAGGACGCACACACCGAACAGAAACCATCTGCGGGCAAACCACAGGACCCCACAGGCAGACCGTGAGGCCTTTGTGCGTTGCCTCGGCCACCTGAGCAGCTTGGCGCTTGGTGCTGCAGGCTGCGTCCGCACACCAAGGCCTCTTTGCAACTCCCGTCTTCTCCCGATCCGAATCGCAGTCCCACACAACGCAGGATTTCAAATGAACAAACCCACCCGCAACCGCATCGTCACCACCTCCTTCAACCAGGCCGAGTTCGCCGCCTTCATGAAGAATTCCCCCAGGGAGGTGACCTCGCAGCGCCTGAGCTTGGGCCGCCTGTTCGACCCGAATTGGGCCAACGCCGATCTGTGCGCTTCGGTGCACGCGCAGTTGCCCCTGCACATGCCGCCGATGCTCATCGAATTCATCAAGACCGCGCTCAGCGACGCAACGGTTCGTCGTGCCTACCTCCAGCCCCGTCTGCATGCGAGCCAACTGGAGTTGCTCACGCCGTGGAAGGGCGCCCTGGACGCTGGCATTCGTGCTTACCTCTCGCCGATGCTGTCTCCGAGTGAGGCAGACATGGCATTCACCGCTGCGTTCGTGGCGCCCATCTCGCGCTTCACCGTGTTGCTCCCCGTCGCGGAGCCGGGCGGTGGGAAGCAGGGCGCTCAGGGCGGCGCTAAACATGCCATCGACCAGGGGATTCACCAAGGCGCTGATGAAGGCACCGATGAAGGCGGGGAGGGCGGACGTCCCGTGGCGCTGCCGACGGATCCGAACACCCTGCGTGCCGACCTCCTGCACGACGCTCTGCGCCAGCTCGCCCGCCGCAGCACCGGCATGGCCGACACCATCAGCGCCGTGCTGAACCTGGACCGCGCCGCCTTTGAGGTGGACCCCGAGCAGGTGGCGCGCCTGACCGGCATCGTGGCGCTGGCCGTCACCCCGTTGCACAACCTGTGGCCCGTCACCGTTCAGGAGCGGGCGCTGTCGGTGAAGTACCTGCGCCCCTGAAGTGCAGGGCCGGGCCCGGCCTGAAGAACCTCAAAAAATCCTCACGCCGCGCCCTTGACACAGAGCTCTTTCGTGAGATTTTGGATATGCGACCTCGCATATCACGAGTCCATCAAAACTGCATCACGAAAAAATCGCAAGGAAATCACATGACTGAAGCGACACCACCCAACCCGGAAGGCGCGACGGAGCAGCGCAAGACGATCGTCCACGAACTGTGGCGAGGAAACATCTGCATCGAGCTGACCGGGCACTTGAACATCTTTGTTGGGCACAAGCTGGAGCACGTCACGCCGGCCATGCTGGCCTTGAAATCCGGCGTCCGTCCTGAGAAGGTCATCTGGGAAGCGTTCCCCAACTGGCAAACACAGCATTGGGAGCAAACAGTCCCTTTGACTACTCCCCCTATGCTGACGAGCCCTGATGGTTCTCACATCCTGCTGCGCTCGGCGCAAGGTGAGTCGACTAGAAAGATTGATCTGATCAAAGCCTTTCACGATTGGATGCTGGCCTGGAAGGCCGAGGAACAGGCGATGGCATGCGCCGAGGAGGACGAGTTTGAAGAGGAGGAAGAAGACGCGGCGCCAGACCACGCTGAAACCCCTCGCCCCAAATCGAGACGGTTCGGCTTGGGGTTCTTCGTGATCACCGCAGGGGTCCTGTTCCTTGCCTACGACGCATTCAAGATCTTCATTCCGGCAGAGATCACCAAACGGGAGGCGATCGGCGTTCTGGTGTCGGCCCACTCGTCGAGCGACTGGAGTTTCCCGTGGCTGCTGGAGACGGACCGTGGTCTTTACCCGGTGGACAAGGCGCTGATGTTGGAGAAGGGTGCGCCACTGACCTTGATTGCACTGAGCAACGGGCGACATGTGGTGTGCGATGAGCGCCTGGTCGTGTGTGTCCGGACCGTCGGGGAGAAGCGGCGAATTGCTGTCGAAGCGGGTGAGAAATGACAGGTGACAGGGGACTGGGCCGACGGTGATCTTTGACGTCGCGTTGGTACCGGCGATGTGATGAAGTGAGTTTGTCCCTGAAGCACAAGAAGGCAAGAGGGGGCAGCCCCTCGTCTGACTTGAAACTGCTGTAGCCCATGTGGCCGACCATTCATACGCTGTACAGCGTATGAATGCTTTTGAGCGTATGAATGAATCTGCCACCCGGATACATGGCGTGAGTCGCGGCAGATCTGAATCTCTTTTCCCCTACTGAGCTGGCCCCGCCTTCATTGAGCCGCGCTCTGTCCCCAAAATTGGTGAGCTTTGCCCTGAACGCGTGTCTGTTTCCAAGAAACTCAGGGAGGGTATTGGATTGCTTCGCGTTGGAAGTTGCCAATGCCTACTGCGCACACTGAAAACCGCAGTTGGCCTCTCTGGGACCTTGAGAGGGGTCGGAACCGAGTCGAAAAGGCCGAGCTGGCATGGACTCTCGACTGCCACAATTCCGCCCCAATCCAGAATCGGCAAAGCCTGCCCAAGGCGCCGGCAAATGACATTCCAGGCGCGCACCTCAATCCAGGGGATGCAGGCAATCTGGTAGGCCTGCCGCTTGGAGGTAGAGACCGCATGCGTGTGCCAGACTTCAACGGCCAAAACGAGCCTACCCGTGGTTCGGCAACGCACCACCAAATCGGGGATATACCGGCGCCCAGCCATCTTCAAGGGCTCCTCGGCCCGAACAGTGACCGACAGCCCTTCGGCAAACAATGGCTGCAGCGCTCGCCATTCCACCCCGCCGTGGAATCGCCCGATGGTCGCTTTCCCCGTCAAGAGCTCCTGCTGAATCAGGCCGATCGCCCTGCGGTGAATGCCGATCGTTTTGCGCGCACTCGGTCTTTGCCGCACGTTGTGCCGCCTTCGCGCATTGCGTTTGGATCTGAAACGGCCCTTTTCCTGCTTGCCCATGTCGCACTCCTTGAATCGGTGTTGGTGCGGGTAAGCTGACAGGCATGAAGCCCGATGTGCAGTCCGCAAACATCCTCGTACCGTCCGAATCGGCAGAGCCGGACCTTGTTCAGGCAGGTAAGGTGGCGCTTACATTCCTGGAACAGACCGGCCAGTCATCCAGAAACCAGGCGGCTCAGATCTTTCATCTCATGGCCGAACTCGCTGTCGAGAAGGGGGATCGTCTGCCCTACATCGAATACGAGACTGGGCCGCTGAAGGATTTGGTGGCTCCCACGTCGGCGAAAGGCGCCAGTGCATGGATGAGCCCCCTGTGGAAACAACTGGAGAAACTGCAGAGCGAGTGGGAGCCAGGCCTGAAGGCCACAGCAATTCAGCGTGGGTTTGCCTTCATGCCAAGGCTCAGGAAACTGCAGGGATCTCCCGTCAAATACCAGTTGGTTGCAGAACCCATTGGGGCACAGGAGAACGAGCTCCATCAGACTTCCACGCCTGAAGGCGGGGTTCGCTACACGCCCGCGGCAGTGGCGGCTCCGGGGTCACTGCTCAAGGCCGGTTTGCGTGACGGCGTCATGCGCAACACACTTCCACTGGTGATCTCAGCGGGCGTTTCGGTTTTTCTGGTCCTGGTCTTGATCGTGATCAGCGGTTGGTGGATGTTCGTCTTGGGCCTGCGTTGGAACGCGGCACTCACCACGGCGCACATCTCAATCTTGGCGCTTTGGTGCTTCTCGGCTTGGACGGTTGTGCGCTTGTTTACGTTTCTGGGCCAACTGGCCGATCTGGGGATCGTCATGGCCCCGGAGTTCCTCGTGCCGTTCAAGGCAGATCACGTGACCTTGGAATTGCGCCCAAAACAAGTCGACAAGAAAGGTGAGTTCGCCTTCGTCCGCTACACCGCCTCATGTCCGTTGTGCGCTGGGCTGGTGTTGCTGCACGACGGAGGTGATGAGTTCAAAGACCGCATCGTCGGACGTTGTGACAATTCGCCGAGGGAGCACGTGTACTCGTTTGACCAGAAGCTGCATGTCGGACACTCCATGCGTGGGCATTGAGCGGCCGGCCTGGGTATTGCGGTCGATGCTGGGCAGCCAACTAGGTTTCTTTTGGAAAGCGTAAACCGGTGCTCAACACTTGAACGCAATGAACCCTTTGACTTCCCGTTTCCCTGTCGCCTTTGACTCTGTCAAACCACGGCGCTCAAACGAGGCAGACCCCTACGCCAGTGAGGCGCAGACCAGTGCACTGTTGAGCCGTGGTTCCGAATACAGGCTCCACCGAATCAATGCCGCGGACATGATCACAACCGGCGAAGCGGTTCTGCTGAGCGGCATAAGCCGCGTGACGATCAATGCCTGGATCAAGAGCGGCCGTTGCATTGGCGTGAAGCATTTGCGCAGCAGCATCAAGATCCCGAAATGGCAGTTTGAGCCACACGTGTTCCCAGTGCTTCAGGCGGTGTCCGAGGCCTTGGCCACTACGGACGGATGGCTGATGCTGTCGTTTCTGGAAACCCCGCACGTGGCACTAGGAGGACTGGCACCACGTATCGCCTTGGAGCAGGGCGTGACGCGACAGCGCATCGTTGAACTTGCAGCGGCACAAGGGCATTGAGCTTGACTGCATATGAAACTCAAAGATCTCGGGTTAGACAAAGCCCATCGTCATTCGACCTCGGTGATGAGAGTCAATGCTTCACGTTTGCCCAAGGCAAGCCGCTGGAGAATCTGAGGGACCCGTGAAGCCCGCGGCGCTGCACCGCCGGATTCCCACTTCCAGATCGACAGTGCAGAGACCTCCAGCAATCTGGCCATTTGGTCTTGAGTGAACCCCAGGCGAGCGCGGTTGGTTTTGAGGCGCTCGGCCGTGAAGACCGCCTTGCGCCCAGGTTTTCCTTTTTGTTCTGCCCTGACTGCGAGAGCCTCCAGAGGCAGTGTCTTCTTGGGCTGCGCCCCCTGTACTTTCGACAACTTCTTGACCTGTGACTGCAGGCCACTGATCTGCTTCTTCAATGCGGAAACTTCCGTGCGTTGAGCAGCAGCGCTCTTGCGAAGGGCGGTGATCTCTTCGCGCAGCTCTTTTCGAGCGACACGGGCGATTTCGCGTTTAAAGGATTCTGCAAAGGTACTCATATGGCATATGTTACGCCGTGCCGCTGTTGAAGTTTGGGTGCGAATCACATCATGGTGATCTTTGGTCCCAGTTGAAGCGCTACGGTACCGCGGAAGGGTGTCTTCCATCTGACACTGATCAGGTGAAGTCTGTCGGCTTCCCGAAATCTAGAGTCAACTGTTGAAAATCCGGCAGAGACCGAGCTGCCTGCTCCGTCTTGACCAGTTTCAAACCAAGCAAGCCACATTCAAGCGAGCGAAGCTTTGTCGTCAGCGGCACCTTGGGAACCGTCAAGTCCAACTTGAGGTGGCAATGAGTTGCCTGAGCAAGAAGTATTTCCTGCCGGAATTTGTCATCGGTACAGCTCACCAACAACTGGGTTCCGAGGGGAATGATGACTTCCTGACCTGAGGGAACCCCAATGACCATCATGGTTCCCTGATGCCGTTCGTCATCGAAGCCTCCTGATGGCTTTGCAACAATGCCCAGCATGTTGTCGCTAGGCAGGAACTTCGGAAGCTCGCTGGAAGCAGGTATGACCAGTGTTGGTTTGCCATCACGGATGATCTCTACTTTGTTTGGCCCGAGGAGCTTTACCCAAGATGCAGCGAGTCGTGGAGCTTTAGCTGCCTTCAGGTGCTCGAAGAAATCTTGAATAGTTTTGATCTTTTTGCCTTGCCAGGCGTTCACGACGGACGAGACTACGCTGTGCTTATTCACGAGCTTCTCTAAGGGATCCTCGTCCCCTTCCTCATCGTCTGGATCGATCAAAGAAGGTTGACTTGAATAGGTACCTTGTTTTTTGATTGGTACCATTACGACAGATAGCTGATCGACAACCTCTTTCGGAAAGAATGGCTCGCATCCTGTGCTCGATGCTTGACTTGCAGTGTTAATCAGATCACGCAGAGCAGAAAGGACTTCAGTCGCGCTGCAGTATTTGCCTTCTTGAAGTAAAGGATTCACTGCAGCCTTGTTGTTCAAAACACGAAAGACGTTGATGTCTTGCGGCGGGTTTGATTTGAGTGGATCTTCATTCATAGTTGTGACTGTGCTTTGTTCGGTTTAGCTGCTTAAAACACCTGGATCGAGGTCGAGGGACAAGCCAACCCCTTTGGTGGATAGCCACACTCTGGCTAAACAAAGAAGACTTGTCAGAGGGGAAAGGACACCCATCGACCGTTTGTTCTCGGGCTGACTTTGCATAACCACAAAGAACCGAGGAATGGGACCAACGTCGTCTGCGTAATTCCCGTTGAAAACGCCTGGTTTGCCATGCAGACGCATATTCATAAAGGCGTCTTGCTCTCGGCCATCCCGTACGACACGAAGGCCCAGACCGGCGGCGACGAGAGCGCGTCCAGATGCGAACAGCTTTGCCTCCCAGTCGGACCCAACTTGCCTGCGTTCAAGCAGGTCTAGCAAATCTCTGCACAGCGCAAGACCATCCGGCTTGCAAATAAGATGAGCAATTTCATCCGAACTGCCGATCTTCAATTTCTTCCGCAGCTGCGAGCGGGTCACCGCCGTCAGCGAAGTTAAAGGGAAGAATGCAACATCCGAACACTTTAAAGGGGTGGTCTTCTCGCCTCCTAAAAGCTCCTCGAGCTGTAGGCAAGCAGCGTGTGGCAGTCCTGTGTAGGCCATACAAGTAGGAAGCTCCTCTTCCATAAGCCGCAACGCGACATAGCGAACTGCCTGACTGACTGGAATACTCGACGTCAGCCCATTAAGTTTCGTTAGAACTGTGGGAGTAGGCTCCGGATATAGACGCTCGTCCTTCCCTGCTAGGGGCGGTGGACCCGTGACGACGGAAGTCGCTGTGGTTGGTGCAGTTCGCTTTCCCAATGACCCAAGGTGCAGTGCACAAAGCTCCCTCCTGATGAACGGCCACGGCGTTCTTGGCAAGGTGGAGTCCCTGCGTGTTTGCGATCTCCATGCCCATCGCGTCCGGTTGATCGATTTAAATGCCCAGTTTGGTACTTTTTGCTGTGTAACTTGACTTTCTAAGTACATGCTCCTCACCTGCAGGGCTGAGCCAAAGTAGTGATCGATCGTTACCTCTGGTGCGGAATGACCGCAGATCGTCGCAGCCCGATGCAACTGCCAAGCGGTGCTGTGGTCGTATGCGAACCGCTCACGGAGGTCAGCAGCATCCATTGAACCGCTTGCTATTTGGCGGATGCTCTCGATCCAATCTTGGAATGCAAGCTCACAGGCGGCCATGGCGCGTGCTGAATGGATCCGAGTCCTTGGGTTTCCTGTCACGCGAAACATCGCCCGGGTGATCTCGTCGTGCAGCCAGTCAATGCCTGCCAGGGACACCACACCGTCCTTTTTGGATGCGAAGAGAAGATCACCGACTTCTGCCTGGAGGTGTAGCTCCCGATTGGTAGCCAAAAGGTCTTGCAAAGCTTCGAGTGTCTGCTTCGTCATTGGGACCAAGCGAAAAGATGCATCCGACTTCAGATGGCTAAAGCCATGAGTCCTGATGACAATCTTGGAGTCTTCTAAAAGCAGATCGGAACCTCCTACTGCTGCAGCCTCCATCCATCGAAACGGGCCGTCTTCGAGCACATGAAACATGGCATTTGCCTGCTTCTGGCGCAAGCGATCCATGGGGTGACTGTTCACCACTTGCACGCGAGCATTCTCAAGCTGATGGCTTTCGATCAATGCAATGCAAGTTGTGGACTTGAAGTTTTGGGTCTCACCAAGCCACCCCGCCAGTCGATTTAGCGGTACTTCATACCCGCACTCTTTCAGCCTGGACGTTAGCCAGAGGCCAGCACTGCGGTACCTTTCGGCTCTCATTGACACCAGAACGTCAGACTGAGCACGAGCTTCTGCATGGACGCCGCTTACCAGCTCCTTTAAAAACTCGGTCCACTCCTCATTCGAGCTCGAGTGTGGGTGGAAGTCAGACCAAGCTTCCAGCGTGGGCAGCAGTGCACTTAGATACGTTGCCGTGGAGCTGATCTGGATCTTCGAGGAACGACCATCATGGATGTGCTCGAGGTTCTTCAGAATGGCATCAATCAACATGCCTGCGACTGTGTCGGATCCCTGAAAACCGCTTTCTTTCAGCATGAGGCGAAGCAGGCTGGCGCGAGCCTTCTCTTCCCCCAGTTTTTTTGATGAGTCCGCGCAGTGATTGACGGCTGCGCAGATGATTCGCAGATCCTCGCGACCTGATCCACTGCGGAAGAAGGCCTTGTAGGGTTCACCATAGGGCTGACCTTCAACTCCGTACAAACACCCGCTTGAGAAGTCATCAAGAGTTGCAGTTTGATTCAGTGGCTCATACGCAATTTGAAGTGCACTCGGGACCTCCAAATCAAAGGTGAGCGATGCGCATGCAGTCAGCTGTAGATATTCTTGTGCGGTGGAACTTTGAGCTCGCTTTGGTTGAGCTGCAAAACACGCGACTTCTGCGTTCAGCCAAACTGCGATGTCCATCTGCAATTTGGTGATGTCCTCAAGTGCAGGTATTGCTTCGAACCTGAAGCGTTTGAGATAGCTGGCGGTGACGGTGGTCAACGCGACCCGGATTCGGTGAATGGACCCAGCACGCTTGAATGCCAGTGCCGTGTTGTTTTTTTCAAGACCGGCACCTTCAGGGCCAACTTGAAATATGTGAGCGTGGTCGTTTGGCTCATGAAATCCGTCGAAAACCATCAGATGCAGCAGTAGCCCGCTTGCAGAGTTGGAAGGCACGATCCCGTTTAGGAGCCTTTGCCGAACTTCCTCTATTGCAAGCTTGCTGGCGAGATGCAATTGATTGAAGGCGGGCGCTACCGTCGGACGTTCAATCCAAGTCCTGTGGCCCCTGTAGTTTTTCGCGATCAATCCCAAGGGGAGCCGCTGCAGCTGGAACTGAACGGTGGGGAATGGGCATGGGATCTCTTTCGGTAGCCACTGGGCATGCAGGTTTCGAAGGTTCTCGCCCGTTTTTTGAAGGAGAGTGAGTGGGGAATACATGCCGCAGCGGGCAGGGATTTCGTTTCCGATGCTTCCGTGTCCCGTGATCGCACGCAGGACCAGGTCGTCATGCCCTTGTAGCGACCAATGGGTGACGACAAGATGACGGCCGATGTTCTTTGAGGCACCCAAGAATGCTTGCGAAACGCGCTCGATTGCGTCCGCATACAGGTATGTACGTTCAAGCGAAGACTGACGTTTTTGAATCTTCTGAAAAAATGTCGCGTCGAATCGGAGCTCACCCTTTGCGAGTTCTTTAAAAGAGTCACCGGAGTTTTTCGTGAAAAGTCCTGCGAGCTTCTTGCAGACCAGCAGCTGCGCGCCCAGGTGTCGCATGATCACGTGCACCAAGAACGGAATTTTTCCGATCAGACGCGAACCGCCTCCGCCGTCAACATGCTTGTCGGCGAGATGGACATATTCCCCGCTGACCATCACATCACCGTTGCGCAACCTTTCGATCTTTGATCCGCGACCAGCCAAACAAAAATTCACCAGAAAAGCGCTCAGCTCACACAGTTGGTTGAAGGCAGCGATCAACTCATCTTCCACCGTGCTGCTTTTGATGACGACCGCGCATTGATGGGCTTTGTTCTCAATTGCTTGAAGTCCGTACCTCACTTGATCAACTGACGGTAGCTGGTCGAAGGCATCGGCAAGTCGAAGGGGCAACGGCTGTGCGCCGCCCCAACCGATCTTGGCGTACAGGCGATCACAGAGCTTGTGTACGAAGCGGTCTGGAAAATGGACGTAGTGCTGCGCACCCGTGCTGGTCAGCCCTGGATTTCGTGTGATCAGTGATACGAACTGTGTGTCGCCAAGAATCTCCGTGGCGAGTGGCCCCATCGATCGAGCCAGCTTGCCAGGAAAAATGACAAGCTCATCCACACTAAGTTGCTTGAGCAGTTCTCCGACCCTTCGATGAAGCACCTTTGCGTCACCCGTCTGTGCGGGTGGGCACAGCAGGTCGATCACGTACTTCGCATCTGGCCTTGAGTTGGCGAGGCGGGACCAGCCTTGGTGAACGCAGATGCTGAGCGGGATTCGGATTTCGGTATCGGTTTCGAGCCACTCTCTGGCTCGGAATTCATCGGCGAAGGTGCTCGGGCTGAGAATAGCCAGATAGTATTCTCGCGAGAAGGCAACGTAGCCTCCCCGTGGATCGAAGTAGAGGTCACGGGAGCGCGTAGTCGGGACGTTGAGCAGCACGTTAAGCGGCATTGAGGTGCTGAACAGCGTCATTGCCAGAAGTATTGGACCCATTTCGTCTTCAGAACCTGCCTCTCTCAGGCTTGTGGCCAGAGAGGCTGCAAGCTGCGTGGCTTGCTGGGTGGTTACGCAGTCCCAATTCTCTTGAGCTCTTCGCGATTCCTTGCCGTCGAACCAGCTCAGTTGAGCCAGTTTCGGGAGGATGGCGTCCCCTTGCCTGAATGGGCTTCGCTCCTGTTTTTCGGAGGTCTCGTCAAGGCGAAAACTGTCCTGCGACGTCCCATTGCGCGATTCATCCGTTGATTTCGCGCCGGGATGCGTTGCATCCACAGTTGTATCTTTGACATCAGCGCGTTGCTCTTGCGAGGCGCAGGCGTTTGCGCGATCCTGGGGCGGTGCAATGTGATGCGTGGAAAGTGGGATGAGCTTGCGGCAGAAGTTCTCGACCACAGGAGTTCGTGGCTTCTCTTCCAACCATTCGCGCAGGTCGACGTTCTTCGACATCCCCTCCAGCAGGGGATGCCAGTATTGAGCCTTCGTCTTTGTGTAAGTTTTGACTTTGTAGAGTTGGCGAAAACCGCTGAGCAACTCAGGGTTGATCAAGCGCTTCTCCATCACGCAGGTCAACAAGCACCGCAAAAAGGTGGCGTCCACCACTTTGCGAGCAGCAGCGTCCCACCCTGGTTTTGCTCGCTGGTGAATACAATCCAGCAGTTCAGCCCAGAGGACATGCTTGCGGTCCTCATCGGTCGCGATGTCCCCATTCACGATCCCTGCTGTGCGTAGATTCGAAGCCGTCTGTTTCGTCAGGTCTTGCCACTTTTCTCGACTCTCCAGCCAGGGCTCGTCATTGGTTGCGAGCATCGATTCGACGGCTTTCAAGTAGAGAAGTGACCCGCCACACTTCGGTGGACAGCCGCATGCTTGCAGCAACCATTCCCGAGCAATCTCTGCGATGCGGTCGTCGTCTGGAACGTAGGTTGCGCCTGACGGTCCTGGGGTGGCTGGTGTAGGCTTGGTAGGCGTCGAAGTCATGTGAACGATCATCGACCTCGTTTTGCCCACACGAGGGTGTCCTAACGATGGGTCTTCACCTCGATATCGCCGGAAAAGGAACGTCAAGGATCAAAGCCAGCTAGCACCATGCCGATCCGACCACGTTCTCAGGTTCAAGCGTGGGCACCCATTTAAACTGCCGTATTGCGGGTGACCAGTTCCAGGGCTCAACTGGGAAGAGGCCACTAAACCGAGCCCGGCTAGGTGATGGGCTGGGCCTTGAGCCGTTGGGCTTGCCTGCGAACACCTTCGAAGATGGACTCGGCAACGTCCATAGGGAAATCAACGGGAATCTGCCGCGTGACGACGGCGATGGCCAGCTCCACCCTGTTGAGTAGTTCGCTGATGATGTCTTCGGCGTTCTCGCCCCAGCCGCACTTCATGGCAGTGGCGTTGAAATGGCGCCGCATGATGGTGGCCAGCGCATAGTGCCGATTCTTGCTGCTGACCGCCATGGCGAGTTTTGCGTTTCGCCATGCAAGCTGGTTCTTCCCCTTGCCGATGATGGGCCAAGCGGAAAGGACATCGTACAAAGGGGTCAGCGAGTAGGTGCCGCCCGCTTGCAAACGAATACTGAAGTTCTTCGCATGGCCGTCCGTGGCAGCCAGCAGCCAGAACGCCACCTGGCTGGCCAGCAGCGTGCGCAGGTCGGTACGTGCGTTTTGGGAGCCACTGAGAACTTGGGCGAGACGTTCAACGCCTGGTCCACCGTCGGCTTCGTATTTTTGAGCAGGACCCACGCCCAGCGCCTGACAGAAGTCTTCCTGGGGAAGGCGAAGAATCCATGTGCCCGAGGAGTGCATCTTGCGATCGAAGCGTTCGACCACCAATACCGGCGTGTGGTCTGCAAAGGTCACGATGTCGGCTTTTGCGACGTCGAAACCCAGCGCTTCCATGAACTTCAGGCACAGCCACTCGTTGTGGACAGACGTTCGCATGTCTGCCTGCATGTTGCCTACCAGGCCCAGGGGGAGCTTGATGATGTGGGTGGTGGGTGTGGCGCCCACCGGGCGCATCCACTTTTCGCCATGGCGCAGCAAGGCAGTCTTCTCCTGGGCGCCCGCAATTGAGATTCGGAAATCCTGGTCCTTCTCACGGTGAGCGAATTGGCCATTCGAAACGGTGGAACGCAGCAGGGCTGCCACGGCCTCATCGTTCAGGACCTCTCCTTCAATGCGGTCGAAGCCGGTCGGCGGCTCATCCACGGTGAGTAGCTGCACAGCCCCCACGCAATCGCGCCCGATGGCAGCCAACAAGTCAAACGTATCTTCTGAGCCTGAGGAATAGCGCTGCGCGAGGCGCTTACGAATAACCCCGCTGTCAGGGAGCAAATTTTCAAAGAAGTGTTCGACGCGGTCACCCTTCAGGGGCTCGTTACCTATTAGAGGATGCGGCAGGGACAAGGACAGCGGTCGAGCGGAGCGCGAGGTCAGCCAACTGTCCTCGTAGCGCAGTTCCATCGGGCGTCGAGTGGTTGGTGTCCAGTGACCCACCAACTCCCCATTGGTCCAGACTGCCAGCGGCTGGGAACTTGAGCGACGGGCCACGGCTTACCACTCGCCTGGCTTGGCGTCAGGCGTCTGTGGAGCACGCTCGCGAGGCTGCACGGTCAACTGCAGGCCCAACAGGGCACACAGGGCCATGAGCTGGTCAACGCTCAACGTCCCCGGAGCGCGTTCGAGCTCAGACACGCGCCGCTGGCTCAGCCCGAGTCGCTCGCCTAACTGGGCCTGCGTGAGCTTGAGGCTTTTGCGCGCGCCTTGTAGTACGACTCCCAACTGGGAGGCCATGACCAGAGGTTGTGTTCGATGGGTCATTGGTTACCGCTTTTTCCAGTAAATGTAGCTTAGCGGCATAAAGGCTAAATGTCAAACAGCGGTATATCCGGTAATGCCCTTCGGCTGGTGAAGCACCCCGTTCACCAGCGTCACTGATCTTCGACAGCGAGCCGGGCCACCGATCGTGGGGCCAAGATCAATCGGGTGATGCAAGGGAGGCTGCCCATTGCGATCTGTTCCGCGAAAGCGGGCCGATGGTCAGGACGGCATCGTTTGACGGATTGTTCGCCATCCCCCAAACTCCCGCTTGAGATCCATAGCATTGGTCAGGTGATCGTCGTTAAATGAATCACTTGACCAAACTGGTGCATCCTTGAAGTGGCTGAATTTCTATTAAATTCAACGACTATTAGCAACTTCTGCTGGGGTGCTAAATCCACCAAACCCTTGCAACGCTACCGATCGGAGTGCCCTCCGAAGCCAAGGGTCGTGGGTTCGATCCCCGCCAGCCGCACCAACAACGTCCAAGCCCTTGATCTGCAAGGGCTTCGTCGTTTCCGGGCTTCTGCACATCGCCTTGGCATGCAAAG
>NZ_JALHLX010000008.1:29622-67530 GCF_022844385.1 Hydrogenophaga sp. | reverse complement strand
GCGCGCGAAGCGCGCGAGGTGGCGCGCCGGCTGGGTGCCGACTGCGCCGTGGCCATCGGCGGCGGCTCCACCACCGGCCTGGGCAAGGCCATCGCGCTCGACTCCGGCCTGCCCATCCTGGCCATTCCCACCACCTACGCCGGCTCCGAGATGACGCCGATCTATGGCATCACCGAGGCCGGGTTGAAGAAGACCGGCAAGGACATCCGCGTCTTGCCGCGCACCGTGATCTACGACCCCGAACTCAGCCTGGGCTTGCCCGTGGGCCTGAGCGTGACCAGCGGCATCAATGCCATCGCGCACGCGGCCGAAGGCCTGTATGCGGTCGACGCCAACCCGGTCATCAGCCTCATGGCGCAAGAAGGCATCGCCGCCCTGGGCCGCGCGCTCCCTCTGATCAAGGCCAACCCGGGCGATGTGACCGCCCGGTCCGACGCGCTCTACGGCGCCTGGCTCTGCGGCACCGTGCTCGGCGCCGTGGGCATGGCCCTGCACCACAAGCTTTGCCACACCCTGGGCGGCAGCTTCAACCTGCCCCACGCCGAAACCCACACCATCGTGCTGCCCCACGCCTTGGCCTACAACGCCGCCGCCGTGCCCGAGGCCATGGCGCGCATCGCCACCGCCTTGGGCGGTACCAGCGCCGCACAAGCGGTGTTCGACCTGGCACGGGACAACGGCGCGCCGGTGGCACTCAAGGACATCGGCATGAAAGAAACCGATCTGGACCGGGCCTGCAAGATTGCGATGAGCAACCAGTACCCGAATCCAAGGGCGCTGGAGGCGGGGGCGATCCAGCGCTTGTTGCAGGACGCGTTTGAGGGGCGAAGGCCGGGTTGACACGGGGTTGCGGGCGGCGCGGCCGCGGGCATGATGCCGCGATCCGCTTTGTACAAACCGGGGAGACCCATGACATTCTTCCGCCATCTGCTCGTCATTCTTGGGGCATCACTGCTGCCAGGCGTCCATGCCAGTCACGATTCCCCGGAGAAGATTCTGGGATCCTGGGCCGTGGTATCGCCGCGCATGCACATCCTGAAACCTGCAACTGTTGTGCGCGAACTTCCTGTCAGCACCAAGACCGACAGGATTCGTGAGCTGACACCCGACGGCCAGGCTTTCGCACGAACCAATTTCTCCGCCTTGATGATCGAGGACGGTGCGATCGTGTTCGAGGAGTACGCGCAGGGCGCCACGCGAGAGTCGCCGCTGAACGCCTATTCCATGACCAAGAGCTGGACTTCGTTGGCCGTGGGAGAGGCGCTGTGTGCCGGAAAGATAAAAAGCCTGGAGGATCCTGCTTCCATCTACGCTCCAGAACTTGCCGGTACCGCTTACGGCGAGGCGAGTGTGCGCAATCTGCTGCGCTACACCAGTGGGGCGCAGGATCCGGGCGGCAACGGCTACTCGGGTATCCATGACACTCGGGACTTCGGCGCCATGATCAGGCACGACATGTCGCTTCTCGACTTGATGCGCAAGTACGGTGGCAAAAGCCGGTTCAAGGCTGGCGAGAAGTTTGTTTACAACGGACTCAATTCGGATGCGCTGAGCCTGGTGGTGCGGGGCGCGACTGGCGTTTCAATGCCGGTGTGGTTCGAGAACACGGTCTGGCAGAAAGCGGGCGCCGAGTATCCCGCCGGCTGGTACCTGGACCGTGATGGCCATGCAGTGGGGGAGATTCTGGTGTTCGCCACATCGCGCGACTTCGCCCGGGTGGGTCTTTATGTGCTGGACCACTTGAACGGCAAAATGGGCGATGCATGCATGCAGGCTTTCATGAAGGACGCAGCCTATCCCCATGTGGCCAAAGGCTACTGGAACTCGGCGCCATCGTGGGGCCTTGGGCTGCACCATGGTGCAGACGGCAACACGTGGATGTTTGGCCATGGTGGGCAGCGTGTGGGCATCAACGTGAAGGCCAATCGCTTGTTCTCGGCCAACGGCTCCAAAGATCACCCCTTCACCGATCCAGACGCGCAACGCCTCCTGGCGAAGTGAGCGGATCCGCCGGCCATACCACTTCGGAGAGATTCCGCCGGGCTCCTCTACAGTCGGACCTGTTGCTCACACAGGGAAGACGCACATGCCACAACATCGCATCGTGATCGTGGGGGGCGGCGCAGGCGGCCTGGAACTGGCTTGCAAGCTGGGGCGCCGCATGGGAGCCGAGCAGGTCACGCTGGTGGACCAGCAGCTCTTTCACATCTGGAAGCCTTCGCTGCACGAGGTGGCTGCTGGCACGCTCGACATTCATCAGGAGGGCTTGTCGTACGAAATGCTGGCGCATGACAACGGCTTCAGCTTCTGTCTCGGCGCCATGACCGGGCTGGACCTTGAAGCCAGGCAGCTGAGCGTGGCGTCCGTGGTGGACGAACACGGCGAAGAGCTGGTGCCGGCGCGCCAGTTGCCCTTTGACCAAGTGGTCTTCGCCGTCGGGAGCACGGCCAACCACTACAACGTGCCCGGGGCTGCGGACTTCACGCTCTCGCTCAACCGCCCGGCCGATGCCGAGCACTTTCGGCTGCGCATGCTCAAGCTGCTGACCGCAGCCGATCTGCGCAAGAGCGTGGGGGGTGAGGGGCAGGTGCGCATCGTGATCATCGGGGGTGGTGCCACCGGCGTGGAGCTGGCGGCCGAATTGCGCGAAGCCAGCGTGGTGCATTCGCGCTACGGTTTTCGCAGGATCGACCCGCACCGCGACGTGCAGATCACCTTGCTCGAAGGTGCCGATCGCATCCTGGCGCCCTTGCCCGAGAAGGTGTCGGTCGCGGCGGCGCAGCTGCTGAAGGAGCGCCATGTGAGCATCGAAGTGAACTGCAAGGTGGCGCGCATCACGCCGCAACAGGTGGAAGACGCTGCGGGTCGGGTGTTTGCGTCTGATCTGGTGGTGTGGGCCGCCGGCATCAAGGCACCCGACGTGCTGACCACGCTGGACCTGCCCACCAGCCGGTCAGGGCAGCTGCAGGTGAGCGACCGGCTGCTGGTGCAGGGCCAGTCCGACATCTACGCCCTGGGCGATTGCGCCGCCTGCCCCACGGCCGAGGGCGGCTGGGTGCCTCCGCGTGCCCAGGCCGCGCACCAGCAGGCCAGCTATCTGGTGGCGGCGCTCACTCGGCGCGCGAAGGGCCAACCCGCGCCCGATCGACCGTACGTCTACAAAGACCACGGCTCGCTGGTGTCGCTGGGCACGCAGTCCTCGGTGGGCAACCTCATGGGCAACCTGTTCCGCTCAACCTGGTTTGTGCAGGGCCTGCTGGCCCGCACGATGTATGTGAGCCTGCACCTGATGCACCACCAGGCCGTGCTCGGCACCCTGCGCACGGCGGTGCTGGCGCTGGCGCGTTTCCTGGTCAAGCGGGCCACGCCACTGGTCAAGCTGCACTGAGTCGTCGACCGGTTCAATACACCGTGAACCGCCCCGTCCACTTGCGCTCATACCCCATCTTCACGAAGTGTTCGGCCATGAAATCGATGAAGGTGCGCACCTTGGCACTGAGGTGTTTGCGGCTGGGGTAGGCCAGGTTCACGGTGATGCGCGGCAGGTCCCAGTCGTCGAGCACGGGCACCAGGCGCCCGGCCACGATGTCGTCGTAGACGATGTAGCTGGGCTGCACCAGGATGCCCAGGCCGTCGAGCGCGGCGGCGCGCAGGATCTGGCCGTCGTTGGATTCGAGCAGGGCCTTCACCGCCACCGTCTGGCTTTCCTCCCCGCGCGTGAAGCGCAGTTCGTAGGGGTTGTTGGCGTGCACGTAGATGAGCAGGTGGTGGCGCTGCAGCTCGTCCAGCGTTTTGGGGAAACCGTGTTTGGCGAGGTAGCGCGGTGAGGCGGTGAGCACGCGGCGGGTTTCGGCCAGGCGGCGGATGGTGATGTTGCTGTCGGGCTCGACCTCGCGGTTGCGGATCGCCACGTCGATGTTGTTGTCGATGATGTCCAGGTAGCGGTTGGCGGCCTCCACGTGCACGGTCACGTTGGGGTAACGCTCGGTGTACTCGCGCAGCAGCGGCGCGATGTGGTGCAGCGAGAACGAGAGCGAGGCGCTGATGCGCAGCGTGCCGGTGGGGTTGAGCGCCGCGGCGTTCACGGTGGACTCGGCGTCGCGCAGGTCGGCCAGGATGCTGCGGGCGCGCTGAAAGAATTCCTGCCCCGTGTCGGTGAGGTAGAGGCGGCGCGTGTTGCGCTCCACCAGGCGCACGCCCAGGCGCTCTTCGAGCGCGGCCAGCTGGCGGCTGGCGCTGGCGTTGGACATGTTCATCAACTCCGCCGCACGGCTGAGGCTCCCACTCTCGGCCACGTGCACAAACAATTCCATCTCGGTCCAGCGATCCATGGGTACCCCGTATTTGCAGCGCGCGGAAAAGTCATTTGCAGCGCCGCGCTGGTGGGCATTGTGCGCAGCTTCTACAGTGCGACCTACAGAGAAAACCCCGCAGGAAGAACCAGAGGAGACAGGCCGTGCGCAACCTCGATCAATACAACATCACGCAGGCTGTGATCGCGCGCTTCGCGCAGACGCCCGATCCGCGCCTCAAAGAGATCATGACCAGCCTGGTGCAGCACCTGCACGCGTTTGCGCGCGAGGTGAAGCTGACCGAGGCCGAATGGATGCAGGGCATCGAGTTCCTCACCGCCACCGGCCAGAAGTGCGACGACAAGCGCCAGGAGTTCATCCTGCTGTCCGATACGCTGGGCCTGTCGATGCTTACCGTGGCGATGAACAACGACAAGCCGCCGGGCTGCACCGAGGCCACGGTGTTCGGCCCGTTCCATGTGGAAGACGCACCGCACATCGAGCTGGGCGGCGATGTGGCCCAAGGTGCGAAGGGCCTGCCCTGCGAGGTGCGCGGCACGGTGCGCGGCCTGGACGGCGCCCCGGTGCCCCATGCGCACATCGAGGTCTGGCAAGCCGACGCTGAGGGCCTGTACGACGTGCAGCGTTCAGACTGTGACGCGGCCCAGGCTCGCGGCGTGCTGCAGGCCGACGCGCAAGGCCGTTACCACTTCACCTCCATCCTGGCCGAGGCCTACCCGATTCCCGACGACGGCCCGGTGGGCGACATGCTCAAGGCCACCAAGCGCCATCCGTGGCGCCCGGCCCACCTGCACTTCCTCATCCAGGCGCCTGGCTACCAGACGCTGATCACCCACGTGTTCCGCAACGGCGACCAGTACCTGGACTCCGACGCGGTGTTCGGCGTGCGCGAGTCGCTGATTGCCGACTGGTTGCCGCAGGCCGACGGCCGTTACCTCGTTGAATTCGATTTCGTTCTCAACCCCGCCCGCTGAGTTTTTTTGCCACCGCCCCACAACAAGGAGACTAGACCATGATGAAACGCGCCTTCCTCACCACCGCGCTGGTGGCCGCACTCACCGCCGCCGGCCTGGGCAGCGCTCATGCGCAACAGACCTTCAAGTTGACCATTGCGTCGAGCCACCCGACCACGTTGCCGTGGGTGGGCTTGATGAGCTCGCTGTTCGTGCCCGAGGTCAACAAGCGCGTGGCCGCACTCAACAAGGGCTACAAGATCGAGTGGCGCGAGGCCTACGGCGGCCAGCTCTACAAGATGAACGCCACGCTCACCAGCGTGGAGCAGGGCATCACCGACATCGGCTGGGTGTTCCACAACCTCGAAGCCGCCAAGATGCCGCTTTCGCAGTTCGGGACCGTGACCCCGTTCACCACCGACGACGTGCGCATCATCCTGGACGTGGCCAACGAGATGAACGAGAAGGTGCCCGCCCTGCAGAAGGAATGGGACAGGAACAACATGGTGTTCCTGGGTGCCACCGGCGTGGACACCTACCACCTCTTCACCAAGAACCCGATCGCCACCTACGCCGACCTCAAGGGCCGCAAGATCAGTGCGCCGGGCAGCATCGGCCTGTGGCTCAAGGGCTCGGGTGCGGTACCGGTGGACGGCTCGCTCACCAGCTACTACACCGACATCCAGACGGGGGTGAGCGAGGGCACGATCTCGATTGCCACCGGCATCCTGCCCAACAAGATCTACGAAGTGGCGCCCTACATCACCACGGTGAACATCGGTGCCCTCTACATCGGCGGCATGGCCATGAACAAGGACAGCTACGCCGGCCTGCCGCCCGAGGTGCAGCAGATCGTGAAAGACGTGGGCAAGGAGTATTCGAAGGCGCTGGGTGCCACGCTGATGCAGCGCTACGAGGCCGCCATCAAGACCATGGAGACCAATGGTGCGAAGCAGACACCGTCGGTGCGCGTGACCAACATGAGCTCGGGCGAGCGCGACAAGTGGGTCAAGACCATGCCCAACCTGGCCGCCGAATGGGCCAAAACCAATGCGTCCAAAGGTCCGGCCAAGGAGATCGTGCAGACCTACATGGATGCGTTGCGCAAACGCGGTGTCAAACCCGCGCGCGACTGGGACAAAGAACTTTGAACCACCCCCGCGCCGCGCTTGCAGCGCGTCACCCCCTCCAGGGGGCGTGACCTGGGGCCGGCGGAGCCGGACCCGCGGTCACCCTGGGTGGGACATTGCACGCCGCCACGTCACCTTCTTCTCTTTTTTGGGTTCATCTCATGAGCTACGAAGCGAACACCGACCTGGAGGCCGGGCCGCCGCCATCGGGCGCGCCCACCAGTGCGTTCGGGCGGTTGATCGACGGTCTCAATGCCCTGGGCTCGGTGGTCATCGGTTTGATCATGGTGTTGATGTGCACCGACGTGCTGCTTCGCAACCTGTTCAACCGGCCCATTGACGGCGTGGCCGAGCTGGTGGCCACGTCCATCATCGTGATCGTGTTCCTGCAACTGCCGGCCACGCTGCGCCACGGACGCATGAGCCGCGCCGACCTGTTCATCGACCCCTACATCCTCAAGCGGCCGCGCGCCGGCAAGCGGCTGCGCGCCGTGTTTTCTGTGGTGGGCATCTTCGCCTGCGGCGTCATTGCGTACGCCACCTGGCCGCTGTTGCAACGTGCCTGGAGCAATGACGAGTTCCTGGGGATCGAAGGCATCTTCACCTTTCCCACCTGGCCGATGCGGCTCGTCGTGCTCACCGGTGCTGCACTGGCGGCGATTCAATACGCGTTGCTGGCGGTGCAGGACTGGCGCGAAGCCGCCGGGGGCAGGCCATGAGCGAGTTGCACATCGGCCTGCTGGCGATCGGCTGCATGCTGGCCTTCATCTACTTCGGCATGCACATCGGCATTGCGCTGATTGCCACATCTTTCGCGGGCGTGTGGTTGATCCGAAGCCCCGAGGTGGCGGCCCGCTTCGTGGCTGCGGCGGCCAACGACGCCATTCGCGACTACCTGTTCGGCGTCATACCCTTGTTCGTGCTGATGGGCATGCTGGTGAGCGTGTCGGGCGTGGGGCGCGACACGTTCGACGTGTTCCAGTGGCTCATGCGACGCATCCGTGGCGGCCTGGGCCTGGCCACGGTGGCGGCCAACGCAGTGTTTGCCGCCATCACCGGCATCTCCATTGCCTCGGCCTCGGTGTTCACCAAAGTCGCCGTACCCGAGATGATCCGCCACGGCTACACCGCGCGTTTCTCGGTGGGTGTGGTGGCTGGCTCATCGGTGCTGGGCATGTTGATTCCACCCAGCTTGCTGATGATCATCTACGGCGTGCTGGCCGAAGAGTCCATCGGGCGCATGTTCATCGCCGGCATCGTGCCGGGCATCCTGATTGCGCTGGGCTTTGCGGTGCTGATCGTGGGCATGGCCTGGTTCTGGCCGCACAAGGTCGGCACACCCGAGGCGCTGGCCGGGTTGGGCGGCGGTGCACAGGAAACACCGCTGTCGGCCACCATCAAGTTCGTGCCCATCCTGCTGCTCATCACACTGGTGCTCGGTGGCCTGTACGGTGGCTTTTTCACGCCCACCGAAGCGGGTGCGGTGGGTGCAGCTGGTGCACTGGTGATTGCGCTGGTGCGCCGGCGACTCACCTGGCGAAAGCTGTGGCAGGTGCTGGTGGAAACCGGCTACGTGTCGGTGTCCGTCCTGTTCCTGATCATTGCGGCCATGCTTTACAGCCGCATGCTGGCGCTGACCGGCATGCCGGGTGCGGTCACCGAAAGCATCACCGGCATGGGTCTGGGGCCGTGGGGATTCATCTTCCTCTATGTGCTGATCGTGATCGCCATGGGCTGCATCATCGATTCGGTCTCCATCATGCTGATCATGTTGCCCATCGTGCTGCCGATCGCTCGCGCGTTCGGCATGGACGTGGTGTGGTTCGGGGTGGTCACGGTGGTGGCGGTGGAGATCGGCCTGCTCACGCCGCCGTTCGGCGTGTCGTGCTACACGGTGAAGTCGGCCCTCAACGACCCGCGCATCGGCATTCGAGACATCTTCGCCGGCACCTTTCCGTTTGTGGTCATGATGACTTTCGTGCTGATCCTTCTCATCTCTTTTCCTGGCCTCTCGACCTGGCTGGCCTACCTCTGAGATTCTTCCCATGCTGTTCACCTTCATCCTGATCGACAAGCCCGATTCGGCGGCGCTGCGCACAGCCATGCGCCCCACCCACAAGGCTTACCTCGCGGCGGTGGCCGAGCGCATCGCGTTTGCCGGCCCGTTCGTGCACGACGACGGCAGCACCATGCTGGGCAGCCTGCTGGTGATCGATTTTCCCTCTCGCGACGCGGCCCACGCCTGGCTGGCCGAGGAGCCGTTCACGAAAGCGGGGCTGTACGGCAGCGTCTCGGTGCAGGCCTTCGTGAATCTCTGGCCACAAATGGCCGGTTTCCCACCCACCGTCTGATGAACACCATGGTCAAACACATCGTGATGTGGAACATCCAGGGCAGCTCCGACGCCGGCAAGGCGGCTGCGATCGATCGCGTGAAGGCCGCGTTTGAAGCCCTGCGCGGCAAGATTCCGGGCCTGCTCCACATCGAGATCGGCGTGGACCGCAGCGGAGTCGACTACGCCTGCGACGTGGTGCTGTACTCCGAGTTCGAGTCGCAGGCCGCGCTGGACGCGTACGCGATGCACCCCGAACACCTGCGCGTGCGCCAGGACATTGAGGGCCTGCGCGTGGCGCGTCACCAGGTGGACTACGCGACTTGAAGCGCCGGCCGATAATCCATTCACCCCAACGAGCCCGCTCCGTGAAGCGGGCTCTTCTTTTGTTTGATGCCCGTGGCCCTGTCCCTCATCACCGATCCGTTTTTTTACGCTGTGGCCATTCCCGCCGTTCTGTTGCTGGGCGTGAGCAAGAGCGGCTTTGGCGCCGGCTTCGGTTCGCTCGCCGTGCCCATGATGGCGCTGGCGGTCACGGTGCCGCAGGCCGCCGCCATCCTCATGCCGGTGCTGCTGCTCATGGATTTGCTGGGCATGGCCGCTTTCCGCAACAACGTGGACAAACGCTTGCTGATGTTCCTGCTGCCCTTTGGCCTGGCGGGCATTGTGGTGGGCGCGCTGCTGTTCAAGCTGCTGGACGCGCGTTTGGTGGCCGGCATCGTGGGGGTCTTCACGCTGCTGTTCCTGGCCCAGCGGCTGGTGTTTCCGCCCAAGCCCGACAGCGCGCCGCCGCCCAAATGGGTGGGTGCCTTGCTCAGCGTCACCTCCGGTTTCACCAGCTTCATTGCGCACGCGGGCGGGCCACCGCTCAACGCCTACGTGATCCCGCTGCGCCTGTCGCCCCTTCTGTTCACCGGCACGCTGGCCTTCTTCTTTTTCTTCATCAACCTGGCGAAGTGGATTCCCTACGCCTGGCTGGGCCTGCTTGATGTGCGCAACATGACGACCTCGCTGGCGCTGCTGCCGTTTGCCCCCATCGGCGTGTGGGTGGGCGTGCGCATCGCGCACCGGATCAAACCCTTGTTGTTCTACCGGCTGGTCTACACCGGCATGTTCCTCACTGGCTGCAAACTGGTCTGGGACGCGCTCGCATAACATAGGCGCTCACCGTTTCTGCCCCGCCTCGCGCCCTGCCGTGCGGGCCGTTCCCCAGCCAAGGAGCTTCAGATGCCGATCGTGGTGGTTGCCAATCCCAAAGGAGGCGTGGGCAAATCCACGCTGTCGACCAACGTCGCCGGCTACTTTGCCAGCCAGGGCCACGCGGTGATGCTGGGCGACGTGGACCGCCAGCAGTCCTCGGCCCTGTGGCTCAAGCTGCGTCCCCCGGCCGCGCGGCCCATCATGAGCTGGGATGTGTCGCACGACCTGATTGCTCGCCCACCCAAGGACGCCACCCATGTGGTGCTCGACACGCCTGCCGGCCTGCACGGCTGGCGCTTCAAGGACGTGCTCAAGATCGCTGACAAGGTGCTGGTACCGCTCCAGCCCAGCATCTTCGACATCTACGCCACGCGCGCCTTTCTGGACGAACTGGCCGAAACCCGCCGGGCCGACAAGCTGCAGATCGGCATCGTCGGCATGCGGGTCGACCCGCGCACCATCGCGGCCGACAAGCTCAACGAGTTTGTCGCGAGCCTGGGCCTGCCGGTGCTGGGCACGCTGCGCGACACCCAGAACTACATTCACCTCGCGGCGCGCGGTCTCACGCTGTTTGACGTGGCGCCCGGCCGGGTGGAAAAAGACCTGCAGCAGTGGCAAGCCATCTGCCAGTGGCTGGACGCCTGAGCTTCTCGCTCTGTCCCGGTGCCGACATGCATTGGCGCCTGCCGGTCGTACAGTGGCGCGCATGAAAACATTTGAAACCCTGGCCGATGTGGCGGCCTGCGTGGGCCAGGAAGTGGCCGTGAGCGACTGGGTCACCATCACCCAGGAACAGGTCAACCGCTTTGCCGAGGCCACCGGCGATCATCAGTGGATCCATGTCGATGTGGAGCGTGCCAAGGCGGGGCCGTTTGGTGCACCGATCGCGCACGGCTTCCTCACGCTGTCCTTGTTGCCCGTGTTTTTTGAGTCTGCGTTGGACATCAAGGGCTCCAGCATGGGCGTGAACTACGGACTCAACCGTGTGCGCTTCACCTCGCCCGTGCCTGTCGGCAGCCGGGTGCGCGCCCGCATGACGTTGCAGGCCTGCGAGGCTATAGAACACGGCGGCCAGCAAATGACCTGGGCGGTGGTGGTGGAGCGCGAAGGCGCGGACAAACCGGTGTGTTTCGCCGAATCGCTGGTCCGGCGCTACCCCTGAACCGCCGGAGTCACTTGATCCGCACGAGCTGCTTGGGCTCGAGCCATCCTTCAAAGATCTGGATCAGTGCGTTGATGCGCTCGGCCGCCACCGACTGGTTGTGCTGCTGCGAGATCAGCTGAAAGGCGTCGTTGCGCAGCATCCACAGTTCTTGCGGAGTGCGCGCCGACTCGATCTTCTTGCGCAGGCGCAGGGCCTGCTGGTCCAGACAATCTTCGATCGCCTGCAGCAGGTGGTTGCGGATGCCCGCCAGGTCTTTGAGCGATGCCTTGTGCGAACTGCGCCTGCGGGGAGCGGAGGCCACGCCCAACCAACGTGCGATGGAAGTGATCAAGCTGTTCTCCAGGCAAACGGCGCTGCCAGGGTGCTGGTCTGGGCCGTCATGGCGAGGGTCGGGATGCGGGTGTGCATGTGAAATTATCGGGCCAGTGTCGAACAAATTGACACGCCTTGCGGGTCTGGCGCGTGATCTGTTTCACGAAATCGCCCCGGCGAAGGCCTGTTGGCGCCAGGCCTCAAACACCGTCACGGCCACCGAGTTGGACAGGTTCAGGCTGCGTTGGCCCGCCAGCATGGGCAGGCGCAGGCGCTGGGCCTCAGGGATGGACTCGCGCAGCCTCTCAGGCAAACCACTGGTCTCGGAGCCGAACACCAGCCAGTCGCCGGGCTGGAACGCGGTGGTGAAAGCGCTGTGGCTGCCGCGCGTGGTGAAGGCAAACAGGCGGGCTGGATCGGGTTGTTCGGTCTGCAGGAAGGTGGCCCAGTCGGCGTGGCGGCGCAGTGGGGCGTACTCGTGGTAGTCGAGCCCGGCGCGCTTCATGTGCTTGTCGTCCATGGAGAAACCCAGCGGCTCGATCAGGTGCAGCGAGCAGCCCGTGTTGGCGCTCAGGCGGATCACATTGCCCGTGTTGGGCGGGATTTCGGGGCTGACCAGAACGATGTTGAACATGGCCGCCGAGCTTAGCGGCTCGGCGCGGTGCGCGCGAACACCAGTGCGCTGATACGAGCGGCGCCTGCCTGCTGCAGGGCCTGCGCTGCGGTGTGCAGGGTGGCCCCGGTGGTCGTCACATCGTCCACCAGCAGCACGTGGCGGCCCACGAGCAGCTGGGCATGCAAGGGATGGGCGGCGAATACGCCGCGCAGGTTGCGCAGCCGCGCCTCGCGGCCCAGGCTGTGCTGGTCGGGCGTTTCCCCCAGGCGCACCAGAGCGGTGGCCAGCGTGCTGCCCACCGGGCCCGGGGCCAGACGGCGTACGGCCTTGATCAGTTCCCAGGCCTGGTTGTAGCCGCGCTCACCCAGCCGCCGCGCGGTCAGTGGCACGGGTACCACCAGCCCGCAGCTTTGCAGCAGGGGCAGGGCGCCCGGCACCTGCAACATCCGCTGCGCGAAGGGCTTGGCCCAGCCGGGCTCCGAGCGGAACTTGAAGCGGGCAATGAGACCGTCCCAGGGGTATTCGTAGTCCACGGCAGCGAGGCACTGCGCCAACGGCGGCGCTTCGGGCGAGGTCTGGCAAGCGCCGCACAGGTCCAGGTCGCCCGGGACCACGGCGGCACAGGTCCGGCAGCGGAACCGGTGCACCGCGAAGCGCTGGACGCAGGCCTCGCACACCGGCTGCGCGGGCCATGCCGCACAGACCTGGCAGGTGGCCGGCAGGGATTCCAGCAAGGCGTGTCGGGCGGCGAGCATCTGGCCAATATACTGGCGCGCTTCCGTCGATACCCCCTGGGCTCCTGGCCCGTCTTGCTGTTTGAAAACGCCCACCGCTCCCGAGAATCCCGTGCCCGGACTGGACCCCGTGGCCGCGCAGCGCTGGCTGCAGCGTGCGACCACGACCAGCCCCTGGTTGCACGAGGAGGTGGGCTCCCGCATGGCCGACCGCCTGCCGTGGTTCCGCGAACTGCCGACCAGCTGGCTGCACTGGGAGCCGGTCCAGGGCGGGCTGGAGGTTCACCGCAAATTGCGCGGCATGCTGCCCGAGGCGGCTTGCCACGTGGTGGCCCGCCGGCTGCCCGAGGCGCTTGAAGCCACGCGCGAAGCAGCGACGCGCTCATGGAACCCGCTGCAGTGGGGCCGCGCTGCGGGCCCGGCGGCCGCCACGGCTGAAACCCGCGTGCGCATGCTGTGGGCCAACATGGCGCTGCACATGGAGCCGCGGCCGCAGACCTTGCTGGCGCGCTGGCACCAGCAGATCGAGACCGATGGCTTCCTGATGTTTTCCTGCCTGGGGCCCGACAGCCTGAAGGAACTGCGTGCGCTTTACGCCGCGCAAAGCTGGCCGCTGCCGGCCCACGCATTCACCGACATGCACGATTGGGGCGACATGCTGGTGCACGCCGGCTTCGCCGAGCCGGTGATGGACATGGAGCGCATCACGCTGTCGTACAGCAATGCCGCGGCCCTGTTGGCCGAGCTGCGTGGCCTGGGGCGCAACCTGAGCGATCAGCGTTTCGGCGCCTGTCGATCGCGCCGTTGGCACGACAGGCTGTGCGCAGCGATCGAGTCGGATCTTCCTCGCTCGGACGACGGCCGGCTCGTGCTGACCTTCGAGATCATTTACGGCCACGCTTTCAAGCCCGTGCCCCGGGTGCCGCTGGCCTCCAGCACCTCGCTGGCGGTGGACGACATGCGCGCCATGCTGCGCGCAGGCCGTCGCTGAGCGGGCCTTGCCGGCAGCCATGCCACCTTGTCCCACTCGGGAGTGGCGCCTTTGTCAGCGGAGTCCCGGTTTGGCACCGCTACAATCTGCGCTGGCCAAATTTTCAAGGGCATCTTCCCTTTGCCAACGCATCGTCTCCTCAAGCGATCGCGACCAGTACCGGTGGTGGGTGGTGAACCAGGCAAACAGCGCTTTTCGATTCGCGACCGTATCCGATCAGGGCATGGAGTGGTCGCTCAAGCGCAACTGTTCGGTAACCCCGGCTCAATTGGGCTACCTCTACGCTTCCATGTGCATCCTTTCGATGGGTGTGGCGGCTTTTTTCTGGTCTCAAGGTGCGACTTTGGTGTTGCCTTTTGCGGTGCTGGAGTTGGTGGCGGTGGGCGCGGCGTTCCTGGTGTACGCGCGGCATGCCACCGACAGTGAACGCATCAGTCTGCTGGAAGGCCGGCTGGTGGTGGAGTGGGAAACGGCAGGGCGCTCGTCGCGTTGCGAATTTGCTCGCGAGTGGGTTCGTGTCGAACCCCGGCCAGATGTCGGTCAGCTGATTGAAGTTCGGGGTGGCGGGAGGTCGGTGCAGGTGGGGCGGTTTTTGCGCTCCGACTTGCGGCCGTTGCTGGCGCGGGAGATTCGCCAAGCCCTGCGTGGGGTTTGACGGAGTCTGGAGATGGGGTCGAGGTGACTGGGCGGTTGGGTGGAGCCCTGAAAATTTGTTCTAATCTGCATTGATATAAATCAATACTTATATTTGAGGCGCAAAAAGTGAGTACGACGAAGAAAACGGTGCATTCCCCACGGAACCCCTGGGCCAGGCTGTGCGCTGCTGCCACCACGCTGACACTCGGTCTTGGTGCCTGGACCTCAGTCGCGGCACAAAAGGTCAACGACCTGCCGGGTGGTCCTGCCGTCAATCAGCTCAACTTTGCGCCTCCTGTCACCCGCATTGCCGAAGAGCAGCACTGGCTGCACTGGTTCATGATGGCCCTGTGCGCCGTCATCTTCGTCATCGTCTTCGGTGTGATGTTCTATTCCATCCTGAAGCACCGCAAGTCGGTGGGTCACAAATCGCAAGTGCTGGCCGAGCCCATCTGGGTCGAGCTGGGCTGGACCATTGTTCCCCTGCTGATCGTCATCGGCATGGCGCTGCCCGCCACCAAGGTGCTGGTGGCCCAGAAAGACACCACCAACAGCGACCTGACCATCAAGGCCACGGGCATGCAGTGGAAGTGGGGCTACGACTACATCAAGGGCGAAGGCGAGGGCATCGGCTTCCTCTCCACGCTGGACAACAACCACCGCGTCATGTCCAACAGCGGCAAACCCGAGCCCACCGACAACTACCTGCTCAAGGTGGACAACCCGTTGGTGGTGCCCGTGGGCAAGAAGGTGCGCATCATCACCACCGCCAACGACGTGATCCACGCCTGGATGGTGCCGGCCTTCGGCGTCAAGCAGGACGCCATCCCCGGCTTTGTGCGCGACACCTGGTTCCGCGCCGAAAAAACCGGTGACTTCTATGGTCAGTGCGCCGAGCTGTGCGGCAAGGAACACGCCTACATGCCCATCCACGTGAAAGTGGTGTCGGCCGAGGAATACACCGCCTGGGTGAGCGAAAAGCAGAAAGCCCTGGCCGCCGCAGCCGATGACCCAACCAAGGTGTGGGTGCTTGCCGATCTGGTCAAGCGCGGTGAGTCCGTGTACGCCGCCAACTGCCTGGCATGCCACCAAGCCACTGGCAAGGGCGCAGGCCCGATCAAGGCGCTGGACGGTTCCGCCATCGTGGTGGGTGACGACAAGGCGCCGCTCATCAACGTGTTGCTCAACGGCCAGAACAACGGTGCCATGCCTGCGTGGAAGCAGCTCAGCGACACCGAACTCGCAGCGGTCATGACCTATGCCAAGAACACCTGGTCAAACCAGACCCAGCAGATCGTGCAGCCGGCCGACGTACAAGCCGCCCGACAGTGATCGCGTTGACGAACCAACATTGAGCTTCCAAGGAAATCGACCATGAGTGCTGTTCTCGACCACCACGATGCCCACGGCCACGACCACGACCACCACGCCCCCACGGGCTGGCGCCGCTGGGTCTACGCCACCAACCACAAGGACATCGGCACGCTGTACCTGCTGTTCTCGTTCACCATGCTCATGGTGGGCGGCGTGTTGGCCCTGCTGATCCGCGCCGAGCTGTTCCAGCCCGGCCTGCAACTGGTGAACCCGGGCCTGTTCAACCAGCTCACCACCATGCACGGCCTGATCATGGTGTTCGGCGCCATCATGCCGGCCTTCGTTGGCTTCGCGAACTGGATGATTCCGTTGCAGATCGGCGCATCCGACATGGCGTTTGCGCGCATGAACAACTTCAGCTTCTGGCTGATGATCCCGGCCGCGCTGATGCTGGTGGGCTCGTTCTTCATGCCCGGTGGCGCACCGGCAGCCGGCTGGACGCTGTACGCCCCGCTGACCCTGCAGATGGGCCCCTCGATGGACGCCGGCATCTTTGCCATGCACATCTTGGGCGCGTCGTCGATCATGGGTTCGATCAACATCATCGTGACCATCCTCAACATGCGTGCACCCGGCATGACGCTGATGAAGATGCCCATGTTCTGCTGGACCTGGCTCATCACCGCCTACCTGCTGATCGCCGTGATGCCCGTGCTGGCCGGCGCGATCACCATGACGCTGACCGACCGCCACTTCGGCACCAGCTTTTTCAACCCCGCTGGCGGCGGTGACCCGGTGATGTACCAGCACATTTTCTGGTTCTTTGGCCACCCCGAGGTCTACATCATGATCTTGCCGGCCTTTGGCATCGTGAGTCAGGTCGTGCCCGCGTTCTCTCGCAAGAAGCTGTTCGGCTACGCCTCCATGGTGTACGCCACCGGCTCCATTGCCATCCTGTCCTTTGTCGTGTGGGCACACCACATGTTCACGACCGGCATGCCGGTCACGGGTCAGCTGTTCTTCATGTACTCGACCATGTTGATCGCCGTGCCCACGGGTGTGAAGATCTTCAACTGGATCGCGACCATGTGGAAGGGCTCGATGACCTTCGAGACCCCGATGCTGTGGGCCGTGGGCTTCATCTTCGTGTTCACCATCGGTGGTTTCACCGGTCTGATCCTGTCGGTTGCCCCGATCGACATCCAGATGCAGGACACCTATTACGTGGTGGCCCACTTCCACTACGTGCTGGTGGCAGGTTCGCTGTTCGCCATGTTCGCAGGCATCTACTACTGGCTTCCCAAGTGGACCGGTGTGATGTACAGCGAAACCCGCGGCAAGATCCACTTCTGGTGGTCGATGATTTCGTTCAACATCACCTTCTTCCCGATGCACTTCCTGGGTCTTGCCGGCATGCCCCGCCGCTACGCCGATTACCCCATGCAGTTCGCCGACTTCAACGCCATCGCCTCGGTGGGCTCGTTCTTCTTCGGTATTGCGCAGGTGTATTTCTTCGTGGCTGTGATCCTGCCCGCCATGATGGGCAAAGGCGAAAAAGCGTCGCAGAAGCCTTGGGAAGGCGCCGAGGGGCTGGAGTGGGAAGTGCCGTCGCCCGCACCGTTCCACACCTTCGAGAACCCGCCCAAGCTGGATGCCACCGCCACCAAGGTGATTGGCTGATCCGGCCATGGCCCGCAACATGACGCCCGAACAGAAGAAACACAACCAGCGCCTAGGCCTGATCCTGGCTTCGGTTGCGGTCGTGTTCTTCATGGGATTTGTCGGCAAGATGGTGTTTCTGGGCGGCTGACGCCCCGACGCCACCCAACACAGGAACCAGACCGTGGGACTGCGCAGCGAAAACTTCAAGATGGTGGGCAAACTCGGCGTGATCACGTTGGGCATGTTTGCCTTCGGCTATGCGCTGGTGCCCATTTACAACGCGATCTGCGAAGCGACCGGCATCAACATCCTGTCGCTGTCCGACCGGCAGATTCCGGGCGCTACGTCCAGGGCGGCGGCCAACACCCAGGTGGACACCAGCCGCACGATCACGGTGGAGTTCGACGTGAACAGCCGCGGACCCTGGTATTTCAAGCCCGCCGTGCGATCGATGCAGGTACATCCGGGTGAATTGAACACGGTGATGTACGAGTTCCAGAACATCCAGAACCGCACCATGGCGGCCCAGGCCATTCCGAGCTATGCGCCCAAGCAGGCCATGGCCCACTTCAACAAGCTCGAGTGTTTCTGCTTTACGCAGTACACCTTGCAGGCGGGTGAGAAGAAGGAATGGCCGGTGGCCTTTGTGATCGACCCGCGCCTGCCCAAGGACGTGACCACGATCACCTTGTCCTACACGTTCTTCGAAGTCGGCGGCAAGGTGCCTGCGGCGCCTGCCGATGTGGCGTTTGAACCCGCCATGACGGTGAAGCCTGCCGGTGCCGTATGAGCGAACCACTGCACAAGCGCAAAGGCTCCTTCGCTGGCACGGTCAAGGCTGTGTTGTGGGGGTTTCTGGGCGTGCGCCGCAACGCCGACTACCAGAACGACATCGCCAGGCTGAACCCATTGCACCTGATGGCGGTGGGTGTCGGCATGGCGTTTCTGTTCGTGCTGGCCCTGATCCTGTTGGTGAACTGGGTGGCGGGCTGAAGCCGCCGTTCACCTCGAACGTTTTTCCATCATTCAAACAAGCGACAACACTGGAGTGAGCATGGCAGCAGCATCCCACGGCACAACGCCCTATTACTACGTCCCCGGTCCATCACGGCACCCGGTGATGGCGTCGATTGGCCTGTTCTTCGTCATTCTGGGCGCAGGTCAATGGATCAACGGTGCAGGTTGGGGCGCGTACTCACTCGCTTTTGGCATGGCGTTCTGGCTTTTCGTGCTGTTTCAGTGGTTCAGCGAATCGGTGCGCGAGAGCGAAAGTGGCATGTACGGACGCAAGATCGACCTCTCTTTCCGTTGGAGCATGAGCTGGTTCATCTTCTCGGAAGTCATGTTCTTCGGCGCCTTCTTCACCGCACTCTGGTGGGCCCGCGTGCACTCGGTGCCTGCCTTGGGTGGCTTCGAGAATTCACTGATCTGGCCCGACTTCTCGGCCGTCTGGCCCAGTGTTCAGGCGGGCGCCACGGCGTCGCCAGCCGGCATCGTGGAACCCTTCCAGACCATGGGCCCGTTCTGGCTGCCCACCATCAACACCGCGCTGCTGCTGACCTCGGGCGTCACGCTCACCATTGCCCATCACGCACTGCAGGTGGGCAACCGCAGCAAGACCATCGCCTTCATGTGGATGACGGTGTTGCTGGGCATCGTGTTCCTGATCGTCCAGGGCTACGAGTACTACCACGCCTATGTCGACCTGAACCTCAAGCTCAGCTCGGGCATCTTCGGTTCCACCTTTTTCATGCTCACCGGCTTCCACGGTTTCCACGTGTTTGTGGGCATGTTGATGCTGCTCTTCATCACCCTGCGCCTGCAGAAGGGTCACTTCACCAAAGACCGCCACTTCGGCTTCGAAGGAGCAGCCTGGTACTGGCACTTTGTGGACGTGGTCTGGTTGGGCCTCTACATCCTGGTCTACTGGCTGTGAGCCTTTTCCGGGTTGTTCGACAACCCCGGGTGGCACAACAAAAAAGCGCCATCGGGCGCTTTTTTGTTGCTGCAGCCAAGGCGGGCAGTTGACGTGATCAGCGTTGCATGGGCAGGCCCGTGGGCTGGATCCAGCCCATCAGGTAGCTGATGAGCACGACCACGAACAGCAGGATGGAAAAGCCGACACGAAACGCCAGTGCTTTGGCCATGTGGTTCTTGCGGGGAGGTCCGTCGGGCGCATCGGCTGCGTCGGACTGGCCGCCGCGCATCATGAACACAAGGGCTGCTCCCAGACTTCCGACGATGGCGATGAATGCCGCGATGACCAGATATTTCATGACCCGGATTATCGGCGGAGCCGCGCTGCGCGTTGCGCCAGTGGGCTTCGCTCCAGAGCCGGGAGCAGGGGCATGATGTCGGCTCGCGTCCGCCTCGCAGTGGTCACCGTGGCCACCGTGTTCACCATGGCGGTCACCGCCT
This sequence comes from Hydrogenophaga sp., assembly GCF_022844385.1. Classification (GTDB taxonomy): domain Bacteria; phylum Pseudomonadota; class Gammaproteobacteria; order Burkholderiales; family Burkholderiaceae_C; genus Hydrogenophaga. Next base: position 47,754 of record NZ_JALHLX010000008.1, on the reverse strand, counting down.
CGCTGGGCTTCTGGCAGCTCGACCGCGCACGCCAGAAGACCGCTTTGCAAGAGCAGATCGACCAGCGCGCCAGCTTGCCTGCGTGGCAGGTGGACGAGTTGCTGGGGGCGAGCGATCCGCAGCAGGGCGTGCACCGGCCGGTGCAGTTGCGCGGGCAATGGGTGAACGAAGCCTCCGTGTTCCTGGACAACCGTCAGATGAGCGCCCGCAACGGTTTCATTCTGGTCACGCCGCTGAAGCTGGCAGGCAGCGAGCGCGCAGTGCTGGTGCAGCGGGGCTGGGTGCCGCGCGATTTCACCGACCGCAGCCGCGTGCCCACCATCGACACGCCATCGGGCGAGGTGCAGGTGGAGGGGCGCTTGGCCCCGCCGCCGGGCAAGCTATACGAGCTGGGCGAGGCGGGCACAGGTGCGATCCGGCAAAATATCGACCTTGGCACTTTTGCCCAGGAAACCGGTCTCAAACTGCTGACCGTGTCCGTGCAGCAAACCGGTGCTTCCCACGAAGGCCTCTTGCGCGAATGGCCGCGCGCCGCGGTCGGGGTCGACAAGCACCACGGTTACGCCTTCCAGTGGTTTGGCTTGTGTGCGCTGGCCGGCCTGCTCTTTCTCTGGTTTCAAATCATTTCCCCCCGCCGAAAGCGCATTTCCCATGGCACAGACGCCCGATGAACCCCTGACCCTCACCGTGCACAGCCTGCCCCAGCTCGACCAGGCCGGCGCAGGCGCGGTGGTGAACGCCCGATCCGGGCGCTGGAAGCTGCTGGGTCTGGCGTTGGTGTGTGTGGCGCCTGTGGTGGCCTCCTACCTCACCTACTACGTGATCCGCCCCGAAGGCCGGCGCAACTACGGCGAACTGATCGACCCGCAACGCCCGCTGCCCGCCATCACGGCGGTCAATGCAGCAGGCCAGACCGTGCCGCTGGCGACACTCAAAGACCAGTGGTTGCTGATCAGCGTGGCGGACAGCGCGTGTGTTGAGGCCTGCCAGGAGCACCTGCTGCTGCAGCGCCAGTTGCGCGAAACACTCGGCCGTGAAAAGGACCGGCTGGACTGGGTGTGGTTGCGCACCGGCGATGTACCCCTGACCGAACCGCTGAAGCAGGCCACCGCGGCTGCACAGGTCTTGCAGATCGACGCTCAGGCCTTGGCCGCTTGGTTGCAGCCGGCCGCTGGCCAGAAGATCGAGGACCACCTCTACGTGGTTGATCCGCTGGGCAACTGGATGATGCGTTTCCCCGCCAACATCGATCCCAAGCAGGCCAAGCGCGACCTCGATCGTCTGCTGCGCGCATCAGCCTTCTGGGACAAAGCCGGCCGGCAGCCATGATGAACCCCCACGCTCCGCACTTCTTGTCGTCGCTGCCCCCCGAGGGGGCGCAGGCCCGCCTTGAGCCGGCTCGGCGGAGGACCTGACATGGACACCCAACCACTCTACGACCTGGCCCCCATCGCCCGCATCATGTTGCTGGGTGTGGTGCTTGCGCTCGGCCCGCTGGCCTGGGTGTGGGTGCGCAACCGCCACGCGCCACCTGCGCAACGCCTGCGTGTGCTCACCCTTGTCACGCTGTTCCTCACCTTCGATCTGGTCCTGTTTGGCGCCTTTACCCGCCTGACCGATTCCGGTCTGGGTTGTCCCGACTGGCCGGGCTGTTACGGCAGTGTGAGCCCGGTGGGCGCCAGCGCCAACATTGCGGCGGCGCAGGAAGCCATGCCCACCGGCCCGGTCACCTTTTCCAAAGCCTGGATCGAGATGATCCATCGTTATCTCGCCACCGCCGTGGGCGTGTTGATCCTCGTGCTCGCGCTGGTGAGCTGGCTGGAGCGCAAGCGCCTGTCGGTGTCTTTCGTGTGGCCGCTGGTCACGCTGGTGTGGGTTTGCGTGCAAGGCGCATTTGGTGCGCTCACGGTGACCATGAAGTTGTTCCCTGCCATCGTCACCTTGCACCTGCTCGGTGGCTTGGGCCTGCTGGCCTTGCTGCGTGCGCAGTCGGTGGCCTACCGACTTGCCGAACCCGGTCACCGGGGGCCGACCCCGCTGCCTGGGCGCCTGCGTCTGGCGTTGGTGGCGGTCACCGTGTTGCTGTGGTGGCAGATCGCGCTGGGAGGCTGGGTCAGCACCAACTACGCCGTGCTGGCCTGCAGCGAATTCCCCACTTGCCAGGGCAGTTGGTGGCCGAGCATGGATTTCCGCGAAGGCTTCACGCTGTGGCGCCACCTCGGCTTGAACAGCGCCGGTGAGGCCATCGCCTTCCCGGCCCTCACTGCCATTCATTACGTGCACCGCCTCATGGCCTTTGTGGTGCTGGGCGCCATGGTGTGGCTGGGCTGGCGTCTGTGGCGGGTGCCGGGCATGGGACGCACCGCGCGCGCCTTGCTGCTGCTCGCGCTGTGGCAGTTCGTCAGCGGTTTGACCAATGTGGTGCTGGATTGGCCGCTGCTGGCCGCAGTCGGTCACACGGCCGGCGCCGCTGCGCTGGTGATCGTTTTCACTGGCGCGCTCAGCGGCACACACAGTGCCGCACCCCGCCGCGCCGAAGCCCCCGGGGACGGAGCCCTGAACATGTTCCGATCTACTCCATGAGCGCCGCTTCCTCTCCTCCTGTGGCCGTGGCCTTGCCCTCGGTCTGGCGCCAGTACCACGCGCTGACAAAACCGCGCGTGATCCAGCTCATCGTGTTCTGTGCCCTCATCGGCATGGTGCTGGCGGTACCCGGCGTGCCCACCTGGGCGCAGGTGCAGCTCGCCGCCATTGCCTGTTTCGGTATCTGGCTCGTGGCCGGCGCGGCCGCTGCGTTCAACTGCGTGGTCGAGCAGCACATCGACGCCAAGATGAAGCGCACCGCCTGGCGTCCTACCGCCAAAGGGCAGCTCACCAACGGCAAGACGCTGTCGTTCTCTGCCGTGTTGTGTGGCGCTGGTTCGGCCGTGCTGTACTTCGCGGTCAACCCACTGACCATGTGGCTGACCTTCGCCACCTTCGTGGGCTACGCGGTGGTCTACACCGTGATCCTCAAGCCGCTCACGCCACAGAACATCGTGATCGGGGGCGCATCGGGCGCCATGCCGCCGGTGCTGGGCTGGGCCGCCATGACGGGCGTGGTATCGCCCGAGGCATTGATCCTGTTCCTGATCATCTTCCTCTGGACGCCACCGCACTTCTGGGCGCTGGCGCTCTACCGCGTGGAGGACTACCGGAAAGCCGGCCTGCCCATGCTGCCCGTCACGCACGGCTCTGAGTTCACGCGGCTGCAGATCCTGCTCTACACCTTTGTGCTATTTGCCGCCTGCCTCATGCCCTTCATGATGCGCATGAGTGGCTGGTTCTACCTGGTCAGCGCCATTGCCCTGAGCATCGGCTTCTGCGGTTATGCCTGGGCACTGTGGCGCAACTATTCCGACGCGCTCGCGCGCAAGACCTTCCGTTTCTCATTGATTCACTTGTCGCTGCTGTTCGCCGCGCTGTTGATCGACCATTACCTCTGACCGCCATGCCTTCCCACACCGCACTCACCCGCCGCCAGGTACTGGGCGCCACGCTCGGCGCCACCGGCCTGTTCATCGCCGGCTGCAGCGAACAGGCCGCCAGCTTCTCCGGTATCGACATCACCGGCGCCGACTACGCCACCGGCTTTTCGCTCACCGACCACAACGGTCAGGCTCGTACGCTGGCCGACTTCAAGGGCAAGGCGGTGGTGATCTTCTTTGGCTTCACGCAGTGCCCTGACGTGTGTCCCACGTCGATGAGCGAGCTGGCCGAGGCCAAACGCCTGCTGGGCGCCGACGGAGAACGCCTGCAGGGCCTGTTCGTGAGCATCGATCCCGAGCGCGACACGCCCGAGATCATGAAGCAGTACATGGCCAGTTTCGACCCCAGCTTTCTCGCGCTGTACGCCGCGCCCGACGCGCTGCCTGCGTTGGCCAAGAGCTACAAGATCTACTACAAGAAGGTCGACGGTCCCACGCCCACCAGCTACACGATGGACCATTCGGCCGGCAGTTATGTCTACGACCCGCAAGGCCGCATCCGCCTCTACCACCGCTATGGCAGCGGAGCGCCAGCACTGGCTGCCGACTTGAAGAAGCTGTTGGCCGGCTGAGACCCACTGGATCCCAACAAAAAACAGCGCCCTCGGGCGCTGTTTTTTGTTGAAGGGATACCAGATCAGTCGACCTTGGCGCCGCTGAGTTTGACGAGGCGTTCGTACTTTGCACGTTCGCGGTTCATGAACTCGCCGAACTGCTCGGGCGTGTTGGGCGCCGGTTCTGCCAGCAGCAAACCGAAGCGGGCTTTCACCTCGGGCGACTTCAGGGCGTCGGTGAAGGCAGTGTTTAGCTTGCGCACAGTCTCTGCCGGTGTGCCGGCCGGCACGACCAAGCCCCACCAGGTGTCGATCTCGAAGCCGGGCAGGGTGGTGGCCACGGTGGGCACATCGGGCAGCACGCTGCTGCGCTGCAAGGTGGTCACAGCCAGGGCTTTGAGCCGGCCCGAGCGGATGTTGGGCGCCGCCGTGGCGAGGTTGTCGAAGTTGAAGTCGACCTGGCCCGAGAGCAGCCCCACCTGCGCCGGGTTGCCGCCGTTGTAGGGAATGTGCACCGCAAAGATGCCGGCCTGATTCTTGAACAGTTCACCCGCCAGGTGACCGGCGCTTCCGTTGCCGCCCGAGCCGTAGTTGAGCTTGCCCGGATTGGCCTTGCCGTAGGCGATGAGGTCGGCCAGGCTGTTGATGTTCAGGCGCGTGGCGGCTTCGGCGTTCATCACCAGCACATTGGGCACGCGCAGCATCTGCGTGATGGGCGCGAAGTCTTTCGCCGGGTCGTAGGGCAGTTTGCTGAACAGCCAGGGGTTGATGCCGTGCGACGCCGTGGTGGCAATGCCCAGCGTGAGGCCGTCGGGTGCGGCCTTGGCCGCAGCGCTCACACCGATGTTGCCGCCCGCGCCGGCCCGGTTGTCCACGATCACCGTGCCCAGTGTTCCCTTCACCGCTTCGGCCAGAATGCGCGCCGTCACGTCGATCGGGCCACCGGCCGCGAAGGGCACGATGATGCGCGTGGTGGGGATCTGCGCCTGGCCAAGCCCGGGCAGCGCCATGGCGGCCGAAGCGAGGGCGGTGCGGGTGATCAGTTCGCGGCGGTTCAGCATGTTTGTCTCCAGTTTTTGTGAAAAAGCTCAGGCCACTTTATCGGCGGCGCTGGTGAAGGAATCGGCAAAGAAGGCTTCTTCGGGGAGCCCAGCCATGGTCGTGTAGTCGCGCCTGGCCGAATCGATCACGATGGGTGCACCGCAGGCGTACACCTCATGGCCAGACAGATCCGGCAGGTCCTGCAGCACCGCCTCGTGCACAAAGCCGGTGCGACCGGTCCACTCATCATCGGGCAGGGCATTCGACACCACCGGCACGTAGCGCAGGTTCGGCATTTCGGCCAGCCGCGCTTCGATCCAGGCGCTCTGGTACAGGTCGGCCGGACGACGACCACCCCAGTACAGCGTGGCCTCGCGCGTGATGCCCTTGAACTGCATGTGCTCGATGACCGCCTTGATCGGCGCGAAGCCCGTGCCCGACGCCAGCAACACCATGGGCTTGTCGCTGTCCTCGCGCAGGAAGAAGCTGCCGTACGGCCCTTCGATGCGCAGGATGTCTTTCTCTTTCATCGGGCCGAACACGTGGTCGGTGAACTTGCCGCCCGGCATGTGGCGCACATGCAGTTCGAGCGAAGGCGCGGCGGTTTGTGTGTGCGGCGCGTTGGCCATGGAGTAGCTGCGGCGGTCGCCGTCGCGCAACAGAAACTCAACGTACTGACCCGCGTGGTACTGGAAGGTGTCGCTCGCGGGCAGTTGCAGGCGCAGCACCATCACGTCGTGCGAGGCGCGCTCCAGCGCACTCACGCGCACCGGCATCTTCTTGATCGGGAATGCCCCCACCTCCGTGACCTGGCGCGATTCGATCACCACGTCGCTCTGTGCCACGCCACAGCAGGTCAACACGTAACCAGCAGCTTCTTCATCGGCGCTCAGGGCCTTGCTCTGGTGCGGGCCGTGCACCACACTGCCCGAGACCAGCTTGCATTTGCAGGAACCACATGCGCCGTCCTTGCAGCCGTAGGGCAGGCCGATGCCCTGGCGGATGCCGGCGGCCAACATGGCCTCGTCGGGCTCGGCGGTGAAGAGGCGCCCACTGGGCTCGACGGTGATGGTGAATGTCATACTGGCACTGAATGGGTGAAGAGGCCCGGCGGTGCAACGACAGCCGCTCGGCAACCGGTCATTGTCTCAAATTCGGAATCTGCATGAGCCTTCTCGGCGCCTTGCCCGCACGCTTCCGGCGTGAACGGGTGTTGATCGTGGGTTGTGGTGACGTGGGCCAGCGCGCGGCGCGTGTCTTGGGCAGTGCCTCCCGCGCGCGCGTGATGGCGCTCACGTCCAGCCCGGACCGCCTGCCGGCGCTGCGCGCCCAAGGCATCACGCCGCTGTTGGGCAACCTTGATGACCCGCACAGCCTGCGCCGCCTGGCCGGCTTGGCCACGCGCTTGCTGCACCTGGCGCCGCCGCCTTCGGGCGAGCTGGCCGACTGGCGCCTGGACCCCCGCACCCGCGCACTCACCCGGGCATTGGCGCAGCGCTCGCTGCCCGCAGCGCTGGTTTACGGTTCCACCTCGGGCGTGTACGGCGACTGCCAGGGGCGCTGGGTCGACGAGACCACACCGGCCCGACCACTCACGCCGCGCGCATGGCGGCGGGTGGATGCCGAAGCTGCCGTGCACTGGCTGGGTCGCGCCACGGGTGTGCGCACCACGGTGCTGCGCATTCCCGGCATCTACGCGCCCGATCGCGACGGTGGCACGCCGCGCGAGCGCCTGCTGCGCGGCACGCCCGTGTTGCGCGCCCAGGACGACGTGCACACCAACCACATCCACGCCGATGACCTCGCGCGCGCCTGCGTGCTGGCCCTGTGGCGCGGACGCCCGCAGCGCAATGTGAATGTGGTGGACGACACCGAGCTGAAGATGGGCGACTACTTCGATCTGGCGGCCGACCTGTACGGACTGCCGCGTCCACCGCGCGTGGCGCGCGACGCCGCAGGCGACCAGTTGCCGTTGATGCTGCTGAGCTTCATGAGCGAATCGCGCCGGCTGCACAACCTGCGCATGAAGCAGGAGCTCGGTTTGCGCTTGCGCTACCCCACCGTGGCCGAGGGCCTGAAAGTCTGATTGCCTGTTTCAGGCAGCGGGCACCATGGTGGTGATCAGGAACCCCGTGTAGCCCGCATAGGCCGCCAGCAGTGCGAGGGCTTCCAGCCGGTTGATTCGGCCCTGCCGCTTGCGAAATCCCCACCCCATGAGGAAGAGCACCACCGTGAGTCCCAGCATCATGGGGTAGTCGCGCGTCAACACCTCGGCGTCGATCTGCATGGGCGCAATGGCGCCGGCGATGCCCACCACCGCCAGCGAATTGAAGAGGTTGGAGCCCAGCACATTGCCCAGCGCGATGTCGTGTTCGCCCTTGCGTGCAGCGGCCACACAAGAGGCCAGTTCCGGCAGCGAGGTGCCCACTGCCACCACGGTCAGGCCGATGATCAGGTCGCTCACTCCCAGCGATTGCGCAATCTGCACCGCGCCCCACACCAGCAGCTGCGAACTCCCCACCAGCACCACCAGGCCCACGCCGACCCACATCAGCGAGCGCGGCAGCGGCATGGCGTGGGCTTGCAGTTCGGCGGCGGTTTCGGTGGCCAGCGCATCGCTGCCGCCTCGCATCCCTTCAAAGATCGTCCAACCCACCAGCACCGCGAACACGCCGAGCAGCACCCAGGCGTCGGCGCGGCTGAGTCCACCGTCCCAGACCAGAAAGCCTGCCAGCAGCGTCACGGCGGTCAGGATGGGCAGCTCCTTGCGCAGAATCATCGACTGCACCAGGATGGGCGCGACCAGGGCCGTGACACCGAGGATGAGCGCGATGTTGGCGATGTTCGAGCCCCATGCGTTGCCCAGCGCCAGCCCCGGGTTGCCTTGCGATGCAGCCAGGGTGGAGACCACCATTTCGGGCGCCGAAGTGCCGAACCCGACGATCACCATGCCCACCAGCAGGGGCGGCACGCTGAAATGCCCGGCGGTACTGGAGGCGCCTTCGACAAAACGGTCGGCACTCCAGACCAGCAGCAGCAAGCCAGCGAGGACAGCGAGGATGGGCATCAGCATGGCGGGTGTCACTCGGTAGGATTTTGAACTGGCTGCATTGTCCATGTGCAGTTCAGTGACCAGGTGGCAGCCACAAAAAAGCCGCACGGCGAATGCTGTGCGGCTTTGCATGTGGTGCCCGGGGCCGGAATCGAACCGGCACGCCTTGCGGCGGGGGATTTTGAGTCCCCTGCGTCTACCAATTTCACCACCCGGGCGTCCTGAAAGGGGTTGCAAATTATGGCACAGTGCAATCGATGAACTACCCCACGATTGAAGACGCGATTGGCAACACCCCGCTGGTGGCCCTGCAGCGCATCGGTGCTGCGGGCAACGCGCAACGCGGCAATGTGGTGCTCGGCAAGCTCGAAGGCAACAACCCCGCCGGTTCGGTGAAGGACCGGCCTGCCCTGTCGATGATCCAGCGCGCCGAGGAGCGCGGCGAAATCAAGCCCGGCGACACCCTCATCGAAGCCACCTCGGGCAACACCGGCATCGCGCTGGCCATGGCTGCCGCCATCAAGGGCTACCGCATGGTGCTGATCATGCCGGAGGACCTGTCCATCGAGCGCGCGCAGACCATGAAGGCGTTTGGTGCCGAGCTCATCCTCACCTCCAAGAGCGGCGGCATGGAGTCGGCGCGCGACCTGGCCGACAAGATGCAGGCCGACGGCAAGGGCCGCGTGCTCGACCAGTTTGCCAACGCCGACAACCCGCGTGTGCATTACGAGACGACCGGCCCCGAGATCTGGCAGCAGACCAACGGCCGCATCACGCACTTTGTGAGCGCCATGGGCACGACCGGCACCATCACCGGTGTCTCGCGCTTCCTGAAAGAAAAAGACCCGGCCATCCGCATCATCGGCGCCCAGCCCAGCGAAGGTTCGCGCATCCCTGGCATTCGCAAGTGGCCCACCGAATACCTGCCCAAGATTTACGACCCGAGCACGGTTGACGAGCTGGTGTACGTGAGCCAGTCCGATGCCGAGGCCATGTGCAGGCAACTCGCGCGTGAAGAAGGCATCTTTGCCGGCATCTCGGCGGCGGGCGCGTGCTGGGTGGCGCAGCAGATCGCCGCCCGGGTGGAGAACGCCACCGTCGTCTTCATCGTGTGTGACCGTGGTGACCGTTACCTCTCCACCGGCGTGTTCCCCGCTTGACGCCCGCCATGTCCGTCAGCGAATTCCGCTACTGCCCCCGGTGCGCCACGGCGCTGGAACTCATCACGCAGGCCGAAGACGGCGGCGACAAGCAGCGTCTGCGCTGTCCGGCCTGTGACTTCACCCACTGGAACAATCCCACGCCGGTGCTGGCCGCCATCGTGGAGGTGGACGGTCGCATCCTGCTGGCGCGCAACGCGGCCTGGTCGGGCCGCATGTTCGGACTCATCACCGGCTTCATGGAAGCCGGTGAATCGCCGGAAGAAGGCATTCGTCGCGAAATTGCCGAAGAAACCGCGCTGGATGTGACGGAACTCACGCTGGTGGGGGTCCATGATTTCCAACGCATGAATCAGGTCATCGTGACCTACCACGCGGTCGCGCACGGCGAGGTGAAACTCTCCCCCGAGCTGGCCGAATACAAGCTCATGGCACCCGCCACCATCCGCTGCTGGCGCGCCGGCACTGGGTTTGCGCTGGCCGACTGGTTGCGTGGACAGGGCTTCGAGCCCGTGTTCATGGAGGATCTTCCGCGGCCAACCGACCCACTGCCATAGCGCAAAAGCGGGCTTCAGCAAGGCGCAGGGAAAACCGCCCGACGCTTAGAATGCGTGGATTCCAAGGAAAGACCCATGTACGCCGACAAAGAACTCGATGCCCGCGGTCTGAACTGCCCGCTGCCCATCCTGAAAGCCAAAAAAGCACTGGCCGACATGCACAGCGGCCAGACCCTCAAAGTGATTTCCACCGACGCCGGATCGGTGCGCGATTTCCAGGCCTTCGCCAAACAAACCGGGAACCTGCTGGTGGAACAGCAGACCGTCGGCGACGATCACATCACCCTGCTCAAACGACGCTGAAGCCGACCTCGGTCGTCCGATCATGGAAGTCCTGCTCGTTGATCCGCTCGTGCCCGAGGCGCTGTCCTGGTTGCAGGAGCGGCACGAGGTCACCTTCCGCCCCGAACTCGGTGACGACCCGGTGGAGCTGCGCAAAGCCACCTACAAGACACGCGCCATCGTGCTGCCGCCCCACGTGGTGGTGTCCGAGGAGTTCCTGAATTTTTCTCCCAAGCTCGAGATCGTGGCGCGCATGCAGATCTCCAGCGACAACACCGACCTGGACGCCTGTGCCCGGCGCCACGTGCGCGTGTTGCAGGCGCGCAGCGCCACGGTGCGCTCCAACGCCGAGTACCTGCTCTACGGCCTGCTCATGTTGTACCGCCGCGGCATGATCAGCGCGCTGCTGGGCCGCAAGATCGCGCAGGTGCGCATGGGGCGCGAGCTGTCGGGCAGCACCGTGGGCTTGCTCGGCCTGGCGCCGGTGGCGCACACGCTGGCCCCCATGCTCAAGAGCCTGGGCGTGCGTTTGCTGGGTTACGACCCGGCAGTGCACCACGCCGCAGCCATCTGGAACAAGCTGGGCGTGGAGCCCGTGACGCTGCAGGACATGCTGTCGCGCTCGGACGCGATCTCGCTGCAGATGGTCTACGCCTCGCGCTTTCGCGGCTGGATCAACGAGCGCCTGCTCAACCATTGCAAGCCCGGCCAGTTGTGGGTGGGCGTGAGCCGCAGCACGCTGTTCGATCCCGACGCCCTGGCGCTGGCCCTGTGCGACGGCCGCATCGACGCCTGTTTGATGGACGGCGCCAACCCGCAGTTCGCCGCCGAAGGTACGCCTTTGCACGGCATTCCCAACCTGCATCTCACGCCCCGCCTCGGGTCGCACACGCGTGAAGCGAAGCTGCGCGCGAGCTGGTACGTGGCGCACCGCATCCACGAAACCCTGTCGCCGCATTCGGTGGGACACGATGGCAGCGCGAGCGACTTCACCGTGCTCGACAGCCTCGAGTACCACGAGCCGGAAGACCCGCAGGCGGTCACGCCGTCGCAGTGGGGCTCGATCGCCTTGCATAGGGGCTGACCCCCCGCCGCGCTTTGCGCGACCCCCCTTTCAGGGGGGGCAATGCCTGCGGTCTGGCAAAGCCAGTCCCGCGGCATTTCTGGGTGAACGACCCCTCCCTCCGGAGAGGTTGGGTCAGATCACTTCTTGTTTTTCTCTCGCTTCTCAGGCGCCCAACCGCTGCAGTTGCTCGCGCATCTTCTCCAGCGTCGCCGTGAAGTCGGCCACGCGTTTTCTTTCCTGATCGATCACCGCGGGCGGCGCCTTGGCCACGAAGGCTTCGTTGGACAGCTTGGCGGTGGCCTTGGTGATCTCGCCTTCCAGTCGCGTGGCTTCCTTGCCCAGGCGCAGTTTTTCGGCGGCGAGGTCGATTTCCATGAACAGGCACAGGCGGGCTTCGCCGACCACGGCCACCGGGGCGGCTTGCGCTGCTGCGGCCCATGCGGCCTCGTCGGTGAACACCTTCACTTCGTTCAACTTGGCCAGGCCCTGCAGCACCGGACCCATGGCCTGCATCCAGGCGGTGTCGCCCAACACATACAGCGGCAGGCGCGTCGCGGGTGACACGTTCATTTCACCGCGCAGGTTGCGGCAGGCGTCCACCAGCGCCTTGAGCTTGGTGACGTGGGCAATCGACGCTTCGTCGATCTTGTTCAGCTGGGCTTGCGGGTAGCGCGCGATGCTCACCGACTCACCGGGCAGACCGGCCACAGGCGCGACCTTCTGCCACAGCTCTTCGGTGATGAAGGGAATCACCGGGTGCGCCAGACGCAGGATGGCCTCCAGCGTGCGGATCAGGGTGCGGCGGGTCGCGCGCTGTTGCGAGGCGTCGCCGGTCTGGATCTGCACCTTGGCAATCTCCAGGTACCAGTCGCAGAACTCGTTCCAGACGAAGTCGTAGATCGTGTTCGCCACGTTGTCGAGCCGGTACTCGGCGAAGCCCTTGGCCACCTCGGCTTCGGTCTTCTGCAGCAGCGAGCTGATCCAGCGGTCGGCCTGGCTGAAGCTGAGGTAGCCGTGGAACGGCTGACCCACGGCGCACTGTTCCTTGGTGTGGTCCTCCAGGCCGCAGTCCTGACCTTCGCAGTTCATCAATGTGAAGCGCGTGGCGTTCCAGAGTTTGTTGCAGAAGTTGCGGTAGCCCTCACAACGCTTGCTGTCGAAGTTGATGCTGCGGCCCAGCGAGGCGAGCGCGGCGAAGGTGAAGCGCAGCGCGTCCGCGCCATAGGCGGGAATGCCCTCGGGGAATTCCTTCTCGGTCTGCTTGCGCACCTTGGGCGCGGTCTCGGGCTTGCGCAGGCCGGTGGTGCGTTTGTCGAGCAGCGGCGCGAGAGCGATGCCGTCGATCAGGTCCACCGGGTCGAGCACATTGCCTTCGCTCTTGCTCATCTTCTGGCCCTGCGCGTCGCGCACCAGGCCGTGTATGTAGACGTGCTTGAACGGCACGCGACCGGTGAAGTGCGTCGTCATCATGATCATCCTGGCCACCCAGAAGAAGATGATGTCGTAGCCCGTGACCAGCACGGTGCTGGGCAGGTAGAGGTTGTAGTCCTCGGTTGCGCCTTCCTTCTGGTTCGGCCAGCCCATGGTGCTGAAGGGAACCAGGGCCGACGAGTACCAGGTGTCAAGCACGTCGGGATCGCGCACGAGCGTCTGCCCGGGGGCTTTGGCCTGGGCTTCGGCTTCGTTGCGCGCCACGATCACGTTGCCCGCTTCGTCGTACCAGGCGGGGATCTGGTGGCCCCACCAGAGCTGGCGGCTGATGCACCAATCCTGGATGTTGTTCATCCACTGGTTGTAGGTGTTGACCCAGTTCTCGGGCACGAACTTCACTTCGCCTGACTGCACGGCCGCAATGGCCTTGTCGGCAATCGACGTGCCGCTGGTGTTCTTCTCGTTGCCCTTGGACTGCATGGCAACGAACCACTGGTCGGTGAGCATGGGTTCGATCACCTGGCCGGTGCGGGCGCAGCGCGGCACCATGAGCTTGTGCTTCCTGGTCTCCACCAGCAGACCGGCGGCTTCCAGATCGGCCACCACGGCCTTGCGGGCCAGAAAGCGGTCCATGCCCTGGTACTTCGCAGGTGCGTTCCCGTTGATGGCGGCTTGCAGTGTGAGCACGCCGATGATGGGCAGGCTGTGGCGCTGGCCCACGGCATAGTCGTTGGTGTCGTGCGCGGGCGTGACCTTGACCACGCCGGTGCCGAAAGCGCGGTCCACGTAGTCGTCGGCAATCACCGGGATGTCGCGGCCGCACAGCGGCAACTTCACGGTCTTGCCGATCAGGTGCGTGTAGCGCTCGTCTTCCGGGTGCACCATCACCGCCACGTCGCCCAGCAGGGTTTCAGGCCGGGTGGTGGCCACGGTGAGCGAACCGCTGCCATCGCTCAAGGGGTAGGCGATGTGCCAAAGGAAACCGTCTTCTTCTTCGCTCTCCACTTCGAGGTCGGACACGGCCGACATCAGCACCGGGTCCCAGTTCACCAGCCGCTTGCCGCGGTAGATCAGTCCCTGTTCGTACAGCTGCACGAAGGTTTCGGTGACCACGGTCGAGAGCTTCGGGTCCATGGTGAAGTACTCGCGGCTCCAGTCCACGCTGTCGCCCATGCGGCGCATTTGCGTGGTGATGGTGTTGCCGCTTTCTTCCTTCCACTCCCACACCTTGGCCACGAAGTTCTTGCGCGCCTCGGCCGGCGTGGGCCCCATGTCGTGGCGGCTGATGCCTAGCGCCTGCAGCTGGCGCTCCACCACGATCTGCGTGGCGATGCCGGCGTGGTCGGTGCCCGGCACCCAGACCGTGTTGGCGCCCGACATGCGGTGGTAGCGCGTGAGGCTGTCCATGATGGTCTGGTTGAACGCGTGTCCCATGTGCAGCGTGCCGGTCACGTTGGGTGGCGGCAGCTGGATCGCGAACGACGGTGCGTCCACCTGGGGTGCACCCGTGCCGCGAAAGCCCGCCACGCCGTAGCCGCGCTGTTCCCACTCGGGGCCCCAGCGGGCTTCGAGCGGAGCGGGTTCGAACGATTTGGCCAGGGATTGCAGGCCGGGTTGGTTCAGGGTGTCGGTCATGGGGCGCGCCAGAAGTGGAAACGGCATCCCGCAGGATGCCGTCAGGGGAAATAGGGATACCCGCAGATTTTATTCGACCGGTCCCTCAGGCCGGGGTGACGGGCATATCGCGCGCAGCTGCCACGCATGCCTTGAGCACGCCCGCATCCCCGATCTGGTTGGCCAGCAGCAAGATCAGGCGTGCGTTGAGCAGCTCCGAGTCGTCGCGGCTGAGGCCCGCGTGGGCGTCGAGCAGTTGTTCGTAGAACGCGTCGGCGTCCTGGAAGTGGAGGTTGGTGTTCATGCTGGTTCTCCGCGCAGGCCCAGCGAGCGCTCGATGGCGGCCACCAGCTGGGTGTTGATGGTCTCTCCGGTGGCCGCCAGGTAGCCGTCGGGGCGCACCAGCGCCCAGGCCTGGCCAGACACGCGGCAGGCGCCCTGCAAATGGCCCTGTGGGTCGCGCACATGCTCCAGCGCCTTCGCAGTGCCGTTCGCGCCGAGCACCTGCACGCTGCGCACAGGAGCGTCCAGGCACAGCCGTCGCAGCCGTTGCAGGGCAGCGGCTGGTTGGTCGCCAAACACCAGCACCAGCAGGTCGCCGTGGGTCCAGTTCAGCAGGTCGTTCACGTCGCCACGTGCTCCGTCGGCCCACTCGAACCCCACGTTCTGCACCGACTGGCCCGCTGCACTGTCCGGTGCGTAGGTGCAGGCGCGCGAGCGGGCGTACGGATTGGCCACAGCCATGCGACCAGTGTTGATGAGCGACCGTGCAAACGGATGCTGTTTGGCCAGACCGATGGCTGCCTGGCGGAACACGCGTTCGGTACCGTCGACCGCGCGCAGGAAGCGTGCGGTGCGGTTGGTCACGCTCACGTTTTGCTGTGCGGCGTCCAGACGCTCGTCGTTGTAGCTCTCCAGCAGTGATGTGTCGGCCTTGCCGCTGAGCACAGCCGCGAGTTTCCAGGCCAGGTTGTCGGCGTCTGCCACGCCTGTGTTGCCACCGCGCGCGCCGAACGGGCTGACCACCTTGGCGGAGTCGCCCATGAGGAACACACGTCCGTGGCGCATGGCGTGCACGCATTCGCTGCGGTAGGCGTAGGGCCCGACCCAGACGATCTCGACCTGCACGTCGGGCCCAAACTGGCGCGCAAGGCGTTCGCGCACCACGTCTTCACGGCTCACGTACTCGGGGTCGGCGTTGGGCGCCATCTGGTAGTCGATGCGCCAGACGTCGTCGGCCATGAGGTGTTGCCACACGGCACGGTTTTCGTTGAAGGGTGCTTCGATCCAGGTGTGGCGCTCCTGCGGCGGGTGGGTGGAGAAGCGCACGTCGGCGATGCACCAGCGGTCGTCGCCGCGCTTGCTGTCGGACGGCACGTTGAGCCACTTGCGCAGCGGGCTGTGGGAGCCTGTGGCATCGATCACGTGCTCGGCTTGCAGCTGGTAGGTGCCGGCGGGCGTCTCGATGGTGAGCGTGGCGAAGTCGGCGTTTTGCTCGAACCCGGTCAGGCGGTTCTGCCAGCGCAGGTCGACCACCCCGAGTTCCTGGATGCGTTCGACCAGAAAACCTTCGATGTAGAACTGCTGGATGTTGATGAATGGCGGTTGGCTGGAGAGGTCGAAATTGCCCTGCTGGCGCAAGTCGAAACTGTAGACCTCGTCGTCGCCGGCGAAGGTGCGGCCTACGCTCCATTGCACGCCTTTGGCGGCAATGCGCTCAAAAACGCCCAGGCGCTCGAAGATCTCCAGCGATTTCTGTGTGTAGCAGATGCCGCGTGATGAGGCTCCCTTCACACCCACGGTGTTGTCCTCGTCGATCAAGACTGCGCGCACACCCAGGCGGGCCAGCGAGCAGGCCAGGGTGAGGCCGGTGATGCCGCCGCCCACGATGACCACGGGATGCCGCACGGGGGTGGGGCTGTGCAGTTCCGGAGGTTCGACGAACGGGTACTCGGGCAGTTGGTAGCCCGCGCCGGCGGTGAATTCGTAGCTGTTGGTGTGTGCTGTTTCGCGGTAATTGGTCATGGACTCATCACTCCTCTTGTTTCGTTTCGTCTCGTTTCGGGCGGAAACCTCGCGGGGCGCAAGGGTGCACGGCGCTCTGCTCCGCGAATGTCCCCCGGCGGCTGGTGCCGCCTCCTCCTTTATTTCGCTGCGCAAAGCGCCATGCGCCCTTGCGCCGGCGGCGCATTCGTTAACAAAAGTTGGAGCGCCTGTAGGTCTGCGCTGACTGGGCGAATGGCGCAGCGAAATAAAGGAGGAGGGGCCAAAGGCCCCGGGGGACATTCGCGGAGCCGTTCGCCCAGTCAGTGCAGACCGCAGCCACGCCAAAGCCAATTGCCTCAGGCCGGAGCCCGCCCCACCACCTCAGGCCGATCGTTCTGCTGCGGCTTCAGCGGTGCCGCCGTTTTGCCTTCGGCGCGTTCAATACGCCACTGCTCCTTGCGTTTTGTCCACTCGGCCAGACGCGCGTGCGCCGTCTTGCTCTCCTCCAGCATCTCGAACTCGTCGGCCAGCTGTGCCGTGAGTTCCAGGCGGATGCCGTTCGGATCGAAGAAATAGATGCTCTTGAAGATGTGGTGGTCCGTCACACCCAGCACCTCGATGCCGCTGGCCTCCAGGCGCGCCTTGGTGTTCTCCAGCTCCTGCTCGGTGTTCACACGAAAGCTGATGTGGTTGACCCACTTCGGCGTGTTCGGGCTGGGCAGCGCCGCCTCGTCGTCACCCAGGTCGAAGAAGGCGATGAACGAGCCGTCCTGCAGGCGAAAGAAGAAGTGCGTGTAGGGACAGTACTCGCCCGTGCTGGGCACATGGTCGCTCTGGATGATGTGATACAGCGGCAGGCCCAGGATGTCCTCATAGAAACGGCGTGTTTCTTCGGCATCTTTCGCGCGGTAGGCGTAGTGGTGCAGCTGCTGGATGGGTGCCGGAGCGGGCAGGGTGGCTGGGTTCATGGCGGTCTCCTTGGGAAGGTCTGTGATTCAACATTATGCAACGCATTCCCCTTATCGTAACGACAGGGTCCTCCATCGAGGTCAAATTTTGTGCGTTTTCAAGGCCTTTGTGACCGTTTTGAGAGTGGTTACCAATTGACTTGTATCGATAGCGGGGATCAATTCACCACATAGCCTGAAACAATTGGCCGGTGCTTTCCGCCGGGGCTACTGTTTGCGGGTCTCTGCGGTCGCAGGCATTTTTCTGCGATGGCCGAGCGCTTCTTCAACCCACGCAAGGAGACCAACATGCCCGCATTGAAAGGCTCGAAAACCGAGCAATGTCTGAAGGACGCCTTCGCCGGCGAATCCCAGGCCAACCGCCGCTACCTGTACTTCGCAAACAAGGCCGATGTGGAAGGCCAGAACGATGTGGCGGCCTTGTTCCGCTCCACCGCCGAAGGCGAAACCGGGCATGCGCATGGCCACCTTGAGTTTCTGGAACAGTCCGGCGACCCCGCCACCGGCATGCCGATTGGCTCCACCCGCGACAACCTGGCCTCCGCCGTGGCTGGTGAAACCCACGAGTACACCGACATGTACCCCGGCATGGCCAAGACCGCGCGCGAAGAAGGCTTTGACGAGGTGGCCGACTGGTTCGAAACCTTGGCGAAAGCCGAGCGTTCACACGCCAACCGCTACCAGAAAGCCTTGAACGAACTGGTGGATTGATCTGGCCCACCCCGCTGCGCCGCGAGGCGCAGCGTTTTGACATCCCTCGCTGAGGACGACAACGATGGCCACCGAAGGCAACCTGCAAGCGCCCACCCGACACGCGCTGGACTGGAAAAACCCCGACTTTTACGACGAGGAAAAGTGCTTCCATGAACTGGAACGCATCTTCGACATCTGCCA
>NZ_JALHLX010000008.1:0-29522 GCF_022844385.1 Hydrogenophaga sp. | reverse complement strand
ATGGCCACCGAAGGCAACCTGCAAGCGCCCACCCGACACGCGCTGGACTGGAAAAACCCCGACTTTTACGACGAGGAAAAGTGCTTCCATGAACTGGAACGCATCTTCGACATCTGCCACGGTTGTCGCCGCTGCGTGAGCCTGTGCGGTTCGTTCCCCACCTTGTTTGATCTGGTGGACGAGAGCAAGACGATGGAAGTGGATGGAGTTGAGAAGCAGGACTACTGGAAGGTGGTCGATCAGTGCTACATGTGCGACCTGTGCTACATGACCAAGTGTCCGTACACCCCGCCGCACGAATGGAATCTGGACTTCCCGCACACCATGCTGCGCGCCAAGGCGATCAAGTTCAAGAAGGGGGACGTTGGCGCAGCCGAAAAATTCCTCGCCTCGACCGACGTGCACGGCCAGTTTGCCGGCATTCCGATCGTGGTGCAGGCCGTCAACGCGATCAACAAGACAAAGGTGGCGCGCAGCGTGATGGAAAGCGTGGCCGGTGTCGACAAGGACGCTTGGCTGCCCGAACTGGCTACGAAGCGCTTTCGCTCCGCCGCGCCCGAGGCCAAAGCCACGACCGTGAAAGACGGCGAGAAAACGCCGGGCAAGGTCGCCATTTTCTCCACCTGCTACATCAATTACAACGAGCCCGGCATCGGCCTGGACCTGCTCAAGATCCTCGACCACAACGAGATCCCCTATGTGATCGTGGAGAAGGAGCAGTGCTGCGGCATGCCCAAGCTCGAACTCGGCGACCTCGACTCGGTGGAAAAGAGCAAGGAAGCCAACATCCCGGTCCTGGTGAAATACGCGAAAGACGGCTTCGCCATCCTCTCGGCGGTGCCCAGTTGCTCGCTGATGTTCAAGCAGGAAATCCCGCTGATGTTCCCGGACGACGCCGACACCCAACTGGTGAAGGAGCACCTGTGGGACCCGTTTGAATACTTCATGGCGCGCAAGCGCGACGGTCTGCTCAAGACCGAATTTCCCCAGAAACTGGGCAATGTGAGCTACCAGATCCCGTGCCATGGTCGTGTGCAGAACATCGGACGCAAGACCGAAGAAATGCTCAAAATGGTGCCGGACACCACCATCAACACGATCGAGCGCTGTTCGGGTCACGCAGGCACCTTTGGCGTGAAGAAGGCCACCCACCAGACCGCCATGAAGATCGGCAAGCCGGTGTTCAAGGCCATGGCCACCATGAAGGACGGCAGCCCGCCCGATGTGATCAGCTCGGACTGTCCGCTCGGGGGTCACCACATCGCCCAAGGTTTTGAAGTAAACGGGCTGGGCGCGCCCGAGCTGCAGCACCCGCTCAGTCTGGTTGCCAAGGCCTATGGACTGAAGTAAGGAGACAAACATGCAACTCACCGGACACATCACCGCCGACTCGCTCATGAGCCTGGAGGCTTACACCAAGTGGCGAAAACTGCACAAGCCCGAGGTGATCGCACACCGCCAGCTGCGCAGTGTTCGGCTGGGTGAACACATCAACCTGCAGTTCGAGAGCGAGACCACCATCCGCTACCAGATCCAGGAGATGCTGCGCATCGAGAAGGTGTTTGAAGAAGAGGGCATCCAGCAGGAGATCGAGGCCTACGCGCCGCTGGTGCCCGATGGCCACAACTGGAAGGCCACGATGATGATCGAGTACCCCGACATCAACGAGCGCAAGCGTGAACTCGCGCGCCTGATCGGCGTGGAGGACCGCCTGTTCGTCGAGGTCGAAGGGTATGCGCGCGTGTACGCCATTGCCGACGAAGACCTGGACCGCGAAAACGAAGTGAAAACCTCCGCAGTGCACTTTGTGCGCTTCGAATTCACGCCACCCATGCGCGCGGCCATTCAGGCCGGTGCAGCGGTGAAGATCGGCTGTGATCACACCCACTACCCGGCGCATGTGCAGGTGTCCCCGGAAACGCTGGCGTCTCTCGCGGGCGACCTGAAGTGAAGCGGTGCGGTGGCGATAATCAAGGCTTCCTTCGGGAAGCCTTTTTTCATTGTTCGACTGCCCACCGCGAATCCGCCCGGCCCCCCTCCACATGCTGTTCCTCATCTCTCCCGCGAAGGCACTCGACTACGAGACGCCGCCGCACGTCGCCACCCACACCCAGCCGCTGTTTGTGAAGCAGGCCTCCGAGCTCATCGGTGTGTTGCGCGATCAATCGCCACAGCAGATTGCCGACCTCATGAAGCTGTCGGACACCCTCTCGGGCCTGAACGTGGCGCGCTACCAGGCCTGGCGCCCGAAGTTCACGCCGAAAAATGCCAAGCAGGCCGTGCTGGCCTTTGACGGCGACGTGTATGGCGGGCTGGACGCGAAGGCACTGGCCGAGCCCGACCTCGACTGGTTGCAGCAACACCTGTGCATCCTGAGCGGTCTCTACGGTGTGCTGCGCCCGCTCGATCTCATGCAGCCTTACCGCCTGGAGATGGGCACGCGCCTGGCCACTGGCCACGGCAAGAACCTCTACGCGTTCTGGGGCCGCCAGATCGCGGACCACCTCAACGAACGCGCCCGGGCCGACCTGAGTCCGGTGGTGGTCAACCTCGCCAGCGAAGAGTATTTCAAGGTGGTCGATCGCAAGGTGTTGGTGCCCAGGGTGGTCACCTGCGTGTTTGAAGAGCGCAAGGCCGATGGCTACAAAGTGATCAGCTTCATGGCCAAGCGCGCGCGTGGCCTCATGGTGCGCTACGCCGTGCAGCACCGCGCCAGCACGCCCGAGCAGCTCAAACACTTCGATCTGGAAGGGTACCGCTTCAACAGCGCCGCCTCCGGACCCGACCGCCTGGTGTTCCGCCGCGAGGCCAAGTCCTGAGGACATTGCCATGAACCAGTCCGTCACCATCGAGTTGCGCCAGTGGATCGTGGAGCAAGCCTCGGCCGGGTTCTCGCGCGATGCGGTGCTGGCGTCCATGGTGGCGTCGGGCTGGCAGGAGGTGGTTGCGCTCAAGGCACTGAAGGCCACATGGAAGGAGCCTGCCGTGGTGCCGCCGCAGCCCACACCGGTGGTGCGCCGCGAAGGGGCGCGGCTCCTGCCCGATCTGGACCTGAGCCAGTCGCCGCGCCAGATCGACGCGGGGGACCGTTTGGTCGACGTGATTGCCTCGCTCAACCAGCCGCGCGTGGTGGTGCTCGGCAACCTGCTGAGCGCCGACGAATGCGACGCGCTGATCGAATCGGCGCGCCCGCAACTCGCGCGCTCGCTCACCGTGGCCACCAAGACCGGGGGCGAGGAACTCAACCCGGACCGCACCAGCAGCGGCACCTTCTTCGCGCGCGGGCAGACGGCCGAGGTCACACGCATCGAGGCGCGCATCGCCCGCCTGCTGAACTGGCCGGTTGAAAACGGCGAAGGCCTGCAGGTGCTGCATTACCGCCCGGGCGCCGAGTACAAGCCGCACTACGATTACTTCGACCCCGACGAACCCGGTACGCCCAGCATCCTCAAGCGCGGCGGGCAACGCCTGGCCACGCTGGTGATGTACCTCAGCGAGCCTGCGCGCGGCGGCGGCACCACCTTCCCCGACGCCGGGCTGGAAGTGGCGCCCGTGCGAGGCAACGCCGTGTTCTTCAACTACGACCGTCCCCACCCCTCCACCCGCACCTTGCATGGCGGCGCGCCGGTGATCGAGGGCGAGAAATGGGTCGCCACCAAGTGGCTGCGTGAACGCGAGTTCGTCTGACGTGCCCGGCATGAACATCACCCACAACGGCCTGCGCATTGAGTACGAGAGCGACGGCGACGAACAAGCGCCTGCGGTCTTGCTCACCATGGGTCTGGGCATGCAGCTCACCGCCTGGCCTGGCTCGCTGGTGCAGGCCATCGTGCAGGCCGGCTACCGGGTGATCCGGTTCGACAACCGCGACATTGGCCTGTCCAGCCAGCTGGACCACCTGGGCGTGCCCAATATCGGCTGGCAGCTCGTGCGGTCCCGCCTGGGACTGCCCATCCGCTCGCCCTACAGCCTCCAAGACATGGCGCAAGACACCGTCGGCCTGCTCGATGCGCTGGGCGTGCAGCGCGCCCACCTGGTGGGCGTGTCCATGGGCGGCATGGTCTCGCAGCGCGTGGCCGCCACCGTGCCGCAGCGCGTGCTCAGCCTCACCAGCGTCATGAGCTCCAGCGGTGCGCCTGGTTTGCCGGGTCCGCGTCCGCATGTGACACGCGCCCTGCTCAAACGCCCGCGCAGCCAGCGTCCCGAGCACGTGGCTGCCCACGCCCTCAACATGTTCCGCCTGATCGGCAGTCCCGCGTTCCCGCAAGACATGCCTGCGTTCGAGCAACGCGTGCTGGCCGATGCGGTGCGCAGCCACAACCCCGATGGTGTGGCGCGGCAACTGCTCGCTGTGGCCTCCGACACCCAGCGCCACACCCTGTTGCAGCGCATTGCCTGCCCCACGCTCGTGCTGCACGGCACGGCCGACCCGCTGGTGCCGCTGGCCTGTGGCCAGGACACCGCTGCGCGCATCGCCGGCGCGCGCTTCGAGTCCATCGACGGCATGGGCCACGACTGGCCACCCGGAGTGGCCGCGCTGCTGGCTGGCCACATCGTTCCGCACCTCCAGACTGCACAGACCTCGACATGACCCAGAACACCCCCGAACAATCGCAGCTTGGCCAGGCCTCGGCCTACGTGGACCAATACGACGCCGGCCTGCTGTTTCCCCTGCCGCGCGAGACCAAGCGCCGCGAGATCGGCATCACCGGCAGCGTGCCGTTTCTCGGTGCCGATCTGTGGACCGCGTTTGAGCTCAGCTGGCTCAACCCACGCGGCAAACCGCAGGTGGCCCTGGCCCACATCACCGTACCCTGCGAGAGCACGCACATCGTGGAGAGCAAGTCGTTCAAGCTCTACCTCAACAGCTTCAACAACACGGCATTTGCCAGCGCCGACGCGGTGCGCGACCGCATCCGGGCGGACGTGAGCGCGGCCATCTGGCACGGGAGCACCCTGCAGTCCAGCGCCGGCGTGAGGCTGCTGCTGCCCGAACAGCTGGAGCGGGAGACGGTGCAGGAACTGGCCGGCCTGTCGATCGACCGGCTCGATGTGGAGTGCACGCGCTACCAGCCCGCGCCCGAGCTGCTGTCTGCAGCGTTTGATGAAAAGCCGGTGGACGAAATCCTGGTGAGCCACCTGCTCAAGAGCAACTGCCTGGTGACCGGCCAGCCCGACTGGGGCAGCGTGCAGATCAGCTACAGCGGCCCGCAGATCGACCAGGCGGGCTTGCTGCAGTACATCGTGAGTTTTCGCAACCACAACGAATTCCACGAGCAGTGCGTGGAGCGCATCTACATGGATGTGCTGGCGCGCTGCAAACCCACCAAGCTGGCGGTATACGCGCGCTACACGCGCCGCGGCGGGCTGGACATCAACCCGTGGCGCACCAGCCACCCGCAGTCGCCGCCGGCCAACGTGCGCACGGCGCGGCAGTAGCCGCCTCGCGCGGCAGATTCAGATCATCTTCTGGATCAGCGCACCCTTGAACAGCACCGGCCCGGTCGGGCCGCGTTCGCTCGGCACGCCGCCCTTGGGCTCCAGGCTGATGGCCAGGGCGGGCACTTCGCGCACGTCGCCCTCGCCGGCCGTGAGCTGCAGCAAACGTTCCTGACTCAGCACGCCCAGCGAGCGGGGTCCGCCCGAGGGCGGCAGGGCCCAGAGCTGCAGCGACTTGTCGCTGGCTTCCTGGAAGCCGCCCACGCGCTGCAGCGTGAGCTTGCCGTTTTTCGGGTCGAAGGTCACCAGCATGGAAGCGCTGGCCTGGTCGTCGTTGAGCACGGCCACGTATTCGATCTGCGGTGTGGCCGACAGTTGGGCCTGCAGTTCGTTGATCTGCGCGCCCAGGTCGTCGCGCAGGCCCACGGCGGTGACGAGCGCAAACACCGTGGCCAGCGCGCCGGCGGCGGTGGCGCCGCGCCACAGCGCCAGGCTGCGCAGCCAGCCAGTGGGCTGGGGCTTCACAGCTTGGGCGCGCGCAGCGGCCATGGCCTGTTGCTGGCTCTCGCCCTGCACCAGGTTCTCAATGCGGGTCCACACGGCGGGCGCGGGTTGTTGCGCGGTCTGCAGCTCGTTCATGCTGGCCACGCGGCTTTGCCACACCAGCGCGGCAGCGCGCACCGGGGCTTGTTCTCGCGCCATGGCTTCAAAGCGGCGGCGTGCACCACCACGCAAGGTACCCAGCGCGTGGGCGGCGGCCAGCTTGTCGAGCAGTTCGGGGTGTTGGATCAGGTTCATGCCGGTCCCTTCACGCAAAGCGCGCCATGCAGGTGCGCAGTTGGTCCAGCCCGCGGCGGATCCAGGTCTTCACGGTGCCCAGCGGCAGGCTGAGTTGCTCGGCCAGTTCGCTGTGGCTGAGGTCGCGCAGGTAGGCCAGGCTCACCACCTCGCGCTGGCGGTTCTCCAGCTTGCCCAGACACTGGTGCAGTGCCCACGCCTGCTGGCTGGCCAGGGTGGTGTCCATCGGGTTGGGCGAATCGCCTTCCATGGTGTCGGACATCACGTCGTCGATCTCGTCGGTGAGGTGGGTGCGCTCGGCGCTGCGCCGGCGCAAATAATCGAGCGAGCGGCTGCGCACGATCAGGCCCAACCAGGCCATGGGTGGGCTGAGCGAGGCGCGGTAGTCGCCGGCGGACCGCCAGATCTGCAGGAAGGTTTCCTGCAGCGCGTCTTCAGCCCATTCGGCCTTGCCGACCACGCGCATGGACAGGCCATACAGCTTGGACGAGGTCAGGTCGTAGAGGGCCTTGAGGGCGGCCTCATCGCGCTGGGCGATGCGGTCGATCAGGGCCATCAGTTGGTCATCGGGTTGTGCACTCATGCGGGCATTGTGGGGCACCGGCTTGCCCCATGCCCACACCAGGGCATGGAAGAAAGCGGGCAGGGTGTTCATGGCCGGCGCCGGCGCGGCTGGACTTGTGTGGGCAGGCTCAGGGCCGTGACCGGCGTGATGTTGACCGTGACCGGTGGGCCTTCGAGCAATTGGTCCGCGTGCACCACCCTCACCTTGGCGGCGCCTTCGGGCACACCTTGCAGTGTGGCGACACCGTTGGCGTCTGTCAGCAATGTCCAGGGCGAATCGGCCACGAAGATGAAGCCGCGCATGGATCCGTGCAGGTGGCAACCCAGCTGCATGGCACCCGCCTTGGCCAGCGTCACCTCGGCGCTCGCGGGGTCCTTGCCTTCGGCCTTGCCGTCCAGTCGCAGCTCAAAGCCGGGTTGGGTTCCCGGGTTCAGTGATGCCAGGCCAGCGGGCATGCCGCGCACGTGGTGTTCCCACGTATCGAAGTTGGTGAAGGTCACCCTGGAGCCGACCGGCAGCACGCTGGTGCCCGGCACGAACTGCATCTTCTGCTGGTTGATGACGGCCGACACCGGGGCGGGCGAAGCAGGCTTGGCGCCCGAGGCTGGTTCGACGATCACCACCGCATCGGCCAGGGGTTTGCCATCACGACCGAGCACCGTCACCTGCACGGTGGCGGCTTGCGCGGCCAGGGGGCACAGGATGGCGGCGATCAGCCAGGCAACGGCGTTCGGGCTTTTCATGATCGGTCTCGGTGGTGTTTCAGCGAACGGTGATCACGTCGCGGTGCATCGGGGCCAGCAGCGCGAGCATCTGGTTCTGGCGGGTGAACGGAATGCCGCGTGCGTCCATGCTCTGTTGCAGCACCTCCACCAGCGCGTTGAACTGGGCGCGGGTCGTGTCGCGGTCGGCGTGTGCGGTCTTCATGTCGGGGCCCTTGTAGACGCAGGGGCCACCCGAAAGCTGACAGAGCTGGTCGCTCAGCGACTTGGCCAGGTTGGTGAGGTTGGTGTCCGCGAACTGGTCACCAATGCGTGGGTCGGCCTTGAGGCGAACCACGAAATCGTCCATGAGGCTGCGGATGCCGGCTGCTTCGCCAAAGGCCTGGTACAGACCGGCGGCGGGCGCCACCGGGTAGGCGCTGGCGGCCGAGGGGGCGGGTTGCATGGACTGGGCGAGCGTGGCGCCGCTGGCCAGGGCGAACAGGGTGAGGGCGGTGGCGGTGATGAGGTGTTTCATGGTGAGGCTCAAAGATGAAGGGTTCAGAAAGTGATCTGGGCCGAGAGGTACACGCCGGTTTGTTTGCGTCCGCTGGTGGTGGCCGGCACGATGCGGCCCAGGTCCACGTAGGCGGCGGTGAGCGAGACGTTCTTGCTCGGGGCGTATGCGATGAAGATGTCTTTCCAGTCGTCGGCGCGCAGACCGTCGCCCAGCCCGGCGGCCTGGCCGGCGCGTTGCAGTTTGTTGGGCATGGCGCGGTACTCGAAACCCACGGCCAATTGGCTGTTGATCAGGTAGGCCACCGAGATCTCGGGCTGCAGTTCGTAGCCGTTGTCGGTGCCGCCCAGCGTGGCGCCGAAGCCGAGCAGGCCACCCTGGTTGGCCTTGGTGGCGCGCAGCGTGCCGTTGACCAGGATGCCTTGCGCCAGGAAGAGTTTGGTGGCGCTCACATACACGTCGGCGCCGTTGCGTTTGGCACCCAGCGCGCTGAGCGTGCCGTCCAGGCCCGACGACTGCAGGCGCTTGAACTGCACACCCACGGCGATCTGCGGCATCAGGCTGTCGCTGTCGAGCACGGCGTCGCCGGCCACGCGCAGCTTGGCGCCCACGATGTCCTGCTTCAGGTGCAGGCCGGGCAGACCGAGGCCTGTGCCGGTGATGCCGGTGTTGAAGTCCTGCCGACCCACGGAGAGTTCGACGCGGTCGTGGATGCCCACGGCCACACCGTAGGCGTTGAGGCTGTAGTCCCGTGTATTGGCGCGGCTGGCGTAGGCGGACACGCCGACCTCCCCTTCGGTGGCCTGGCTGCCGATCACGGCCCACGGTGAAATACCGCCGCCGGCCGCGCCTTCAACAGAGCTCACGCCGCCGGTGAGCAGCAGCTTGCCGGTGTCGGCGTGGGCGGGGGAGGTGCAGAGCAGCGCAGCGGCTGCGGCCAAAGGAATCAGCCGGAGGGGGAGGGCATTGACGATGGGCATGGTGAGTAGGCGTGGGGTGTTGACGAAAGCCCCCGGGGCACTGGGCAGGGGGCGGTGTGGTCTGACCCTCTGGATACGCAGCGCCTCATGAACCGGATTCAAGCGCCAGTGGCCCTGCGTGTTTCGGGGGCTTTGTGAATCCACTGGTGCTGTGGGTTGCGTATTCGACGTGACGGTTGTCACAAGGCACTCGCCGACGGACAGCCGATCGCCCCACCCAACCAAGGACTCCCCATGAACAAGATCCAGACGCCCGATTCCCTGATTTCCCCTGCCTCGCGCCGCGGCTTCATGCGCAGCGGTGGCGTGCTCTCCGCCGCCGCCGTGGCCCTGCTGGCTGGCCAGGAAGTGCTGGCCGCCAACCATGGCCAGAAGATGGACATGTCCAAGGACGTGGGCATCCTCAACGTGGCGCTGGGCCTGGAGCACGAAGCCATCAATGCCTACCAGCTCGGTGCCGGCAGCGGCTTGCTGCAAAAGCCCGTGCTCGATGTGGCGGTGCAGTTTCAGGGCCACCACAAGACCCACCGCGACGCGCTGATCGCCACCATCCAGAAGCTCGGTGGCAAGCCGGTGGCCGAGATGAAGCTGGAGGACTACGCCAGGTCGCTCAACGCCGCGTCGCTCAAGAGCCAGGCCGACGTGCTCGACCTCGCCGCCCGCCTGGAATTGGGTGCGACCAACGCCTACCTGAGCGTGATTCCCGCCCTGGGCGACCGCGAGCTGGCCAAGGTGGCCGCGCGCCTGGCGGCCGATGAGACCATGCACTACACCGTGCTCACCAGCGCACTGGGCCGACCCCTGCCCCCCGGCGCCTTCTCTTTCGGCGCCTGATCAGGCGGCCTGCTGGAAACCTTCCAGCAGGTTCACCGCGTTGGTGCCCACGGCGTCCACCGCGTAACCGCCTTCAAACGTGAACACCGTGGGCAGCCCGGCACCCGTCAGGGCTGTGCCCACGGTGAAGTAGTCGGCGCTCTTCAAGGTGAAGCCCGAGATCGGGTCGCCCTCGAAGGTGTCCAGCCCCATGGGCACCACCAGGGCTGTGGCGCCGAATCGCTGGACCGCTTGCAGGGCGGTGTCCAGGGTTTTGCGCCAGGTGTCAAAGCCGGTGCCGCGCGGCAGCGGCAGGTTGAGGTTGAACCCCTCGCCCGCACCCGCGCCGCGCTCGTCCGCATGGCCCAGGAAAAACGGGTACTCGGTGGCCGGGTCGCCGTGGATGGAGACGGTCAACACATCGGCCCGCTCGTAAAAGATCGTCTGCGTGCCGTTGCCGTGGTGGTAGTCCACGTCGAGCACCGCCACCTTCGCGTGGCCCGCGTCGCGCAGGGCCTGCGCGGCAATCGCCGCGTTGTTCAAGAAGCAGTAGCCGCCCAGAAAGTCGGGCCCCGCGTGGTGGCCTGGTGGACGCGAGAGTGTAAATGCGCTGCGCGCACCACCGGCCACGTCCTGCGCCGCCGCCAGCGCACAGGCCGCGCCGCCGCGCGCCGCGGCCCAGGTGCCTGCCGTGAGCGGTGAGCCCGAATCAAAGCTGAACAGACCCAGGCGCGCCGCAAAGTTGGTGGGCAACACATCGTTGCGAAAGCCATGGCGGTTGCCCAGCGGCCACACCGAAGGCAAGGCATCGCGCCCGGCGTTGCCCGGGTCCATGGCCACCCATTCGGCCCAGGCACCGCGCAGGAAGTCCAGGTACCGGGCGCTGTGCACGCGGCCGATGGCGGCGTCCAGCGCCGTTTCTTCCACCTCGGGTGTTTGCACCGCACCCAGCGGGCGACGCTGCAGCTCGGCCAGCACAAAGTCCAGTCGGGCCGGCACCTCGTGGCACGGCACCATGCGGCCGCGAAACATTTCTTGCTGGCCGGCGTGGGCGGCGTGGTGGGGGTTGTGGAAGGTTTTCATGGATGGAGATCGGGTGTTGGGTGAGGGATGTGCCTGTTTGTACCTCTGAACGGGAAGCGCCTCAGGTGCTCGCGTTGTTGGCGGGAAGGAAGCCAACATGCAGAATGCTTCGCGATCAGGTGCACTGGAGATGGCCCCCGCCGGCCTCGCCTGTTGAGAATCAGAAACGTACGCCATGTTCAATACTTCGCCCCCGCATGCATGCACCGTCAGCATTGAAACCTTGCACATGTATTGCAAGACGCTCTGCTATGAAGACGCCCAGGGAAAATGTTCGTTCATCGTTGAGTACGATGTCCATGGTGATGTGCTTCTTTGGGAACTTGACATTCCCTTCTCTGAGGCGCGGCGAAGAGAAGTGATTGCAAACGTTGAGTCATTTCTTGCGAAGGGTCCAAGAAAGCTTCTTGTCTTGTGGGGCGAAGCGAGAGTTCCCCCGCGCGGTCATTGATGACGTTTCGAGTCACACTCCACTCATGCCCTCCCTCCCCTTCGACTCTCTCCGGGCGTCGACCTTCGGCGCACATTGGAGTTGGTTTTGCTGAGCTGCACGCTCACGCGCACGTACGATGTGGTGACCGGGTTCAACGAGCTGGTCATGCAGTCCTGACTGTGTGCGCCATGAACATCCACGCGGGCTACCTCCCTGGCTGCATCGGCCGTGTGGTGGAGATGCACGCTGCGTACTATGCCCACACCGTGGGTTTCGGCGTGGCGTTCGAGGCCAAGGTGGCCACCGAGCTGGCAGCGTTCTGCCTGCACATCGATTCAACCCGCGATGGACTGTGGCTTGCCCGGGACGATGACGGTATCCAAGGCTCGGTGGTGATCGATGGCACGCACCACGAGGAGGCGGGCGCCCATCTGCGGTGGTTCATCACCTCCGACGCATCGCGCGGCCAGGGTGTGGGCGCGCAGTTGCTTGAGGCCGCCATGGCGTTTTGCCGTGCGCGCGGCTACCGCAAGGTGTACCTGTGGACGTTCGACGAGCTTCACGCTGCACGCCACCTCTACGAGAAGCACGGCTTTGCGCTGGCCCGCACGCAACGGGGATCGCAGTGGGGGAAGGAAGTCAACGAACAACTCTTCACCTTTGGCGGACCGTGACACCCAAGGTCCCGCTTCATCAGAAAGAAATCCCATGCCATTTCAAGGCCAGGCCGCCATGCTGCTCACCTTCGACATCGTCGAAGAAGCCATCATCGAACACGACGACTGGCACACGCACGAACACTTGCCTGAGCGCTTGTCGATTCCCGGATTTCTCCGGGGTACACGCTGGGTGGCCACTTCAGGGGCGCCCAGGTACCTGGTGCTCTACGAAGTCGAGCACCTGGAAACGCTGGCCTCACCCGCTTACCTCGAGCGCCTCAACAAACCCTCGCCCTGGACGCAGAAGATGATGCCGAACTACCGGGGCATGACGCGGGGCCTGTGTTCGGTGGTCAGCAGCCACGGGCATGGCATGGGGCATTTTGGGTTGCTGCTGCGTTTCAAGCCCGTTCCCGGGAAGGAGGCGTCGCTTGGATCCTGGCTGAGCCATGTGGTGCTGCCCATGCTTCCCGCGCAGCGGGGCCTGAGCAGCGCTCACCTGCTGCGCAGCGGCCTCACGCCCGAGATGACCGCCGAGCAGCGCATCCGGGGCGCGGACGCCGGTGTGGATGGGGCGTTGCTCGTGACGGGCTACGAACAGTCAGCCGTTGCGGAGCTGGCGCAGGCCGGGTTCAGCGCCGCAGAGCTTGAGCGGCAAGGAGCTGTCGAGGTGGTGAGTGCGAGCTACGAGGCTGTTCACTCGCTCACCCACGTCGACATGCAGATGAGGGCTTGAGGCGAACGCTCAGCCCAATGTCTTGAATGACTGCAAGGCCGAGAGCGGCGTGAAGTCGCCCGCGCGTTTCTCCTTCATGGCCGTGATCGCCTCGCGCACATGCGCGTTGCTCCACACCGCGCCCTGCAGCCAGCCCATCTGGCGCAGGCTGTCCTCCACCGAGTGGTCGCGCGCGTAATTCACCGCCTGTTTGGTGCCCCAGATGGCCACTGGCGGCTTGGATGCGATTTCTTTGGCGCACTGCATCGCCGCGGCCACCGTGGCCTCGTGCGTGTCGAACACTTCGTTGACCAAGCCGTGGCCCATCGCCTTGTCCGCGCTCAGGCGCCGCCCGGTGTAGGCCAGCTCCTTCACGACAGCGAGCGGGATCAGCTTGGGCAGGCGCTGCAGCGTGCCCACGTCGGCCACCATGCCGATGTTGATTTCCTGGATGCAGAAGAAGGCGTCGGCGCTCGCGTAGCGGATGCAGGCGGCCGTGACCATGTCGACCGCGCCACCGATGCAGCCGCCCTGGATGGCGCAGATCACCGGGATGCGCAGGTTCTCCAGCTTGGTGAAGGTGGCCTGCATGTCGGTGAGCAGGTCGAAGATGGCGGCGCGGCCTTCGGGGCTCTGGTCATCCATGGTGATGGCGCCCGCGAAGGTCTCCAGCGACATGCCGGCGCTGAAGTGCTTGCCGGTGCTGCTGATCACGAGGGCGCGGGCGGTGCCTTCGTTGTGCAGCCTTGTCAGCACTTCGTCGAGCTCGCGCCAGAAGGTCGGGTTCATGGTGTTGAGCTCGGCCGGGCGGCTCATCACCAGGTGGGCGACGTTATCCGTCGAGCTCAGGGAAAAGCAGGTCGTTGCGGTCATGGCGGGTCTGGTCTCGTGGTGGGGGTGAGGAAGCCGGATCACTGTAGACCTGCGGCACGCTGCCGTCTGTCCCGGGCTTGACGAGCTTGCCCACCCGCACCCCCAGCAGGCGGATGCGCCGTGACAGGTCCACCCGCTTGAGGCACAGGCCGGCCTGGCGGCGGATGGTGGCGGGGTCGGCGGTGAAGTGGTCCAGGGTCACGTCGCGCGTCACGCTCTGGAAGTTGTCGTAACGCAGCTTGATGCCGATGGTCTTGCCCAGGTAGCCCTTGTTGCTCAGATCGGTGGCCACCTGTTCGCACAGCCGCGTGAAGATGGCGCCGAGCTCGGCGCGGTCGCGCACGGCGTGCAGGTCGCGTTCGAAGGTGGTCTCGCGGCTCATGCTCACCGGCTCGCTCTCGGTTTGCACTGGGCGTTCGTCCCGACCCCATGACACTTCATGCAACCAGGCGCCGTAGCTTTTGCCAAAGGTGTCGATCAACCAGCCGCGCTCGCGCTGCGCGAGTTCACCGATGGTGTGGATGCCGTGGCCCTGCAGCTTCTCGTCGGCCTTGGGGCCCACGCCGTTGATCTTGCGGCAGGGCAGTGGCCAGATCAGCGTCTGCAGGTCCTCGGTCTGCACGATGCTGATACCGTTCGGCTTCTTGAACTCGCTCGCCATCTTGGCAATGAGCTTGTTGGGGGCCACGCCGATCGAACACGTCAGGCCCGTGACCTGGAAGATGCTCTTCTGGATCAGCCGCGCCAGCACCCGCCCGCCTTCGCGCTGGCCACCGGGCACGTGGGTGAAGTCGATGTAGACCTCGTCCACGCCCCGGTCTTCCACCACCGGCGCGATCTCGCGGATGGTGCTTTTGAACAGGCGCGAGATGCGGCGCACCTCTTCAAAGTCCACCGGCAGCAGGATGGCCTGCGGGCACAGCTTGGCGGCCTTCATCAGTCCCATGGCCGAGCCCACGCCGAACTGGCGCGCCGCGTACGTGGCGGTGGTGGCCACGCCGCGTCCGGTGTAGCCGGCCAGGCGCGGAAAAAAATCGACCGGGATGTGGTCCAGGCTGTCGGTGGCCCATTCGCGGTCGGGGTAGGCCTCGCGCAGGCGCTGCAGCAGGTCGTCTTCGCGCCGCCGCCCGCCACCGATCACCACCGGCAGGCCCTTGAGTTGCGGGTAGCGCAGCAACTCCACCGACGCAAAAAACGCGTCCATGTCCAGGTGGGCAATGCGCCGGGGCAGGGTCTCGTCGGTGGGGGCGTTCACGCGGTCGAGCATAGCGGGATTACCATGGTGCGAGACGCTGGCCACCGGCCGGCGCACCGCTTCAGGAGGACTTTTCATGAACACCATCGCCCGCCTCGTCACCGCCCTGTTGATCGCCGCCGGCATTGCCATCGCCGGCTTCGCCGTGAGCCAGGGCCTGGAGCGTTTTCGCATGTCGGACCGCTCGGTCACGGTCAAGGGCCTGGCCGAAAAAGACGTGGAGAGCGACTTTGCCGTGTGGACGCTGTCGTTCCGCCGCGCGGGCAACGATTTTGGTGGTGTGCAGCAGGCACTGGCTGGTGATCGTGACAAGGTCGCCGCGTTCTTGAAGGAGCGCGGTTTCACCGACGCCGAGGTGGAAGCCAAGCCGCTGCAGGTGCAAGACCTGTTCACCCGCGAGTACGCGCAGGGCAACCAGCCGTTCCGCTTCAATGGCACCGGGCAGGTGCTGGTGAAGTCGGCCCGCGTGGCCGAGGTGGAAGCTGCAGCCCGCGCGGTGGACCCGCTGATCCAGGCCGGTGTGCAGTTGGGTGGTGAGAACGAAGGAGGCCGCAGCGGCCCGCGTTTTCAGCTGCGCGGCTTCAACGACGTGAAAGCTCCGCTGCTGGCCGAGGCCACGCGCAATGCACGAGAGCAAGCCGACAAGTTCGCAGCCGAAGCGGGTGCCGAACTCGGCCCGCTGAAGAACGCCAACCAAGGCGTGATCCGCATCACCGGCGACGATGGCAACGACTTCGACGACGGCAGCTCGCGCATGAAGCGGCTGCGGGTCGTCAGCACTTTTGAATATGAGCTCAAGTGAGCCCGGTCAGATCGCCTTCTGGATCAGCCAGCCCTGGAACAGGTAGGGCAGACGGGGGCCGACCTGTTCGGGCACGCCGCCCTTGTTTTCCACGCTGATCGCCAGCTTGGTCACGCCCGCCAGCGCGGCCTCTTTTGCCGGCAGCTGGAAGGTCTTGAACTTGCTCTCGATCACGCCCAGCGAGCGCGGCGACTTGTCGGCTGAGAGCGCCCACAACTGCATGCTGTCCTCGCGCCCTTCCTTCACCTCGTTGAGCCGCTGCACCTGCAACACGCCGGCCTGCGGGTCCAGGGTCACCAGCAGGGCGGGCAGTTCCTGCGCATCCAGCAGCACCGACACGTAGCGCACCTGCGGCGTGACCGCCAGTCGTTCCTTCAGGTGCACGATCTGTGCCTTGAGCTGCTCGTACATGCTGGCCGTGGTGGCCGCGCCCACCAGCAGCACGAGCATCAGCACCACGCTGATGCCCAGCCAGAGTTTGGAGGTGCGGGGCTTGTGCGCCGGCGCGGGTGTGTTCATGACAGGGCCGTGGGAAAGGTGCCCGGCAACAGAATCGATTTGTCCACCGTCTCGATGTTGGTGTGGCCGCAGAAGGCCATGGTGAGGTCGAGTTCGCGGTGGATGATCTGCAGGCACTTGGTCACGCCTTCTTCGCCCATGGCGCCCAGACCGTACAGGAAGGGGCGGCCAATGTAGACGCCACGCGCACCCAGCGCACGGGCCTTGAGCACGTCCTGGCCGCTGCGGATGCCGCCGTCCATGTGCACCTCGATCTGGCTGCCCACCGCGTCCACGATGGTTGGCAATGCCTCGATGCTGCTTTGTGCCCCGTCAAGCTGGCGCCCGCCGTGGTTGCTCACGATCAGCGCGTCGGCGCCCGAGGCCACCGACAGCTTCGCGTCCTCCACGTCCTGGATGCCCTTGAGGATCAGCTTGCCGCCCCAGCGCTTCTTGATCCATTCCACGTCGCCCCAGTTGAGCGCCGGGTCGAACTGCGTGGCCGTCCACGCCGAGAGGCTGCTCATGTCGGCCACGCCGCTCACGTGGCCGACGATGTTGCCGAACTGCTTGCGCTTCGTGCCCAGCATGCCCAGCGCCCAGCGCGGCTTGGTCGCGATGTTGATCATGTTGGCGATGGTGAGCTTGGGCGGCGCCGACAGGCCGTTTTTCAGGTCCTTGTGGCGCTGGCCCAGGATCTGCAGATCGAGCGTGAGCACCAGCGCCGAGCATCGTGCGGCCTTGGCGCGGTCGATCAGGCGCTCGATGAAGGCACGGTCCTTCATCACATACAGCTGGAACCAGAAACCCTCGCCCGCGTGCTGCGCCACGTCTTCAATCGAGCAGATGCTCATGGTGGAGAGCGTGAACGGAATGCCCATCTTTTTGGCGGCACGTGCGGCCAGAATTTCACCGTCGGCATGCTGCATGCCGGTCAGGCCCGTGGGCGCAATCGCTACCGGCATCGCCACGTCTTGCCCCACCATGGTGCTGCGGGTGCTGCGGTTTTCCATGTTGACCGCCACGCGCTGGCGAAGCTTGATCTTCTGGAAGTCCTCGGTGTTGGCGCGGTAGGTGCCCTCGGTCCACGAGCCGCTGTCGGCGTAGTCGTAGAACATGCGCGGCACGCGCTTCTGGGCGAGCACGCGCAGGTCTTCGACGGTGGTGATGACGGTCATGGAGTCTCCAATGTTGTTGGGGCTGGTCTGGGCCTGATGGTAGCGGCGCCCCCGGTCCCTGGCTTGTGAAAGCGGGACAGGGTGGATTGAAATTTTTTCGGGCGGGTGTCAGGCCGCGTCGGGCAGGCAGTGCGCGCGCTCGGCGGCGGACAAGGATTCCAGCCAACCCAGTTGCTGCTCCAGCACGATCAAGGTGGCTTCCGAAGCGTCGGCGCCGCGCGCCTGGCGCGCGGTGATGCGCTCGCGCAGAACGGCCAGCGGTGCTTCGGTGGCGAGGATGTGGAACGGGCAGT
This sequence comes from Hydrogenophaga sp., assembly GCF_022844385.1. Lineage (GTDB taxonomy): Bacteria > Pseudomonadota > Gammaproteobacteria > Burkholderiales > Burkholderiaceae_C > Hydrogenophaga. Next base: position 11,920 of record NZ_JALHLX010000008.1, on the reverse strand, counting down.
TGATGGCATTCGCCAGCGCGGCAAAGGCCTCGCGCTCGTGGCGCCGCAGAAAGGCCGCGTCCACCAGCACCGACCAGCCGCCTTGCAGCAGGTGCCGGGCACGCTCCAGCAAGTGGGCGTAGGTGTCGGTGTGCGCCTGCGGGCTGTACAGGCCGGTGTTCAGGCCCGAGCCGCTGGCCTGCGTGGCGCCCAGGCCGTGCAGGCGCTTGCGCTCCACGTCGGAGCGCAGGCGGATCGCCCGGCCGCTGGCCTCGGCCTGCAACCAGCGGCTGGAGGCCCAGGTCTTGCCGCTGCCCGAGAGACCGTGGGTGATGACGAGTTGCGGCGCGGGTGGTTGCGCGATGCGTTGGGCCAACGCGGTGTAGCCCTGCGCTTCCTTCAGCGAAGCTGCCTCGTCGGCACCCGCCTGCGCGCTGCGGATCACCGCCACCTTGGCACGCACCAGCGCGCGGTACACCGCGAAGAACGGCAGCACGTCGGGCGCGCTGGTGTCGCCACTGCCATCCAGCCAGTCGCTGAGCAGGCCGTTGGCCAGACCGGGCTGGCTGTGGTCTAGCAGGTCCATCCAGACAAAGGCCATGTCGCTGGCCACGTCGATCCAGCGCAGCGCGTCGTTGAACTCGATGCCGTCGAAGGGCACGACTTCGTTGCCGATGAGCACCAGGTTGGCCAGGTGCAGGTCGCCGTGGCCTTCGCGAACGCGGCCGTCTTTGAGGCGTTGCGCCATCAGCGGTGCGAGTGTTTGAAAGCTGGATTCGGTCCACTCGCTCAGTTGTTCGAGTTTTGCCGCATCGCCAGCCTCGTTCAACCCGTCGCGCAAGGTGGTGAGGTTGTCGCGGGCAAAGGCCAGGCTGTCTGACACGCTGTCCGCGGTTGCCACCGCCGCCGCAGCCGCGGCCTGGAAGCTGGCCATGCACTGCGCCAGCGATGCGAGGTGTTCGGGCTTCAGGTCGCCTCGCGCGCACAGGTGGTCCAGCCGCAGGGCTTCGTCAAACCGGCGCATGTGCACCGCCCAATCGATGGCGATGTCATCGTCCGCACCAGCCTGGCCAAAACGGGGCTGGTCGGCCGGGCCGAGGATGGGCCGCGCGTCCAGGTAGAGGTGTGTCGCCGGGTTGCTGGTCTCGAAACGCCGGTTCAGCCGCACCTCGGCCTGGCAGGCCGCGCGGCGCAGGGCGAGCGTGCTGAAGTCCATGAAGGGCAGGCGCACCGGCTTTTTGATCTTCCAGGCGTGTTCACCCGCCAGCAGCACCCAGGCGCCGTGGGTTTCCACCCGTTCCACGCGCGGCGCCGGGTGCGGGTAGCGCGAGGGTTCCATCAGGGCGGTGATGAGCGCGGACGTTGAAGCGGTCATGGCCCATCCAGTGTAGGGCGCGGAAGGCAACGGGAACCACCGGCTGCAGGCACACTCCCAGTCATCATGAAGCTCAGAACCCTTGTCATGGCGCTGGCTGTGGCCCTGCCGTGCGCTGCGATGTCCGCCGAGCTGGTCCGTTGGACCGACGACTCGGGCCGGGTGTCCTATGGCGTCATGTCCGATGTCCCGCAGCGCTACCTCAACCGTGTCGTGCCTGCCGACGCCCCGTTGCCACCCGGCACGACCGCCTGCGAGGCGCGCTGGCATCGCTATGCGGCCAGCGTCGCGTGTTTTGACCAGTACCGCCTGGTCGGTGGCGGCCTCAAGCCCGAGGCCTTTCAGCGCTGCACCGAGGTGCCGCAGCCCGACTGCAACTGAAACCGGCGCTCAGGCCAGGCGCTGGCGGTGGCGCGCGATCTGGTGCCGCACCTGCGCGGGCGCCGTGCCACCCAGCGTGTTGCGTGCGTTGAGTGAGCCGCGCAGGCTCAGGCACTCGTAAACGTCCTTTTCAATCGATGCGTTGAAGCCCTGCAGCACCGCCAGCGGCAGCTCCGACAGGTCGCAGTTGTGCGACACGGCGGCCTTCACGGCATGGGCCACGGTTTCGTGCGCGTCGCGGAACGGCAGGCCCTTCTTCACCAGGTAGTCGGCCAGGTCGGTGGCGGTGGCGTAGCCTCGTCTGGCGGCCTCTTCCATCGCCACGGCATTGACGGTGATGCCGCCTTCCTTCGCCCCTGTGGCCGGGTTCAGCTGACCGCCCACCATCTCCACGAAGATGCGCAGCGTGTCCTTCAAGGTGTCCACCGTGTCGAACAGCGGTTCCTTGTCTTCCTGGTTGTCCTTGTTGTAGGCCAGCGGCTGGCCCTTCATGAGCGTGATCAGCCCCATGAGGTGACCCACCACGCGGCCTGTCTTGCCGCGCGCGAGTTCGGGCACGTCGGGGTTTTTCTTCTGCGGCATGATCGACGAGCCGGTGGTGAAGCGGTCGGCGATCTTCACGAAACCGAAGTTCTGGCTCATCCACAGAATCAGCTCTTCGCTGAAGCGGCTGATGTGCACCATGCACAGGCTGGCCGCAGCGGTGAACTCGATGGCGAAGTCGCGGTCGCTGACGCCGTCCAGGCTGTTCTGGCACACCTGCGGTTCACCGTGCTCGTCCACCATGCCCAGGCTGCGCGCCACACGTTCGCGGTCCAGCGGGTAGGTGGTGCCGGCCAATGCGGCGGAGCCCAGTGGCAGGCGGTTGGTGCGGCGGCGCACGTCGACCATGCGCTCGGCATCGCGCGAAAACATCTCCACATAGGCCAGCAGGTGGTGCGCGAAGCTCACCGGCTGCGCCACCTGCAGGTGCGTGAAGCCGGGCATGATCACTTCCACGTTTTTTTCGGCCACGTCCACCAGCGCGCCTTGCAGCTCGCCCAGCAGCGGGATGATGAGGTCGATCTCGCTGCGCAACCACAGGCGCACGTCGGTGGCCACCTGGTCGTTGCGGCTGCGCCCGGTGTGCAGGCGTTTGCCGGCGTCGCCCACCAGTTGGGTCAGGCGGGCTTCGATGTTGAGGTGCACATCCTCGAGATCGAGCTTCCACTCGAAACTGCTGGCCTCGATTTCCGAGGTGATCTGCGTCATGCCTTGCTGGATGGAGGCCAGGTCGGCCGCGCCGATGATGCCTTGCGCGGCCAGCATCTCGGCGTGGGCGAGACTGCCGGTGATGTCGGCCTGCCAGAGGCGTTTGTCAAAGAAGACGCTGGCGGTGTAGCGCTTGACCAACTCGCTCATGGGCTCCGAGAATAGGGCAGACCAGGCTTCGGATTTCTTGTCGAGTTGGTTGGTGGACATGGTGTTGCCAGCGGCTTTGGAGAGAAATGAGGAAGCGGAAGACCGCAGAACAAGGGGCGACAACGGGAGGCGGGTGGATCTTTAGATCGAGGCGCCGTGCACTTTCGTGGCGCTGGGCCCCGACCCGCGCACAATCCCACGTCAAACGACCCGAGCATTGATGCACGCCCCATGAAAGACTCCCGAATTTTATCGACCTTCCAGGATCTGCCCAGCACCCTGGGCACGCAGTCGCTCGAAGAGATGCCCGAGCACGTGCGTGCGCGCGACCGCGTGTTCGACACCTGCCAGGTCGGTGTGGTGCTGCGCGCGGTGCTGTTCGTGCAGGCCATCGTGGCGGTGGCGGCCATCTTCGGCGCCGAACATCCGGTGGGCTGGATCACCCAGATGGCGGTGCTCACAGGCGCAGCCTTGCCTGCCGTATTGGCCTGGTTGTTGGCTGTCTGCGCACTCAAACGCAAGCTTGGGCGCATGGAAGTGCAGGCCCAGTGGGCCTCGGGTGTGGGCCTGGGTGTGCTGGCGGGGCTTTACGGTTGCGGCCTGCTTGTGCTCATGGGCCTGGCCAACCCGGCGCCCTGGGTGGCCAGTGGCGCATCGGGTGCTCTGGTGTCCGCGGTGCTGGTGGGTGCGCTGGTGTGGCGTGCCAAGGCCCGCATGCCCGCGGGCACCACCGCGCGGCTGGCCGAGCTGCAGGCGCGCATCCGGCCGCACTTTTTGTTCAACACGCTCAACAGCGCCATCGCGCTGGTGCGCGAGGAACCCGCCAAGGCCGAAAACCTGCTGGAAGACCTGAGCGAGCTGTTCCGCCATGCCCTGGCCGATGCGCAAGAAGCTGTGCCGCTGTGGCAGGAGCTGGAGCTGGCCGAGCACTACCTGGCCATCGAGCAGGTGCGCTTTGGCGATCGCCTCAAGGTGGAGTGGAGCGTGGATGACTCGGCCTCCAAGGCCAAATTGCCGCCCCTCATCCTGCAGCCACTGGTGGAGAATGCGGTGAAACACGGTGTGGAGCCCAGCCCCTCGGGCGCGGTGGTGCGCATCAGCACCCAGCGGCGCGGCAGTCTGGTCGTGATCAAGGTGACCAACACGGTGCCGGCAGGCAGTGGACGCCGGGGCAATGGCCTGGCACTGGACAACGTGCGGCAGCGCCTGGCGCTCTTGCACGATGTGCAGGGGCGCTTCCAGAGCGCATTGGTCAACGGGGTGTTTCAGGTTCGCCTTGAAATACCGGTATAAGCGGGTATTGAACCGGTCTGGCTTTGGAGCGTGACATGACACTGAAGGTACTGATCGTCGACGATGAATTGCTGGCCCGATCGCGGCTGCGCACGCTGCTGGGCGAATGCAGCGAGCCGCGCGTGGACGTGGTGGGCGAGGCGGGCAACGCGGTGCAGGCGATGGAGCAGATCCAGCGCACCGGGTGTGACCTGGTCCTGCTGGACATCCACATGCCCGGCGTGGACGGCATGGCGCTGGCCAAGACCCTGCGCGAGCTGGCAGCCCCGCCCGCGGTGGTCTTCATCACCGCCTATGCAGAACACGCGGTGCAGGCCTTCGAACTGGAAGCCGTGGACTACCTGACCAAGCCGGTGCGCCGCGAACGCCTGCAGCAGGCCTTGCAGAAGGTGCAGCGCCTGCGCGCCGAGGCCGCGGTGGACGTGGGCCTGCCCGAGAGCCTGATCATCCAGGAGCGTGGCCGCAGCGAACGTGTGGCCCTGGCCGACGTGATCTACCTCAAGGCCGAGCTGAAGTACATCACCGTGCGCACGGCCGACAAGGAACACATCTTTGACGGCGCGCTGAGCGATCTTGAGCAGCGCTACGCCCACCTGTTCGTGCGTGTGCACCGCAATGCGCTGGTGTCGCGCCGCGCCGTGCGCGCGGTGGAGAAGCACAACGATCCGGTCGAGGGCGAAGGCTGGACGGTGCGGCTCGATGGCGTCGAGGAGCGCCTCGCGGTCTCGCGCCGCCAACTCGCTGCCGTGCGAGAAGCCCTGGTCGGCTGACCGGTTCTGCCTGGTCGCTGCGCACTCAAGTGTGGCGCAGCAACACCTCGGACCATGCCGCGAGCTTGCGGTCAAAACTCCAACTGGCGTTGGCCGGGCTGGTGGACGGCAGCTTGTAGACCGGCACACCGAGTTTCTCCGTGTGCCGCGCATGGCGAAAGCTCTCGCCTCCGTTGTGTGCGATCGCTTCAAGCCGCGGACATGAGCGTTGCACCCACGCAAAATCATTGACCTCGCCGTTGCGGATGTTCGTGTCCAGGCTGCCCTCGCGTTCGCAGGCGCCGTACACGTCCCACACACCCAGACCGTGGTCCAGCAGGGCGGCCACCCGCTCGGGGTAGGCCATGGTTGGCAACGGCAACAGCCACAGCGCACCCAGGATCTTCCAGAAGTGGTTTTGCGGATGGCCGTAGTACTGCCGGGCCCGCAGCGAGGCCACGCCCGGAAAACTGCCGAGCACCAGCAAGCGTGTGTTCCCGTCCAGCACCGGCGCCAGACCCAGCAGCCGGCTCATGGTTTGGCCAGCAGTGCTGCCAGCCGGGGCAGGGCGGCCACGGCATTGGCGGTGGTGGCTTGCATCAACGCGCCGACGGGTATGTCACGCAGTTCGGCCACCACGGCGCCGATGCGCGGCAACTCGGCTGGGCTGTTGACGCCGTGTGCCTGTCCGGCTTCCCGTTGGGCTGCGGTGGCGTACAGCCAGTGTGGGGGAATGTCGGGCGCGTCGGTTTCCAGCACCAGCGCCGAGAGCGGCAATTCGGCGGCGAGGCGGCGCAACTGCCGCGCAGGCTCGAACGTGGCCGCGCCCCCAAAGCCGAGCTTGAAACCCAGACCCAGGAAGGCTTGTGCCTGTTGCTCGCTACCGTTGAACGCGTGTGCGATGCCACCGCCCGTGGGCAGCTCGCGCAGGTGCTTGAGCAGCTTGTCGGCGCTGCGCCGCACGTGCACGATCACCGGCAAGCCGTGTTGGCGCGCCAGCCGCAGTTGCGCGCGGTAAAAGAAGGCCTGGCGCTCGCGCATCTCGGTGGTGCACAGCGCGGGCACGAAGAAGTCGAGTCCGATCTCGCCCACGGCCACCAGGTGGGGATCGTCGCGGTGTTCGGTGAGTGCCGCATCGAGCGCGTCCAGATCGGTGTCTTGCGCCTGCGGCACATACAAAGGGTGGATGCCCAGTGCGTAGGCGTCCTGGGTGCGGTGCGCGAGCCGTCGCACGGTGTCGAAGTTGGCGCGTTCCACCGCCGGGATCACGCACAGGCCCACGCCCAGCGCGGCTGCGCGTTCGCGCAGGCTCAGCGCGAGCGCGTGGTCGGCGCCGAACTCGGGCGCGTCCAGATGGCAGTGAGAGTCGATCCACATGGCGGTATAAGGGGCATTGTGCCGACAAGCCCGAACGAGGGCCGGCTCCACCACCCAAGGACACACCATGCCCCGCCTTTCCTGGTTCGCCGCACCTCTGTTGTTGTCGCTCACCGCCTGCGCACTGCCGGGTGCGCCCGGCGCTGCGCCGCTGGTGGGCAGCGAATGGCGACTTGAAGACCTGGGCGGGCGCGGTGTGCTTGATCGCGTGCAGGCCACGCTCGCCTTTCCCGAAGCCGGTCGCGTGACCGGCAACAGCTCGTGCAACCGTTTCTTTGGCTCCTACACGCTGATGCAGGACCGCATTGCGCTCGGGCAGCTGGCTGGCACGCGCATGGCGTGTGCACCGGCGGTGGACGAGCAGGAAACGCGTTATCTGGATGCGCTGCAAAAGGCGCAGCGGCTGGAAGTGCGGGGCACGACGATGCTGATGCACGTGCAGGGGTTGGAGAAGCCCCTTCGTTTTGTCCGCATCAAACCGTGAGCCCCCACGCTCCGCCGCTGCGCGGGTCGCTGCCCCCCGAGGGGGCTGACCCGCCTTGGGGGCGGCCCGGCGGCGGATCGCCCTAAGTCAGCACGCCCGTGGTCAACCGCAGCACGCGGTTGCAGCGCGCCGCCAAGGTCTCGTCGTGGGTGACGACGATGAAGGCCGTGCCCTGATCGCGCGCCAGTTCCAGCATGAGCTGGAACACCCCCTCGGCGGTGTTGCGGTCGAGGTTGCCGGTGGGCTCGTCGGCGAGCACGCAGGCGGGCTGCGTCACCAGTGCACGCGCGATGGCCACGCGCTGGCGCTCGCCGCCCGAGAGCTCGGCCGGTCGGTGGCCCAGGCGCTCGGCCAGGCCCACGCGGGTGAGGATCTTGCGCGCCTGCTCGGCGGCTTCTGCGCGCGGCATGCGGCGAATCCACAGCGGCATGGCCACGTTGTCGCGCGCGCTGAACTCGGGCAGCAGGTGATGGAACTGGTACACGAAGCCCAGGTGCTGGTTGCGCAACACGCCCTGCTGCGTGGCGCTCAGACCCGACATGGTTTGTCCCATGAGCTGCACGCTGCCACTGGTGGGCGCGTCCAGCCCGCCGAGCAGGTGCAGCAAGGTGCTCTTGCCCGAGCCCGAAGCGCCCACGATGGCCACGGTCTCACCCTTGCGCACAGAGAGGTCCACGCCGGTGAGCACGGTGACGTCGAGCCGGCCTTCGGTGAAACGTTTGGTGAGGCCGGTGGCCTGGAGAACGATTTCACTCATAGCGGAGGGCTTCGGCAGGGTTGACGCGGCTCGCGCGCCAGCTCGGGTAAATGGTGGCCAGGAACGACAGGATCAGCGAGATCACCGCCACGGGCAGGATGTCGGCCTGTTGCGGATCGCTGGGCATGCGGCTGATGAGGTAGATGTCCTGCGGCAGGAAGCTCGCGCCCAGCAGGCGCTCCAGCGCGGGTACCAGGGTGTCGATGTTGAAGGCGATGCCCAGGCCGAGCAGCAGGCCCGCGCCGGTGCCGATGATGCCCACCATGGCGCCCTGCACCATGAACACGCCCATGATGCTTTGTGGACTCGCGCCCAGCGTGCGCAGGATGGCGATGTCGGCGCGTTTGTCGGTCACCGTCATCACCAGCGTGGACACGAGGTTGAAGGCCGCCACCGCCACGATGAGCGTGAGGATGATGAACATCATGCGTTTTTCAAGCTGCACCGCCGCGAACCAGGTGCGGTTCTGGCGCGTCCAGTCGCGCACCAGCAGGCCGGGGTCGAGGTCGGCGGCGATGGACACGGCCACTTCGCGCGCGGCGTGCAGGTCCTTGATCTTCACGCGCACGCCGGTCGGGCCTTCCACGCGGAAGATGCGTGCAGCGTCTTCCTGGTGCAGCAGGGCCAGCGCCGAGTCGTATTCGTAGTGGCCCGAATCGAAGGTGCCCACCACCGTCATCTGGCGGATGCGCGGCACCACGCCGGCTGGCGTCACTTGTCCACTGGGAGCGATCAGCGTGACGCTGTCGCCCGCGATCACGCCCAGGCTGCGCGCGAGTTCGCCGCCAAGGATCACACCGAACTCACCGGGCACCAAACGAGGCAGCACGGTGTCGGCCAGCTGGGCCGCGAGGTCGGTCACCTTGGGTTCGAGCGCGGGGTCGATACCGCGCACCAGCGCACCCTTCATGTCTTCGCCGCGCGCGATCAGTGCCTGCGCGCCCACGAAAGGAGCAGCGCCCACCACCTCGGGGTGGCGCTCGATGCGTGCCAGCGTGTCGGCGAGATTGGGAATGGCCTGGCCACCGGGCTCGAACACCTCGATGTGCGACAGCACACCGAGCATGCGGTCGCGCACTTCCTTCTGGAAGCCGTTCATGACCGAGAGCACGATGATGAGTGCGGCCACACCCAGCGCAATGCCCAGCATGGAGACGCCCGAGATGAAGGAGATGAAGCCGTTGCGCCGGGTGGCGCGGCCGGCGCGCGTGTAGCGCCAGCCGAGAATGAGTTCGTAGGGAGTTTGCATGTGAGGTCCAGCGGGCATTGTGGCATCCCCGACAATCGCGTCATGCCCGCTCCCCACATGGCCTCTGAGCCTGCCACGCACCTGCTGGTTCCCTTCGCCAGCGCCAGCGACCCCGCCTGCCGGGCCTTGCTGCCGGGCTTGTCACTGCCCCACCTCACCGCCTTGCTGGCCCAGCTGCAGCCTGTGCACACCGACAGCGGCACCGACCACAGCCTGAGCGCGCCGCACGAACGTGCATTGGCGCAGGCCATCGGCCTGCTGCGTGCCGACGGCTCGGCCTACCCCGACGGCTTGTTGCCCTGGGCGGCCGCGCAGAGCTATACACCCGAAACCCCGCAAGCCTGGTTCACGCCCTGCCACTTTCAGGTGGGCATGGAGCAGGTGACGCTGCTGCCCGGCGACCAGTTGGGGTTGACCGACGAACACGCGCGCCCGCTGTTCGACGCGCTCGCACCCTACTGCGCGGAGGACGGCATTACGATGCGCTTTGAGTCGGCCACGCGCTGGCACGCCAGCGGCGAAGTGTTGCGCGGCATCGCCTGCGCCAGCCTGGACCGCGTGGGCGGCCGCTCGGTGGAAGCGTGGATGACCGACAGTTCGGCCAACCCCGCTGGCGGCCAGTTGCTCAAGCGCCTGCAGAGCGAAGCGCAGATGCTGTTCTACACCCACCCCGCTCATGATGCGCGCGAGGCGCTGCGCCTGCACCCGGTCAACGGCTTCTGGCTCAGCGGTGCAGGTGCCATTGACCACCCGACAACGCTGCAAGCTGCGCCTGCCATGCCGCACCCACTGCGCAGCGCGGCGCTGCAGGCCGACTGGACGCGCTGGAAAGACGCCTGGAGCGACCTCGACGGCCGAGACATCCAAGACCTGCTGGAACGCGTGCGCCGTGGCGAGCCGGTCACACTCACTTTGTGTGGCGAGCGCGCAGCACAGCGTTTCACCAATGCACCGCGCGGCGCCGTGGCGCGCGCCGGCCGCCTTATCCAACAGTGGCTGGGCAATGCCCCGGCCTGGAAGACCCTGGAAACCCTATGAAGATCATCACCCGCGACGTGCCCCCCCGCGCCGCCTGGGCGCTGGAGCAAGGCGGCCTGCACCCGCTGCTGGCGCGCCTGTTTGCTGCGCGCGGCATCACCAGCACGGACGAACTCGACGACGCGCTGGCCCGCCTGATCCCGCCGTCTCAGATGCTGGGTGCGCAAGACGCCGCACGCGCTCTCGCCGACGCCATGGCGGCGAACAAGGCAATCTGCATCGTGGCCGACTACGATTGCGACGGCGCCACCGCCTGCGCGGTCGGCCTGCGCGGCCTGCGCCTGTTGGGCGCACCCATGGGCTTCGACCGCGTGAACTATCTCGTGCCCGACCGCGTGACCGATGGCTACGGCCTCACGCCCTCCATCTCGAAGCGCGTGAAGGCACAAGGCGCCGACGTGTTGGTGACGGTGGACAACGGCATTGCCAGCGTGGAGGGCGTGCGCGCCGCGCGCGATCTGGGGCTTCAGGTCATCGTGACCGACCACCACCTGCCCGCCATCCAGAACGGCGAGGTGGTGCTGCCGCAGGACTGCATCATCGTGAACCCGAACCAGCCGGGTTGCGGCTTCGAGAGCAAGTCGATTGCGGGTGTGGGCGTGATGTTCTACGTGTTGCTCGCGCTGCGCGCCGAGTTGCGCGAGCGCGGTGTGTTCACCGCGCAGACCCAGCCCAAGATCGACGCGTTGCTGCCACTCGTGGCGCTCGGCACCGTGGCCGACGTGGTCAAGCTCGACGCCAACAACCGCCGCCTGGTGGCCCAGGGTTTGAAGCGTGTGCGCGCCGGCGCCATGCCACCGGGTATGACGGCGCTGTTCAACGTGGCGGCGCGCAAGCCCGACACCGCCACCGGTTTTGATTTCGGCTTCGCCCTCGGCCCGCGCCTGAACGCGGCCGGGCGCCTGGCCGACATGACGTTGGGCATCGAGTGCCTGACCACCGACGACGCGTTGCGCGCCGACGAACTCGCACGCACGCTGGACGGCATCAACCGCGAGCGCAAGTTGATTGAGGGTGACATGCGCGAGCAGGCTTTGCAGATGGCCGAGGAGATGTTCGACGAATCGGAAGAGCCGCCGCCGGCACTCATCGTGTTCGACCCGGACTTCCATGAAGGTGTGGTGGGCATCGTGGCCTCGCGCCTGAAGGACAAGCTGCACCGGCCCACCTTTGTGTTTGCGGCCAGTGGCGCGGAGGGCAAGGAGAACGAGCTCAAGGGTTCGGGCCGTTCGATCGCGGGCTTCCATTTGCGCGACGCGCTCGACCTCGTGGCCAAGCGGCACCCGGGCGTGTTGTTGCGATTCGGCGGTCACGCCATGGCGGCGGGTTGCACGATCGACGAGGAGCATCTGGAAACGTTCGAAGCCGCGTTGCAGCAGGTGGCCCATGAGTGGCTGGACGCAGCGACGCTGCAGCGTCGCATCGAGGCCGATGGTGCGCTGGACACGAAGTACCGGCGCGCCGACCTGGTAGACACGCTGCACAAGGAGGTGTGGGGTCAGGGTTTTGCGCCGCCGGTGTTTTGCGAAGAGGTGCAGGTGGTGTCGCAACGCTTGGTGGGCGAGAAGCATCTGGCGCTGAAGCTCAAGCACCAGGGTGAGCCGGTGGACGGCATCTGGTTCGGCCACACCGAGCCGTTGCCGGCCCGTGTGAAGATCGCGTTTCGTCTGGATGCGGATGAGTGGCAGGGGCAGCGGCGGGTTCGGTTCTTGGTGGAAGCGGCTGAGGTTTGATTTTTCGCTCCACGTTTTTCGCGGGCTCGTTGCACCGGTGCGCTCTGCTCCGCGAATGTCCCCCGGCGGCTGGTGCCGCCTCCTCCTTTATTTCGCTGCGCAGA